>JAPOVQ010000006.1 GCA_026708035.1 Chloroflexota bacterium | reverse complement strand
AGCGGGCGAGGTCGTGGACCCCGAGGATCTGCGGCAACGGCTCGACGTCCTGCCGGACCACCAGCGCGTATTTCGCCGCATGTTCGAAATGCTCGCCAACTCCGGGGTGGTGGAGGAGACCGAGGCCGGCTTTCTGGTGCTCGTGGGGCCGGATGACCCGTTGCCGGAACACATGCCGCGCGATGTGGACGAGTTCGCCGATCGAATGGCGGGGATCTATCCCGACGGTCAGATCGAGATCGGGCTCTTTCGGCGGTCGGGCCGCGCCCTGGCCGCTGTGCTGCGCGGCAACGAGGACCCGCTGACGCTGCTGTTCAGCAGCGGCGAACCGACGGCGGCCGACTTGTACCTGAAGGCGCCGGTGGCGCGCGCCGCGAACCAGATGCTGTCCGAGGCCATCCAGGCGTTGGTCGCCGCGCTGCCCCAAGGCCGGCGCCTCCGGGTGATCGAGGTCGGAGCGGGAACCGGTTCGGCCACGGCGTCCGTGCTGCCGGAGCTTCCGGAAGGGCGATTCGACTACACCTACACGGATATCTCGGCGGGCTTTTTCGCCGAGGCGGAGGCCCGGTTCGGGAGCAACGGCATCGACTACCGCCCGTTGGATATCGAGCGGGACCCCATAGCCCAGGGCTTCGATCCTCACGGCTACGACGTGCTGATCGCCTCCAACGTGCTCCATGCCACCCGCTATCTCCAAGAGACGCTGGCGCACTGCGCCGACCTGCTCGCGCCGTCGGCTCACCTGGTGGCGCTCGAGAACCTCCGCGGCCTGGGCTGGATGGACCTCACCTTCGGGCAATTGGACGGCTGGTGGCGGTTCGCCGATGACTACCGGCCCCACCATGCCCTGGCGGAACCGTCGGTATGGCGGCGCGCTCTCGGCGACGTGGGCTTCACGGGAGTGGAGGTCCTGGGGGTCGATGATTCTTTCACGTTCGAAATGCTGGACAAGGGCGTCATCGTGGCCCAGGGTCCCGCGCAGGTGGCTGAAGCCCCGGGTCTGTGGGTCCTGACGTCGGACCACGGCGGCGTCGCGGAGGATCTCGCGGCGGCGTTGGCGGCGCGGAGCCAGACGGTCATCCTGGCAGGTCGAGACGGAGCCGAGAACGGCGCCACGGCAGCCCTCGGCTCCATGATCGTCAAGACCGCCTTGGACCCCGGAAATCGCGAGTCGTGGCAATCGCTGCTCGAAGGTCTGCCTGGAGACGTGCCGTTCAACGGCGTCGTGCATCTCGCGGGGCTCGACGGCCACGGCCGGCAGGCAGCGACCGAGGAAGTATTCGAGGACGTGACCGAGGCCGGGGCGAGCGCGTTGGCAATGGTGCAAGGCCTGGCCGACTCCGACGTCGTGCCGGAACACGGCGTGTGGTTCGTCACGCGCGGGGCGCAGGTGCTCGAGCGTGAGCAGCGTGGACAGCTTGCCGGCGCGGTTCTCTGGGGCTTCGGCAAGGTCGTGACGCTGGAAGCGGCCCACTTGCAGCCGCGAATGCTCGATCTGGACCCCGGCGCCCCCCTGCCGTTGGCCGATCTCGTCAATGAGCTGCTGTATCCCGACCAGGAAAACCACATCGCCTACCGCTCGGGGAGTCGCCAGGTGGCGCGGCTGGTTCGGCCCAACGCCGCTGGCGAGCGGCTGGAGCTGCCGGCGGACCCGGACTGGGTGCTGGCTCCGGACTCGAGCGGCATATTCGACAGTCCAGAGATCAAGCCGCTCCCGGTACGTTCCCTCGAGCCACGCGATGTTCGCGTGTCGGTCGAGGCCACCGGGCTCAACTTCTGGGACGTGTTCCGTTCGCTCGGCTTCATCGAGGAGGGCGATCTGGGCCGGGAGATGTGCGGCCATGTCCTCGACATCGGTGCCGACGTGTCGACCGTCTCCGTCGGCGACCGCGTGGTCGGATTGGGGTTCGGCGCGTTTGGGCCGGAAATGATCACGCGCGAGGAATTGGTGGCGCCGGCGCCGTCGGCGATGTCCGTGTCGGCCCTGGCAACCATCCCGAGCGCGTTCGTTTCGGCCGCGCTGTCCTACCACTACTCGGGCCTGGAAGCCGGCGACCGCGTGCTGATTCACGCCGGCGCGGGCGGCGTGGGACTGGCGGCCATCCAGCTGGCCCAAGCCGCCGGCGCGGAGGTCTTCGCCACGGCCAGCGCTCCCAAGCAGGGATACCTTCGGTCAGTCGGAGTCAAGCACCTATTCGATAGCCGCCAGACCACATTCGGCGAAGAAATCCTGGAAGCCACCGGCGGCGCGGGCGTTGACGTGGTGCTCAACAGCCTCACCAGCGAAGGATTCATCGACGCCAGCCTGTCTTGCCTCGCGCAGGGCGGTCGGTTCGTCGAGCTGGCCCGGCGGGACATCCTGAGCCACGAAGAGATGGCCGCGGTTCGCCCGGACGTTTCCTACGACATCTTGGAGCTGGACGTTCTCAAGAAAACCGATCCCGCCTGGGTTGGCGAGGTGCTCCGAGAGGTAATGGGGCGGCTGTCGGCGGGCGAGCTGCAACCGATCATCCACAGCCGGTGGCCGCTGGCCGAGGCCGGAGCCGCGCTTAGCTTCATGCGATCGGCCCGGCACATCGGCAAGATCGTCCTCACGCCGCCGCCGCTGCTGCGGGGCCAACTGCGGCAGGACCGCTCGTACCTGGTGACCGGCGGTCTCGGCGGCATCGGCTGCGCCGTGGCTGAATGGCTGGCGGGGCACGGCGCCGGCGCCATCGTGCTGAATGGCCGGAGAAACCCCGACCCCGAGGCGCAGGCGGCCATTGACGCCCTGCGCCGCCGTGGGGTCAGGGTCGAGGTCGAGCTTGCCGACGTGACCGATACCGACGCAATCGACGACATGCTGGCGCGCATCGATGAAACGCTACCGCCGCTCGGAGGCGTCATCCACAGCGTGGGCGTGCTGTCGGACGCCGCGCTGACCAATCAGACCTGGTCGAGCTTCGAGCGAGTGCTGCGGCCGAAGATCGTGGGCGCCTGGCACCTGCATCGCGCAACCATGGGCCGCGATCTGGACCTCTTTATTCTCTTCTCCAGCCGGGTCGGCGTCATGGGGAATCCGGGCCAGGCCAACCACGCCGCGGCCAACGCCTTCTTGGATCAGCTGGCCGGACACCGTCGCGCGCTCGGTCTCCCGGGGCAGTCGATTGCCTGGGGCGCGTGGTCGGAGATCGGCGAAGCCGCCGAACAACGGGAACGAATCGAGCAGCGGCGGGCGGCCCTGGGCGGGCGCTGGTTTACCCCGCAGCAGGGCATCCAGGCCCTCGAACGGCTGGTGCGCCAGGACACCACGACGTCCGTGGTGATGTCGATGGACTGGTCGGTCTTCGAAGAGGCCGTCCAGGACCGCCCGCCGTTGCTGGAAGACATGCTCACTTCAAGCGCCGACGACGAAGCCGATGCCGCGACCTCGTCGGATGATCTGCTGACCCAACTGCGAAGTGCGCCGGCGGCCGATCCCGAGCAAGTGCTGGTGTCCTTCCTGCAGCAGGAGTTGCAGGCGGTGCTGCGGTTGACTTCCACGCCCTCGCCGACGGTCGGGTTCTTCGACCTGGGCATGGACTCGCTGATGGCGGTGGAGCTGCGAAACCGGCTGAACCGGGCGTTCGCGGACGAATACGTGGCCTCGAACACGCTGGTGTTCGACTATCCGGACGTCGCCAGCCTCGCGCGCCATCTGGTCGACGAGCTCGGCCAGGTCGGCGGCGTCGCGCCGGCGCCGGAGCCGGAGGCGCCCGCGCCCGCTTCCCAGTTCCCGCAAGAGGATGACGGCATCGCGATCGTCGGCATCGCATGCCGCTTCCCCGGCGCGGACGACCCGCTGGACTTCTGGCGGCAGCTCGAAGCGGGCGTGGACCCCGTGACGGAGGCGCGCGACATGGCCGGTTCCTGGACGGGGCTGTTTGGAGACCCGGCGGCCGAAGACCCCGTGTTTCGCCGCGGCGCGTTTATCCAAGGCATCGAGCAATTCGACTCGCGCTTCTTCCGCATCTCGCCGATCGAGGCGCGCGGCATGGACCCGCGCCAGCGGCTGCTGCTGGAGACGACCTGGCACGCGCTCGAGGATGCGGGCATCGATCCGGACCGACTCCGTGGCAGCAGCACCGGCGTTTACGTAGGGCTTGGCGGCAACGAATACCGCGACGTGATCGCGGCCAGCGGCCAGCCCGACAGCTTTGTCGGTACCGCCGGCAGCATGGCCGTTGGACGTTTGGCCTTCGTGTTTGGGCTGGAAGGGCCGGCGATTCCACTGGACGCGGTCTGCGCGTCGTCGCTAGTTGCGGTGCACCAGGCAGTGGCCGGTCTCCAGCGCGGCGAGGTGAATATGGCGCTGGTCGGCGGCGTGAGTATCCCGCTGTCCCGCGGAATCACGCGGTTCCTGAACGATCTCGGAATGTTGTCGCCGAGCGGGCGCTCTCGGACCTTCGATGCGGACGCGGACGGCTTCGTGCGCAGTGACGGGTGCGGCATGGTGGTGCTGAAGCGCTTGCGGGATGCCGAAGCGGACGGCGACCGAATTTGGGGCGTCGTTCGCGGCGCGGCGGTCAATCAAAACGGGGCAAGCGCGGGCCTCACCGTGCCAAACGGTCCGGCCCAGGAGAGGCTGCTTCAAGATGCCCTCTCGCGGGCCGGCGTTGCGCCTGCGGACGTGGACTACTTGGAGACGCACGGCGCCGGCTCGGCCTTGGGCGACCCGATCGAGGTCCATGCGGCGGCGGCCGTCTACGGCCAGGGCCGCGACGCGGACCGCCCACTGGTGCTCGGCTCCGTCAAGGCCAACATCGGCCATACGGAATGGGCGGCGGGCATTGCCAGCTTGATCAAGACTGTGCTGGCGATGCACCAGGGGGTTATTCCCGGGCAGCTGCATTTCAACACCCCAAGCACGCAAATCGACTGGGACCGGCTGCCGGTCCGCGTGGCGTCAAGCGACATCCCCTGGCCGCAGACTCCCGATCGGCCGCCCCTGGCATCTGTCAGCGCGTTTGGCATGTCGGGCGCCAACGCCAACGTCGTCGTGGCGGGCTACGACTCGCCGCAGGGCCCGTCTGCTACATCCGACAACGTTGGCGTCCCGACCGGGGCCCGGCAGCCCGTGCCGGTGTCGCTGCCCGAGTCGCTGGCTGACCTGCCGGCAGCGACAGACGGAATCGGCGAGCGCCGGACGCGGTTGCTGCCGCTTTCCGCCAAGTCCGACCAGGCGCTGCGAGACCTGGCCGAACGCTACGCGGCATGGCTCGGCGAGCAAGGCGGGCCGGCCGCAAGCAACGGCGCCGTCGGCGGTCCCGACCTCGCGGACATGGCCTGGACGGCGAGCGTGGGGCGCAGTCACCTTGACCATCGCGCGGGCGTGGTGTTCCACGACGCCGCTTCGCTGGGCGAGCGGTTGCGGACCATCGCCCAATCGCCGTTCGAACCGCAGCCGGAGACGCCGCGGCGGGTGGCCTTTGCCTACACCGGCCAGGGCAGCCAGTGGCCCGGGATGGGTCAGACGCTGTACGAGACCGAGCCGGTGGCGCGGGCGGTGCTGGAGCGCTGTGACGCGGTCGTCCGTGACGTGCGCGGCGCGTCGCTGCTCGACGTGATGTTCGGTCGGGGCGATGCCGCGGGCGACTTGAACGACACCGCCTGGGCGCATCCAGGCATCTATGCCCTGGAGTGCGCGCTGACGGCGCTTTGGGCGAGCCTGGGCATTCGGCCCGGCGTGGTGGTGGGACATGGGCTCGGAGAGATCGCGGCGGCCCAGGCGGCGGGAGTGTTGAGCCTGGAAGACGGCCTGCGCTTTGCCGTGGCGCGCGGCGCGCTCATGTCGGCGCTGCCGGGACCCGGATTGGCTCTCGAAGGCAGCCTGGAGGCCGCGCTCGAGGATGTTGCGGTTGCGAGTCCGTCGTCGACCCTGGTCAGCGGCGTAACCGGCCGTGTGCTCGCATCGGACGACGCGCTCGATGCGGCCTACTGGCATCGCCAGGCGCGCGAGCCGGCGGCCTTCGGCCGTTGCGTCGAGACGTTGGCAACCCTGAGCGTGGACGTAGTCGTCGAGATCGGGCCCCATGCGGCGCTGGGACCGCAGGTCGCTCCCGCCTGGCCGAATGCGGCGCCCGGCGCCGAAGCCGTTGCAGCGCCGGTCGTGATCAGCAGCCTGCGGCAGCCGGCCGACGATGGCCCGAGCTCGGAATCCGAATTCGGATTCGTGGCGGCGGTCGCCGGCGCGTACGAGGCCGGCCTCGGGATTGACCTTCCAGCGCTGTTCGTGGGCGAGACGCGGCGCCGGGTTGCACTGCCAAGCTATCCCTTCCAGCGCCGGCATCACTGGGCCTAGATTTCGGCCCCACCTCGCGCACGGGGCAAGCCCTTCGCCGGTTTGACGGAAATGTCATTCGAACGCAGCGAGGAATCTAAGGACGCCGCGCCTTCTCGCGTCCCACCTAGAATTCTCGCTTCGCTCGAAGAGACATGGTGGGGACTGTGGAATGACACTCGAAGGACGCGGGCCGACCGGCGCGTACTGGAACGTGGAGGAGCCAGCCTACAGTTCGAGGCTTGACCGCAATCCGCTTGGGGCCCTTCGACGATCTCTCCGCCGGAATGACGGCCTCCAACTCGCCCACTTCCCGCCACATTGATTGCCTTCCGTCCGCTCACTACACTGGCAGCCTCTTTGCCCAACTGGTGTTTCCAGGACAGGATTGATCCATGGCGTCGACGGCAGAACGCATCCAGAAGCTCGTTGCAGAGAACCTCGAAGTGGACGGGCAGCCCGTGTCCGTTCCGGACGACTTGAACGCCAACCTTTCCGATGCCGGGGTTCCTTCCATGGACTTCGTGGCGTTCGCCAAGGTCATCGTCGCCGAGTTCGACGTCCCGCTCACGCCCGACGACTGCGCGGGCTTCAGCACCCTGAAGGACCTGGCCGCGTACATCGACGCCCAAGCCGCCTAGCGTCACGCTCCCGCGAGGGGGCCATGCTGTTGCGCATGGGGAGCCGACGCGAACCGCCAGGCTAGACCATGAGTGCTTCGCGTGTCGGGGACTGGTGGCGCCCGTTCAAGCTGGTGGGCGACGCGACGGTCATCCACGTCGACCTGACGCCGAACGCGGCCCGAGAGGCCGAGGCGTTGGGGTGGCTGGATGAGTCCGAGCAATCCCGCTGGCGACGTTTTCAGTTCGCCGGTCCCCGGCGCCGGTTTGGCTTGTGCCGCGCGGCCCTGCGCGCCATTCTCTGTCGCCGGCTCGAGTGCGAGAACGGGCAGTTGGCGTTTGAGGAGTCCCGGCACGGCAAGCCGTTTGCCACGGTGGAGGGGATGCCGGTCCCCGAAAGTTTCAACGTGAGCCACAGCGGCGGCCATGGGTTGATCGCGTTCGCGCCGGCCGGCCGGCTGGGGGTGGATATCGAGGAGCGCGTCGCTCACCGCAATCTCGATCTCCTGGTGGAGACCGTGCTTGGCGAACAGGAGCAAGCGCTACTCGCCCGCACGCGCGGCGATGCGCGGACACACTTGTTCTTCAAGCTCTGGACGATGAAGGAAGCGCTGATCAAAGCCCACGGGAAGGGCATGGCCCTGGATCCGTCTCGCGTTCAAATCCCGTCGGCCATGCTCGGCGGCACGACCCGGTCCACGTTGAAATCGCCCGAAATTCCGGGCGTTCGGTGGCGGCTGGATGATCTGAGCAACGACCAATTCGCCGCTGCCGTCGCCCACGAACTTTGCGCCGCGCCCGGACCCAGCCGCGGCAACGGCAGCGCGCTGGAAACGCCGGCGAACTCATGACGACCGACGAAACCGTGTGGCAGGTGCCGGAGCCGCTTTCCATTCACGAAGTGCGCGTGGACGACGACACCGTGGTCACGCTGCGTCGTCACGGGAATCCGGCAGGCCCGCGGCTGGTCCTGAGCCACGGCAACGGTCTGGCAATCGACCTCTACTACCCGTTTTGGTCGCTCCTGGCCGATGATTTCGACCTGATCGTCTACGACCTGCGAAATCACGGCTGGAACGCCGTCACTTCCCTGGCCGACCACAACGTGCCGACGCTGGTTCTCGATCACGACCGAATCATGCAAGCGATCGATCGACACTTCGGAAGCAAGCCGAAAGTCGGCATATTCCATTCATTTTCGGCGCTTACGACCCTGCTGTCGCCGACCACGGGCGGCGAATTCGACGCGCTGGTGCTCTTCGACCCTCCGCTCTGCAAGCCCGGCCGAAGCTATGAAGACTTTGACGCCGCGGCCATGCGAACGGCCGCCGCGGCCCGTCGCCGCACCGAGCGGTTTCAAAGCACGGAACAGCTCGCGGATCTGCTGAGCTTCATTCCGACCTACTACCGCAGCGTCCCCGGCGTGTTCGATCTCGTGGCGCGCGCCACGCTGCGGAAGTCCGCCGACGGCGAGGGTTTCGAGCTGCGATGCCCGCGCGAATTCGAGGCCCAAATCATCGACTACGCCAGCGCGTTTGCCGTGTTGGTGGACTTCGATGCGCTGCAGTGCCCCGTCAAGGTCGTCGGCGCCGATCCAACCTTGCCGTATTCATATCTTCCGACCTTCGATCTCAGCCACGTGCTCATGGTCGACTACGACTTTTTGCCTGAGACGACGCACTTCCTGCAGCTGGAACAACCGCAAGCCTGCGCCGAGGTGGTGCGTGGCTTTCTGTCGGAGCTTGACGGCGACTGACCGCCCGAAGCCATCGCGTCAGCCGGTGTCAGGGCGATCCGTCGACCCGCACGGTGACGACGTCGATGCCGTGGTACTTCTGGTGCCGGACCGAGGACGCGTAGTGGCGGAGCAGGCGAAATGAGACATCCCACTCAGCCGGTGACTCGTCGTGGTCGGAGAGATAGGCCAGGCGATCGGCCAGGTTTTCCTCGTCGACTGCGGCCACGAACTCGAGTTCGACCGCCGGACCCTCGGGACTTGCCGTGACGACCAGGCGCGGCGGCTTGCCCTCGGCGTGGCCGTCAGCCGGCTGCATCAAGCTCGAAAGCGTCTCCTCGCCGGCGGATCGCAGCCGCTCGGTTGATGCGGCGTTCCACCGCATGGCCGCGGCAATCTCCTGCAGATAGGCGTCGAGTCGCGGCAGGTCGGCCATGTCGAGCCGACCCTCGAAGCGCCGGCGTTTGGGCTTGGTGACCTCGAGGAAGAGGGTGAGGCCGATCGCGGTTGCGGCGCCGACGGTGATGCCGTTGCCAAGCAACGAGCTCCAGGGGCTGGGGACCACGCCTTCAAGAACGTTGTGCTGCTCGAATCCCACGCCCAGCGCAAACGCCAGGCTCACCACCAGGGTCGTTGGTGCGTCCAGCCCCCCGCGAGCGACCGTCCGCACGCCTTCGACGAAGAGCATGCCAACGGCCGTCAACAGGAACCCTCCCATCACCGGGTTGGGAATGGTGAGCATCAGGCCCGTCAGCTTGGGCAAGACGGCCAGTCCCACGAGGATGATCCCCATGGCATAGGCGACGCGGCGCGCGGCGACCCCGGTGAAGCTGATCAGCGAAACCGTCGACGCCGAGAACGCGCTCGTGGGCGGCGTGCCCGCCAGGCCTGCGATGAGCGTGCCCAACGCGCTCGCGTAGATCGTCCCCTGAATCAGACGGAAGTCAGTCGCCCGCGGCCGGCGCCAGGCGACTAGCTGCACCACCACACCGTCGCCGACGGCCTTGATCGACTGGACGACGGTTACCACCAGGAACATCGGCAACAGCGCCCAGAACCCCGCCGTCGGCGTGAGGTTCAGTCCGGGAAACCCGGCGTCGGGAAGCCCAAACCAGGGGGCGTCGACCACGCGCCCGAAGTCATAGAGGCCGAGCAGCACCGCAGCGACGCAGCCGGCCCCGATCCCCGCCAGCGGCGACCAGATCCGCCATTGCCGAGGCGCACGCAGGGCGAGGATCGTGGTGACGACCAACGTGACGGCGGCGACGCCCGGTCCTCCGAATGCCGGCGCGCCGTCAGGAACTTCCACCAGCCGATCCCAGGCGATCGGGAGCAGGGTCACCGCGATGAGCATCAGCACCGTGCCGGATACGGCGGGGGTCATGACGCGTCGCAACTGCGGCAGCCAAGCCGCCACGGCGAAGTAGAACACCGACGAAAGCACGAGGAGGCTCGCCAGCGTGGACGGCCCGCCCTCCGCCAACGCCAACACCGAGACCGCGATGTAGTTGGGGGTGACCCCCATGATCATGATGTGCCCGAGGCCCACGCGCCCGACGCGCGCCGCCTGGAGGATGGTGACGATGCCGCCGACGGCCAGGGCCGCGACCAGGGTCCACCTCAGCTGGCGCTCGTCCTGGCCGGCCGCGACGCCACTGATGGCGGCGACGACCACCAGCGGAGCGAGCGCCAGCAAAACCCCCTGAATGCCGACGCCAATCGCCACCAACGGCGGACATCGCTCGTCGGGTTCGTACCGGATGCGTTCCTCGGCGCCGGCTGAAGCCAAGAGGCCCCCTCCTCAGCCTTTCATTCGGTGGATGTCGGTCACCGACACCGGCACCGGGTCGGGCGTGGTCATGGGACGGATTCTCGATCGCGCGCGCCCCAAGTATGCGCCGCACGCGCTGGGGGCGCGTACGCCGACGAGGTCCGCTGCGGCCCACTCGCACGGCGAGCTGCGCCATTCGCGAATGGCTCAGCCGGTAAGGACGACACATTGACATAATGTAGTCGGGGGGCGAGTCCCATTCCGTCCACCACGCTTGACGCAATCAAGAACGTTCACATCGACCCTCGTGCTGGACCTGTCGTCAGGTCCGCGCGTACTCCATCATGGTCTGGCCCGTCTTGGAAGGGAATATCTGATCAGAGAAGGTAGGCCGTCGTGAGCATGGCGACAGCCGGGGCGGTCATTCTCGCCGTCGGCCTGCTCTTCGCAATGGACCCAGGCGGGGCAATCGCCGAAAGCGGCTTTCCCGACTTCCAGCAAATGGACCTGGCGCAGCTGGCGGCCTGGGGCTTTCGCACGATAGGCGTCGTCGTCGCGCAGCTGCTCATCATCGCGCTGTGGCTTTGGCCCGAGTACCGGCCCCCACAGGCGAGCCCATGGTATTCGGGGACCCCTCGGCCCGACTCGATGCCCGCGGCTGCGGTATCAGTGCTTCAAGGCCACATGACATGGACCCCAACCCTGCTGGCCTCCATCATCGAGATGTGCCAGCGCGGCACGCTGCGCATCGAGCCCGTCGGAACAAAGGTCGGATTCCTCTACCGGCTGTCTCGCCAGGGTCTCACGCAGCACGAGTGGGAGCGAACCATATGCGACAGCCTGCCGTCGCGCCCCACAACGCTTGATGCGCTCCATGACGCGATCAAGAAGCGCGAAGACGCCGTCGGCGACCAGATTGGGGACTACCTCCGGCAGCGTGGCCTGTTCCACGACAACCCGGTGCGGGTCAGGCGGGAAAACTCCGACGACGGAGGCACCTGGTGGATGCTCGCTTGCATCTTGACGGGTGTTGGCACCGGGCTTTGGGCGGCCCTTTGGCTGGACCAGTGGTGGGCGAACGTCCTGATCGGCGCGTTCGCAGGCCTCGGGTACTCGTTTGCGACAGTGCAGATGACGATGCCAAGGACGGGCATGCTGACGCCAACGCCGGCGGGAGCGGCTGAGATCGGTCAGTGGCTTGGCTGGAAAGAGTCCCTGGCCAGACCTGAGTTGGCGGGCGTTGCGGACAGACCCGATTCCATGCTGGCCCACGCCGTCGGGCTGAATGCGGCCCAGCGGTGGCTCGGCGTCGCGGGCAAGGCTCCGCCGTGGTTTGGCTCGGGCAGTGCGCCCCCACTCCGGGGCGCCGACCTGGACGCGGCCTATCACGCCTTCATGCATGCATCGGAGTGGTGGCTGGCCGGACGGTCGGGCGATGCGGCGAAGGCGGCCGCGGGGGTGGGGTATGAACTCGAGCTTGAGCTGCTCGAAGAAGAGTCGCCCGACTCCGAGTCACCTGCCCGACCCAGGACCGCCGACGAAGTCCAATTGGAGTTGCCGGATACCGGGACAACTGCCTGCCCCAGGACCGCCGATGAAGTCCAGGACACTGCGCGTGAACCGGAAGCGCAGGGGAATCTTCTGGAAGGCGCCCCGGCCCCGCCATCGGAAGAGGATCAACCGCACCCAGGCGAGAGACCGACTGAAGAGCTCAAGGGTTGCGGATGCCTTCGAGGGTGCCTCATGTGGGCGATTAGCCTGCTGGGCACGGGGGTGGTGGCCCTGGTCGTCCTGTTCAGCCTCGACGTGCTCTCGCCCCGCGACAAACCGTGTCCGTTGAACTCTCCCCCAATCCCGACGCCCGCGCAGATCGCGGTGGCCGGAGACCTGTTCCGCGATGGGTGCGTGAGAGTCCGCGGCACGGTCGTGTCCAAGGGCATCGACGAGCTGGTGATGGAGATCGACCGGGGTGAGTACGTGCAGCGCGTGAACGTCCGCGACCCGTGGGAGGCCCTTCGAGGAATCCGCCAGGACCGTGTGGTGACCCTCGCCGGATGGCTCCGGGTAGAGGAAGACGGCGCATACGCCGTCCACTTCGTAGCGGACCGTGGATCGGACCGGGAGTGGTGGCGGAACCTCCTGGAGAACGTCGAGGGTTTGTTCTAGATGGCTGCGGGCACGATGCAGTCCGGTTGGGCCTTAAGGGCGGAGCCAAGTTCCGGTTCCCATGGACAGGCGCGTTCGGTCGCCCGCCACGGCTGAAGAGTGTGGGTCCACGTAGGCCCCTCCCAATTCCCGCGCCCGCACAGCGGGTGTCCGGCGCCTGTCCGCTACGCTCGGCCGATGACAGCGCTCGGCGCCGCGGCCATCGACGGGTTCGAATCTTCACGTGATTTCGAGCAGGTCGCGGCCCTGTGGCGCGAGGTATTCGCCTACGACAGCCCGCACAACGCGCCGGCGCTGGTCATCAGGAAAAAGCTGGAGCAACGCGATGGGCTGTTCTTCGTCGCGCGGCTCGGCCAGTCGGTGGTCGGCACGGTGATGGCCGGATACGACGGCCACCGCGGCTGGATCTATTCCCTCGCCGTGCTGCCGGACCAACGGAGGAGCGGCATCGGCTCCCGACTGCTGCGCCACGCCGAGGCCCGCCTTGCCGAGCTCGGGTGCATCAAGGTCAACCTCCAGATCGTGGCAGGCAATGAGGCAGCGGTCGCGTTCTACGAGCGCCATGGCTACCAGGTCGAGCCGCGCATCAGCATGGGAAAGCGCCTTTGGAGGGGTTAGCGACGCGACGGCCCAGCCGAAGTCGGATCGGCCCACGACTGCTGGGTCGGTGGTGCGCGACTCTGGCAGTTGAGCGCCGCACGGCGACCCGTCGTGCGGCGCTACGGTAGGTTGCGCGACTCGCAGGAAGAATCGGGGGCCTCATGATGGCGGCCGACCCCCTGCTGCAAGTCCGCGACGTAGTGAAGGACTTCGGCGGCGTGCGTGCCGTCGACCACTGTTCGTTCGACGTGATGCCCGGCACGATCACCGGCCTCATCGGTCCCAACGGCGCGGGCAAGACCACGCTGTTCAATCTAATCTCCGGGGCGCTGCCGCTCACGAGCGGCCGGATTCTCTGCAACGGTCACGACATTAGCGGTCTGCGGCCGCACCAGACTTTCGCCCTCGGCATCATGCGGACGTTTCAGATCCCCCGGGAGTTCCAGCGGTTGACGGTGCTCGAGAACCTGGCGGTGGTGCCCGCGAATCAGCGTGGCGAGCGCATGTGGGCCGCGTGGCTCACGCCTTGGACCGTGGCTCGGGAGGAGCGCCGCATCGAGTCCAGGGCGCTGGAAGTGCTGGAGTTCGTCAATCTCGCGCACCTGGCCGACGAATACGCCGGCAACCTCTCCACCGGCCAAAAGAAGCTGCTGGAGCTTGCGCGGACGCTGATGGCGGAACCGAAGCTCGTGCTGCTCGACGAGCCGGGCGCCGGCGTCAACCGCACCCTGCTCAACTCGCTGGCGGACAACATCCGGCGGGCCAGCGCCGAGCGCGGCGTCACCTTCCTGCTCATCGAGCACGACATGGACCTCGTCTCGCGCCTGTGCGACCCGGTCATCGTCATGGCCGACGGCGCGGTCATCGCCCAGGGATCGCCGCGGCAGGTCCAGCGCGATCCGCAGGTGCTGGAGGCCTATCTTGGCGGCATGGTCCATGGCGCTGCTTGAGGCCCGCGACATTGTCGCCGGCTACGGGGAAACCGAGATCCTGCACGGCGTCTCCCTGGTCGTGAACGAGGGGGAAATCGTGACCATCATCGGTCCCAACGGCTGCGGCAAGTCCACGTTCATGAAAGCCGTGGTGGGACTGGTTCAGGTGCGGACCGGAAGCGTCACCTTTCGGGGCGCCGACATCACCCAGCACGCCCCCGAGCGGGTCGTGCGGGAGGGCCTGTGCTACGTCCCGCAGTCCGCCAACGTCTTTCCGTCCCTCAGCATTCGGGAGAACCTGGAGATGGGCGCCTTCACGCGCGGCGATGACGGGCAGGCGCGTATCGACGAGATGTTTGGCCTGTTCCCCGATTTGGCGCGGCGACCGAAGGTGAGAGCCGGCAGCCTGTCGGGAGGCCAGCGCCAGATGCTGGCTCTTGCCCGCGCCCTCATGCTTGACCCTCAGCTCCTGCTGCTCGATGAGCCCTCGGCCGGGCTGTCGCCCGCGATCATGGGCCTGGTGTTCGAGCGCATCCGCGATATCAATGCGACCGGCGTGGCATTGCTCCTAGTCGAGCAGCAGGCGCGCGAGGCCCTGCAGCTGTCGGACCGGGGCTACGTGATGTCCGGCGGCGAGGTCCGGCTGGAGGACCGGGGCCCGGCGCTGCTGGACAATCCCGAAGTGGCCCGCCTGTATCTGGGTGGGTGAGGGCAGGACCAATGCCTCACCCTCACGGTCGGTCATGGACGGTATTGAAGTGACAAGTTGGTCCCCTCACCCCGACCCTCTCCCCACGGGAGAGGGAGTCGGACGCCTCGCCAAGGCGGAGGGAGTCGGACGCCGACTGACCGCCTTGCGCACCGCCGTCCAGAGACTTCGCGCGGCGTGGATGCCGGGATACTCCGTAGCCGCCGCCATCGCGGCAATGCTCGTCGTCGGATTCTTGCCGTTCGTCAAGATGGGCCTGGTGGTCAACGGCTTCGTGCTGGGGTCCATCATCGCCACCGGCGCCATCGGTCTCACGCTGATCTACGGCAACCTGGGTTTCGCCAACATCGCCCACGGCGACTACATGGCCATGGGCGCCTACGTGGCGTTCACGATCATCACCGGTCTCCTGCCCCTGGTGGGAATCGAAGGGCAGGGATTCGGGCCGTTCACCTTCGGCTACCCGTTGCTCATTGCGCTGCCGGTGGCGGCCGCCATCGTCGCCCTCGGCGCAATCGTGCTGGACGCGGGGATCTACCGCCGGCTGAGAAACCGCCGTGTCAACCAGGTGGTGATCGCCATGGCATCGCTGGGACTGGCGATCGCCGTGCGCGGTCTCATTCAGATCATCTGGACGAGTGAAAAGCTCCAATTCCCGCGTGAGTCGCGGCAGGTCTACCACCTGCCCATGGACGTTCGCATTCCCCCGGACAGCATCTTCATCGGGGGCCTCGCCGTCGTCCTCGTCATCGGGGTCTACGTGCTGCTCACTCGCACCAAGATCGGCAAGGCCATGCGCGCCACGGCCGACAATCCCGACCTGGCTCGCGTGAGCGGCATTCCGACGGAACGCGTCATCTGGGCCACCTGGGCCATAGGCGGAGGCCTGGCGGCAATTGCCGGAATCCTCCTGGCGGTGTTTCAGGCGCAGCTGCTCCCCAGCATGGGCTGGGAGTTCCTGATTCCGCTGTTCGCCGCCGTGATCCTGGGCGGCATCGGCAATCCCTATGGAGCCCTGGTGGGCGCGCTGGTCATTGGCGTCAGCATGGAAGTCTCGACCCAGTGGATCACGCCCAGCTACAAGCACGCCATCGCCTTCATCATCATGATCGTGCTGCTGCTGGCCAGACCGCGGGGCCTCTTGGGAGGGTCCACCTGACAGGGAGCCATGAGCCATCGATAGCGTCATTGGGGTAGTCGACTACACGGTCGGGTTCGTCGTCATGGCGGGCATCTACGCGGTGTTCGCCCTCGGCTTGAACGTGCATTGGGGCTTCACCGGTCTCTTCAACATCGGCATCGCCGGGTTCTTCGCCCTCGGCGCATACACGGCCGCGCTCCTGACCTCGCCGACGGCGGACCCGTTGCTGTTCGAGGAGTTCGTGTTTGGCGGCGACTGGGCGCAAATCGGATTCCTCGACCTCGGGATCGACCTGTGGTTCGTGTTGGCGTTAGCCGCGGCTGGAGCGGTGTGCGGCGTCATCGCGCTTGCGATCGGCTACGTCACGCTGCGCCTGAACGACGACTATCTGGCTATCGCCACGCTGGGCATCGCCGAGAGCGTGCGGCTCTTCTTTCTCAACGAGAAATGGGTCGCCAACGGGTCAAAGGGCCTGTACCAGATCCCCCAGTTCCTGGAGGGCTGGCTGCCGTCCGACAAATACAACTACCTCTACATGGTCGTCGTCATCGTGGTTCTGGCCGCGCTGTTCATCATGGTGCAGCGAGTCATGCAGTCGCCCTGGGGCCGGGTGCTGCGAGCCATCCGCGAGGACGAGGTCGCCGCCGCGGCCAGCGGCAAGAACGTGTTTAGGTTCAAGTTGCAGGCGTTTGTGTTGGGGGCCGTCATCATGGGCGTGGGAGGGGCGCTCTTCGCTCACCACATCCGCTTCGTTTCGCCGCTGACGTTCGATCCGCTGCTGGGCACCTTCATCATCTGGGCCATGCTGATGGTGGGCGGCGCCGGCAACAATCTCGGCGCCATCCTGGGCGCGTTTGTGGTGTGGGGGCTTTGGGTCGGCGCGCGATTCCTGCCGGGCGAGCTCGCCGACCCGAACGTCCGCTTTTTCATGGTCGGCGTGCTGATCGTCGCCGTGATCCTGCTGCGCCCGGGCGGCATTCTGGGCGAGCTGCGGCGCGTGACGCGGCGCCGCGGGGAACGGTCGGCCGTCCGTCTCGACGACGGGTGACGTCGCGCCGAGGAGCGGCGCCACGGTCCGGGGAATTCCCACGCACCCCGTCCGTCGTTCCCGCGACGGCGGGAACCCACCCCTCCCCCATTTCCGCGTCACCACGACTCGCGCGTCCGGTCCAGTTTCAACGAAGAGTGGATCTCCGCCTCCGGAGACTTCTGCAGAGTCCGGTAGGGGCGGGTCTCAGACCCGCCCGGCGCCAAGCATCCGGCGCGCCTTCAGATTCGACCGGACTGGATTCCGGCCTTCGCCGGAATGACGGAGGGGCGGCTCAACGAGCCGCCCCCGTCCAATGCTTGGCTGGAGACCGGCTCAGCCGCTAGGGCGTCTCGAAGCGGCCGGTGGACTTGATCTCGCCGCCGGTGATCTGCCAGATCTCGATCGGGCCGAACACGTCGCCGTTCTCGTCGAAGTCCACGGCGCCGGAAGCCCCCTCGTAGTTGACGTCCGCACCGTCGGCAATCAGGCTCAGCGCCCGCCCAATGCCCTCCACGCCGGGGCCGACTATCTCGCCAGGGGGATTCGCGACCGAGCGCAGTGCGTCCCGGATCGCCACCGCATCGGTGGTGGTGCCCGCCTTGGCCGCCGCCAGCGCGATCACGGCCACCGCGTCGTAGGTTTCCGCCAGGTAGGGCTCCACCGGAAGCTCAACGGCGTACGCATCCGTGTAGGCGCTCGCGAAGGCCGCGAGCTGCGGGCTGTCCACCGACCCGGGCGCCGTGCCCAAGGTTCCCTCGAGACGGTCCCAGCCGATGGCTTCGTTCATTTCCGCCGACTTGGTGCCGTCCACGAAGAGGAACTTGTCGGCGTAGCCGCCTTCGAGCGACTCCCGGACATAGGTCTGCGCCTGGCCGGGATAGCTGATGGCGATAAGCGCGTCAACGCCGCCGGCGGTGGCGCGCTCCAACTCGGAGGCAAAGGTGGGCTGCTCGTCCTCGTGCGGCACGGCGTCGACGATGGTTCCGCCGAGGCCAGTAAACGTCGCCTCGAAACGCTCGGCCAGACCCTCGCCGTAGGGGTTGTTGATGTACATGACCCCGACGTTTCGGAATCCCTGCTCCCAGGCCAGACGCCCCAGGACCACGCCTTGCGCGGCGTCGGAGGGCGCGGTGCGGAAGAGGAAGTCGTTGTCGTCGAGCACGGTGATGCTGGGCGCCGTGGATGCGCCGGAGATCTGCACGACTTGATTCGGCACGGTGACCGACGTGGCGACCGGGATCGTCACGCCGCTGGCCAGGGCGCCGACGATGGCAACGGCGTTCTCGATTTCCACCAGCGCGCGCGCCGCCTCGACGCCCTGCACCGGATTCACGCCGGTGTCGCGGCTGATGATGATCAGCGACCCGCCGCCGACGCCGCCCGCACGGTTGACGTGATCGGCCGCCAGGGCGGCAGCGTTGCGATGGATGGGACCGAAGAACGACAGCGAGCCGGTGAAGGCGTTGAGCTGCCCGACGATCAGCGGCGCAAGCATCGGCGCTTCCACGATCCTCTCGACTGGGACCTCTTTGATGACGTCTTGCCTGACGACGGTCTCGACCGGAACTTCCTTGATCACCTCTTGCGTGACGACGGTCTGAACCGGGACTTCCTTGATGACCTCGCGCGTGACGACGGTCTCGACCGGGACTTCCTTGATCACCTCTTGGGTGACGGTTTCCGTTTCGCCGCAGGCCGCGAGCACGGCCCCGCCGGCGACGCCGAGCAGGCTGCCGCCGGCCACACGTAGCAGGTTTCGGCGGGTCATCTTGCGCTTTTCGGATTCCGGCATTTCCATCTGCTTGTCCACCCTGTCTTTGCCGCTCGTCAATCAGCGGCTCCCGCCACTAGCATAGGCAATCACAAATGGTGCTCCAACGGCTGATCCCGCCTCGCTAGTGTTCGCCGGCCGCGCCACGCGATGGCGACTCGGCGTCGTTGCCGTGACATGCGCGGCGCTCGTAGCGGCGGCATGCGTTCCCGAGGAATCCGATGTCCCCGTGCTGGTCGTCACCGCCCGGGCGGCGCGTTCGGAGCCAGCTGGAATATCGACATCCGAGCCGGTGCCGACCGCGACCGTTTCGCCAACGACGGCCGCTGACCAACCAATAACCCCAACCTCTTCCGGCACGCCCGAGCCACCGCCGGACCCAACCGGTCCCCCGCCGCTGGACCGGTTGCCGGCCGGTGAGGAGGCCCAGGTCGTGCGCGTGATCGATGGCGACACCATGGTCGTCCGGATGGATGGGGCCGAGCACACAGTGCGCCTGCTCGGCATCGACGCGCCCGAGTTAGGCGACCCCGGCGGACAGGCCGCGCTGGCTGAGCAAGCGACAGCCGCCCTTGCGGCGCTCGTAGGCGACGGCGCGGTGACCCTCACTGCGGGTGGCAAGCTGCGCGACGACGGCGGGCGGCTGCTGCGGCACGTGGCGCGCGGCAATCTCGTGTTCTCGGTGGAGCTGGCCCGGCAGGGCTGGGTGCGCGCCCACGAATACACACCCAACACGCTGCTCTTCGGCGCCATCGCCGACGCCCAGCGCGAGGCGCGCACGGCGGCCCGCGGGCTCTGGGCGCCGCCCGTGCCGGGACTCGGCATGGTGGTGGACAAAGTGGCCGAGACCGTGGTGATCGCCAACGACGGCGGCGCTCCGGTTGATCTGGCCGGGTGGCGCCTTGTGAGCCTGCGGGGACCGCAGTCGGTTGAGTTGCCGGCCGGCACCATTCTTCAGTCGGGGACGAGCCTCACGGTCGCCTCAGGCAGCAGCCAGGGTGACGTCGCCTTCGGTCAGCGCCACGTCTGGCATAACGAGCTTCCCGATTCCGCCGAGTTGCGGCGCCCGGACGGACGCACAGCGCTCTACTGGGACGATCCGGCGGCGTCGCGCTAGGGCGACCCTTGGGTAGCCACTCAGTCATTCCGGCGGAGGGAGGCCCGTGCATGAACATCGACATCCCTCGCCCGAGCCTCGGCTCCCCCTCACCCCAACCCTCTCCCTCCAGGGGAGAGGGGGCCGGACCTGCGCTCCAGGCTCCGACGGAGGGATTACGCAAAGGTCCCCGCAGGCGGGAATCCAGCGGACGCTCAACCTGTTAGCCAACCAAGGAGGGCGGTTCGCGAACCGCCCCTACCTCTCGATTGGAGGATCTCCTAGACGCGCGGCCCTAGCCGCGGCTGCCGGCCGCCACGGCCTGGCGGGCCCGGCGCTCGCGAGCCGCGGCGCGCTTGGCCGCGCGCTCGGCGTCAACCTGGGCCTCGGTGCTCGTGTCGACCTGCGGCGGATACGGCACGACCTGCCAAAAGTCCGGCAGCACATCGTCCCACCGATCCAGCAGCGACTGACCCAGATGGCTGTCCGTGGCCGCCACGTGGCGAGTGATGACGTCCCGCAGCAGCTCCGCGCTCTCCTCGTCCGTCACCCGGCTCACGGTCACAAGCTCGTGGTTCACTCGCGAGGGGAAGGTGCCTGCGGGGTCGTAGGCAAATGCTCGTCCGGCGGACATCCCGGCGGCGAAGTTTCGACCCACCGGACCCAAAACCACGACCACGCCGCTGGTCATGTACTCGCAGCCGTGGTCGCCGATGCCTTCGGCCACGGCGGTGGCGCCGCTGTTGCGCACGGCAAATCGCTCGCCCGCGCGACCGGCCAGGTACAGCTCGCCGGCCGTGGCGCCGTAGAGACAGGTGTTGCCGGCGATGACGTTTTCCTCAGCCGCAAAGCGTGAATCCGGTGGCGGCTGCACGGACACCACGGCCCCGCCCAACCCCTTCGCCACATAGTCGTTGGCCTCGCCGACCAGTCGCAGCCGCAACCCACGAATGCCGAAGGCGCCGAAGCTCTGCCCGGCGGAGCCCGTGAAATCAAGGTGAATCGTGCCCGGCGGGAGGCCGTGGTGGGAGACGCGGTGGGCAATCTCCCCGCTCAGGCGCGTGCCGACGGCGCGGCGGTCGTTCGTCAGGTGATAGCGCCGCCGCACGGGCTGGCCGTCGTCAAGCGCGGGCCGCGCGGCTTCCAGCATGTCCACGTCCAGCGAGGGTCTTCCCGGGCGGTCGTTGCGAGCGACTTGCTGGATGCGCGGCGAGCGTCGGGTCTCGTCGGCCGGAGCCAGAATGCTCCCGAGATGGATGTCGGCCGCTCGATCGTGGAGCTTGTCCGGATCCGGTTCCAGCAACTCCACCCGGCCCACGATGTCTTCGAGCCGGTGGGCCCCAAATTGCGCCAGGATCGCGCGCACGCCGCGGGCGAGATGCAGGAAATATCGCTCGACGTAGACCGGTTCGCCGGTGAAGCGCGCGCGCAGGTCTTCGCGCTGCGTGGCCACGCCCACTGGACAGGTGTTGAGGTGGCACTGGCGCGCCATGATGCAGCCAACCGCGATGGCCGCCATCGTGCCGAAGCCGAACTCCTCCGCGCCCAGCAGGGCGGCGATCACCACGTCACGGGCCGACTTCAGGCCGCCGTCCGTTCGCACGCGAATTCGATCGCGCAGGTCGTTGCGCACCAGCACGCGCTGGGTCTCGCTGAGACCGATTTCCCACGGCACGCCGGCGTTCTTGATGGAGCTGAGCGGCGAGGCTCCCGTGCCGCCGTCGTGTCCGCTGATGAGCACATAGTCCGCGTAAGCCTTGGCCACGCCCGCCGCGATGGTTCCCACCCCGGATTCCGCGACGAGCTTCACGCCAACCGCCGCGCGGGGATTGACCTCCTTGAGGTCGTAGATCAGCTGCGACAGGTCCTCGATGCTGTAGATGTCGTGGTGCGGCGGCGGCGAGATTAGTGGGATCCCCGGCACCGTGAATCGCAGCCCGGCGATGTACTCCGAGACCTTCGTTGCCGGAATCTGGCCGCCTTCGCCGGGCTTGGAGCCCTGCGCCATCTTGATCTCGAGCTGCTCGGCCATCGCCAGGTATTGCGGCGTGACGCCGAATCTCGCCGACGCGACTTGCTTGATGCGGCTGTCCGGCCACTCGCCGGAGGCGTCCGGGGCGTACCACGTGGCGTCCTCGCCGCCTTCGCCCGTGTTGCTCCGGGCGCCGATGCGGTTCATGCCCTTGCTGATGGTGCTGTGGGCCTCCGGGCTCAGCGCGCCGATCGACATGGCCGTCGTGCAAAACCGCGGCAGCAGCGACTCCACCGACTCCACCTCGTCCAGCGGAATGGGAGGACCGGCGGGCCGGAACCGCAGCAGGTCGCGAATCGCGTACGGCTCCCGATCGTCGACGGCGCGTTCGAATGCCTCAAAGTCAGCCGGATCGTCCGTCTGTACTGCCCGCTGCAGTGCCTTGACCAGCGTGGGATTGGCCGCGTGGAATTCGCCGTTCCGGCGGAACCGGACCCATCCCGTATCGGGCAATCGCTGGTCGGGTTGGCTGAACGCCGCGTCGTGTCTCGCCAGCACGTCTTCGGCGAGTTGCACCGCGCCGACTCCGCCGATGGTCGACGGCGTCCCGGGGAGGCACTGCTCGATCAACTCCGACGCAAGCCCGACGGCTTCGAAGATCTGCGCACCGCGATAGCTGCTGAGCGTGGAGATGCCCATCTTCGACATCACTTTGCGGATGCCCGCTTCGGCCGTGATCACGAAGTTGTCCGCGCCGGACTGAGCGCCGTCGCCGTTCGTGGCGGTGAGCGCATCGGCGCTCTGCAGGGCCAGCCACGGGCACACCGCGCTGGCGCCGTAGCCCAGCAACGCGCAGAAGTGATGCACGTCCCACACTTGCCCGCTGGAGACGATGAGGTCGGCGCGCATGCGGCGACCGGCCGCGATCAAGGCGTGATGGACCGCGCCGACGGCGAGCAGGATCGGAATTGGCGCGCGTTCGTCGTCGACGGCCTCGTCGGTCAGGATCAGCAGATGCGCCCCGCGGTCCACGGCGCCCACGGCATCGCGGCAGACGGCGTCGATTGCGTCGGCCAGCGCATAGGGGCCCTCGAGCGCCGGAAACGTGACATCCACGCGCGCCGTGCGGAAGGCCGGATCGGTGAGCGACTCGATGGCCGCGAGGTCGGCCGGTCGGATCACGGGGGAGCGCAGGTGGACCAAGTGCGCCGCCTCCGGCACCTCGCTCAGCAGACTGGCGCGCGGTCCCATGCGCACGTCCAGCGACATCACCAGCGACTCGCGCAGCGGGTCGATGGGCGGATTCGTCACCTGCGCGAAGCGCTGCTTGACGTAGCCGAACACGCTCGGACCCGTGTCCGAAAGCACCGCCAGCGGCGCGTCGTTGCCCATCGAAAACACGGGATCAAGGCCCTCGCGCGCCATCGGATCGAGGATGTGCGTCAGGTCTTCGCGCGTGAATCCATAGGCATGTTGGTATTGCGTGAGCGTGCCGTTGGCAAGGACCGTCGCCGCGCCGTCACCGTTCGCGGCGTCCGGCGCGGCGGTTAAGGACGCCAGATCAACAAGGTGCTCGGACAGCCAATCCCCATAGGGCGCTCGGATCGCGATGCGCTGCTTGGCTTCGTCGTTGTGCAGCAGCCGCCCGAGCTCCGTGTCGACGGCGATGATCTGCCCCGGCCCGAGCCGGCCCTTCTCCACCACGCGCCCCGCGTCGATGTCCAGCACGCCGACTTCCGACGCCACGCAAATCGTGCCGTCGTCGGTGATCACGTACCGCGAGGGACGGAGGCCGTTTCGGTCCAGCGCCGCGCAGACCCAGCGCCCGTCGCTGAAGGCAAGCGCCGCGGGTCCGTCCCAGGGCTCGGTGAGACACCGGTGGTAGTCGTAGAAGTCCCGCAGCGTGCGGGGCATTTCCTCCATGTGCTCCCACGCCTCGGGGACGAGCATCATGGCGGCATGGGTAATGGAGCGACCGCTGGCAACCAGGAACTCCAAGGTGTGGTCCAGGCTGTAGGAGTCAGACCCCCGGTCGTCGGTCACCGGCAGCAGTGTGGACAGGTCGCGCCCCCACCGCTCGCTGGTCAACGCACCCGACCGCGCGGCCATCCAATTGCGGTTGCCGTCCAGGGTGTTGATTTCGCCGTTGTGCGCCAACATTCGGAAGGGCTGAGCCAGTTGCCATGTCGGATGGGTGTTGGTGCTGTACCGCTGGTGGAACACCGCCAGCGCCGAGGTGAAGCGCGGATCGCTGAGGTCCGGGTAGAAGTGCCCCAGCTCGGCGCCGACGACCAATCCCTTGTAGACGATCGTCCGTGACGACATGGACACCACGTAGTTCGTCTCGATCGCCTCCCGCGCCGCGCGACCCGAAAGCTCGCGCCGAGCCAGGTAGAGCCGGCGCTCAAACTCGTCGGCGGATGGGATCGACGGACCGCGCACGAGCAACGCTTGCTGAATGTCGGGCCGGTCGGTGTAGGCCCCGGCGCCGAGCACCGAGGTATCGACCGGTACCTGGCGCCAGCCGACGACCCGGATGCCGCGGTCGCCGCAGATTTCTTCCGCCAGCGTGCGAAAGCGCCGGGCGCCGCGCGGATTGCGGTTGTCGAGGAACACCATCGCCACGGCGATGTCGGCGGGATCGACGGCGCGCTCGCCGAAGCTTCGGATCTGCGCGGCGAAGAACTCCTGCGGCAGCTGCGTGAGCACGCCGGCGCCGTCACCCGTCTTGCGGTCCGCGGCAATTGCGCCGCGGTGGCCCAGGCGAGAGACCGCCTGCACCGCTTGCTGCACCGTGCGATGCGACCGACGGCCCTGGATGTCCGCGATGAAGCCGACGCCGCAGGCATCGTGCTCGGCCCAGGGGCCGGGCGGCCGCGGGGTGCGGTCGCCAGTGGTGAGAGGTCCGGTCGAGTGCATGACGGTGGGCGTACGGTCAGCTAGCGCGAAGGCACAGGCCTAGCAGGAGCGCGGCTCGATGCATATACAGCGATCCCTCCTGCTGACGTTTCGGTGTCATGGTGCAGCCCCAACCAATGCTCGCCGCCGTTGCGGCGCACTCGTCGGGCAGCCCTGCGGCTGCGTGGCGAAAAGGCGCACGATGCCCGCCACTTGGGCGCCATCGTACCGCAGAGGTCGCGGAATGGATGCCATCGTCAAGGGCGATTGCCCCTGTAGTAGCATCGCCGGCGGCGTAAGCCTCGGGCCAGCCTGTGTTTCGCACCCTGTTGATCATCGCCATCATCACCACCGTGCCGCTGCTGATCTACGGCGGCCTGCGACGGCGGCTGGCCTACACGATTTCCGTCACCGTGACTGTGTATCTCATCCTGATCGGCGTGCGATATCTCCACGGCTTCGTCTTCTTTCGCGAGGAGCTGTCCAACGTCATTGGCGTCGTTGCGGTGATGGCCCTCATCGGAGTTGCCGGCTACGCCGCCGTGCGCTATTACAGCGACCGCGCGGTGGCGAAAAAGCTGGAGGAGCGGCGGCGGAGGCCCGAGGCCCATCGCACGCTCGTCGACAACGTCCGTCGGAGGCTCAACTTGTGAACGTCCGCAATCTCATCCCCGCCGCAAATGCAAGGAGAACAACGTGGCGCTGACCATCAACGAGACGCCGGTGCATTGGGACGACGTCGCCCCGCCGGCGCGCCTGCCGCCGTGGATGGAAGTCGTGTGGATCGCCGTGCCGCGGTACTCCCGGCGGCTGTGGTTCCTCTCGAAGACCGGCACGAGCTGGCAGCAGCGGCAGCGCGAGGAGATCGTGCGCAAGGGACGCGAGATCCTGCTCGCGGAGCGTGACGCCACGGCCGACGTAGTCGTCGGCGACGCCTAGCGAACCCCGGTGGACCTGCGGCTGACCGGACTTGCCGCCGCCGTCTCCGGCGGCAGCGAGGGCATCGGCCGGGCCATCGCGGCCACCCTGGCGTCCGAGGGCTGCGACGTGGCCATCGGCGCCCGCCGTCCCGAACCGCTGCAGCGGGCCGCTGAGGAGATTCGCGCCGCCACCGGACGCCGCGTCGAGGCGCTGCCGCTGGACGTGACCGATTCGCAACAGCCGCACGACTTCGTGGAAGCCGCGGCCCGGCGGCTTGGCCGCCTGGACATCCTGGTCAATAACGCCGGCACGTCCGCCGCCGCGCCGTTCGAGGACGTAGACGACGCGGCCTGGGAGGCCGATTTGCAGCTCAAGGTCTACGGCGCTATCCGCTGCACGCGCGCGGCCATCCCGCATCTCCGCGCCGCCGGCGGCGGCGCCATCGTCAACATCACCACCGTCGGCGGCAAGCAGCCCGCCGCCGCGTCGGTGCCGACCTCGGTGAGCCGCGCCGCGGGCATCGGGCTCACCAAGGCGCTGTCCAAGGACCTCGCCCCCGACCGAATTCGCGTCAACACCGTCATGCTGGGCTCGATACGGAGCATGCAGTGGGAGCGCCGTTGGCGCAGCGGATCGACAAACGTCTCGCTCGAGGACTACTACGCCAGCATGGGGACCGACATCCCGCTGGGACGGATCGGACGCGCCGAAGAGGTCGCTGACCTGGTGGCATTCCTCGTCTCGCCGCGCGCCGCCTACATCACCGGCACCGCCGTCGCCATCGACGGCGGCACGGGCAACGTCATCTAGGAGATCTCGGTTCCCCGTTCCTTCCCCCTGGAAGGAAACCCCTGCGTAACTCCTACGTCATTCCGGCGAAAGCCGCAATCCAGTCCGGTCGAACCCGGGGCGAACTGAAGATTCGGTGGCGGAGGGTCTCAGACCCGCCCGTTCGGGTTTTGCAAGCGTCTCCTGGCAGGGGGAATTCTTCCGCCCCCCTCAGAATCCGGCCTCCACGTCCACCACATTCTCCAGCGGCTCGCCCGCCTTGTAGCGGCGCAGATTGCTCGCGAAGAACTCGCGGATCCGGACCACGCGCAGGGGCGACGCCCCGCCGTTATGCGGCGTGATCATCACGTTGGGAAAGGTCCAGATCGGGTGATCGGGAGGCGGCGGTTCCTGGTCGAGCACGTCGAGCCCCGCGCCGCGTAGCCTGCCGCCGCGCAGCGCCTCGACGAGCGCCGGTGTATCCACCACCGCGCCGCGCGAGATGTTGATCAGATAGGCGTCGTCGGGCAGCAAATCGAAGACGCTCGCGTCGATGAGTCGCTGCGTGGCGTCGGTGCTGGGGCAGCAGATCGCCAGGATGTCGGTCTCGGGCAGCATGGCGGGCATTTCGCTCACCAGCCGCACCTCGCGGATGTAGTCGTCCGGTTCCTGCGGGTAAATGTCCACGGCGCGGACCTCGACCTCGAGGCCGTCCAGCCGGCGGGCCAGCGCGCGTCCGATCCCGCCCGCGCCGACGACCAGCGCCCGCTTGCCGGTGAGCTCATCGACCGGAATCGACGGATCCCAGCGATGCTCCTGCTGGGCCAGCACCGCCGGCGCGATGCCGCGCGAGAGGCCGGTGAGCAAGGCGATGCCGGTTTCGGCGACGTGGCTGCCCAGCACTACCTTCACATTGGTCAACACGAGGTCGCGATCTAGGAGGCCGGGGGATTTCAGGTACGTCTCGACGCCGGCCGAAAAGACCTGGACCCAGCGCACGTTCGGCGCCGCGTCGAGGACGCCGGGACCGAGCGGCCGTGCGGCACCGATCACCTCCGCGTCGCTCAACGCGGGCAACGACGCGTCGAGCTCGGCGGTCCAGGCGAACTGGTCGTCCGGAAACTCGGCACGCATGGGATCCCAGTCGGCGCTTGTGCCCATCGGGTAGTCGATCACAACGTTCAAGGTTTCCTCGGTTTCTCCGGCGCTGTGGCCCACGCGCGTCAGTGTAGGCGGCCCGCGCTAGGGCCACTGCTAGACTTCGCCGCGTTCCATCCCGAGGGCGCCCCGCTGTATTCCGACTCCGTTCACCGCGATTCGCGCGGCCTCCCCTCGGGCGTGACCGAGCTATCCGCCGACGCGGTGCGTTGGACCTGCAATCCCGACACGCTGAGATTCGAGTCCACCGCCGAGCTCGAGCGGCCGGACGCGCTGATCGGCCAGGAACGCGCCGAGCGATCGCTGGAGTTCGGCGTGGACATCCGCAGCCCCGGATTCAACATCTTCGCCATGGGGCTTCCGGGCACCGGGCGCACGTCCATGATCTTCGAGCGGCTGCGCGCCGTGGCGGACAGCCGCCCCACGCCGCCGGATTGGTGCTACGTCCATAACTTCGACGAGCCGCACCGCCCGCGTGCACTGCGTCTGCCGCCGGGCGCCGCGCCCGAGTTTCGCCGGCACATGGCCGATCTGGTGGCGGCGCTCCAAATCGAGATGGCGCGGGCCTTCGCCACCGACGAATACGAGGCGCAGCGGCGCGGCATCGCGCAGCTGGAACAGGCCGAGCGGCAGGCGGCGCTGCAGGACCTGAACCGTCGAGCCCAGGCGGCCGGCCTGGCGATCGTCCAGACACCGGTGGGTCTCAGCGTGGCCGCGGTTCGCGACGGTCAGCCGCTGACGCCGGAGGCGCTGCGGGAACTGCCGGAGTCGGAGCACAGCGCCATGCAGCAAGCCCGGCAGGTCTTGGACGAGGCCCTGGCCGGCACCATGCGGGCGCTGCGCCGGCGGCAACGACAGGCGCGCGACCAGCTGCATGCGCTGAACGTCGACGTCGCGCGCAGCGTCGTCCGGCCGCCGCTCGAAGATTTGCGTGAGGCCTACCGCGGCCACGATGGCGTCACAGCCTATTTGCTCGCGGTCGAACGCCACGCGACCGAGAACTTCGAAGTCTTCCGTGAGCGCGAGGACGGCGACGCGACGCCGGACCGCCCGGCCCGGCAGCAGGTCGACTCCCTGCTGCCCTATCAGGTCAACGTGCTCGTCACCCACGCCACCGAAAGCGGGGCGCCGCTGGTCCGCGAGGGACACCCGACCTACCCCAACCTCTTCGGCCAGATCGAGCAGCGCCAGACCATGAGCGTCGTTACCACCGATTTCACCATGATCAAGCCCGGCGCGCTCCACGCGGCCAACGGCGGATTCCTGGTCGTGCAGGCGGAGGACGTGCTCCCCAATGCGGCGGCCTATGACGGCCTCAAGCGGGCGCTGCGCGATCAGATGATCCGCATCGAGACCGCGGCTGAGGGCTTCGGGTTGGCTCCACCGGCGCGTCTCGATCCCGAACCCATTCCGTTGGACGTCAAGGTCGCGCTGGTGGGCGCACCGTGGGTCTACTACCTGCTCCACGACGTCGATCCCGACTTCGGCGACCTGTTCAAGGTCCGCGCCGAGTTCGACACCGAGATCGAGCTCAACGACGCCAACATGAACCGCTATGCCCGGTTCATCGCCGCCCGCTGTCACGACGAAGACTTGCCGCACTTCGACCGCACGGCCGTCGCGCGCGTGGTCGAGGAAGGCGTGCGCTTGGCGCAGGACCGCCGCCGCCTGTCGACCCGGTTTGGCGACCTCAGCGACATCATCCGGGAAGCCGGGCACTGGGCGCGCCGTGCGGGGGCCGACGTGGTCGGCGAGGAGCACGTCTGGTCGTCGATCGACGAGCGCATCCGCCGCAGCAACCTGACCGAGGAGAAGATTCGCGACCGGATCGCGGACGGCACCGTGATGGTGGAGATCGAGGGGGCGGCGGTCGGGCAGGTCAATGGACTGTCCGTCGTCGGCCTGGGCGGCCACGAGTTCGGCCAGGTGCACCGGATTTCGGCGCGCACCTACCCCGGACGCGACGGCGTGCTCAGCATCGATCGCGAGGCCAAGCTCACCGGGCCGATCCACGACAAGGGCGCCATGATCCTGTCGGGGTTCGTGAGCGGGACCTTCGGGATCGAGGGGCCGCTCAGCCTCAGCGCCACCCTGGTCTTCGAGCAGTCCTACGGCGGCATCGAGGGCGACAGCGCCTCGTCCGCGGAGCTCTACGCCCTGCTTTCCAGCCTCAGCGGATTGCCGCTGCGCCAAGACGTGGCCGTGACGGGCTCGGTGAATCAGCACGGTCAGGTCCAGGCCGTCGGCGGCGTCACGCAGAAGGTCGAGGGGTTCTTCGATCTGTGCCGCCGGCGCGGGCTCACCGGCGCACAGGGCGTGCTGCTGCCGGCCGCGAACGCCAGGCACCTCACGCTGCGCTGGGACGTGGCCAAGGCCATCGACGCCGGGCAGTTCCACGTCTACACCGCGGATTCGATCGGCGGCGGCATCGAGTTGCTCACGGGCGTGCCCGCCGGATCCGCCGGCGCGAGCGTTCGCTTTCGCCCGGACTCGGTCTTCGGCATGGTGCAGGCGCGTCTGGCCCTGTTCGGCCGCCGCTGGCACGACGGCCCCGCCCGCTAGCGATCGTCCGAATCGGTCGATGATGGCCGGCCCAATCCGATAGCTCTACGCGAGTCGTAGGGACTATCGAACGGATTGGGACACGCGCAGGCCCGGGCCCCCGTGAGTATTCAGCGGTTCTCCAGCCACTTGGCCATCGGGGTTGCGGTCGCTACGTGCGTATCTTCACCTTTGGCGCCGCCTCCGGGGGTATACTTGCCGTTCATCGCCAGGCGGCATGGTGCGCGCCGCGAGCGACGCGCCAGAGGCCACGCTCGGGGGGAGACGCCGGCATGGGCATGACCATCGACTCTGATATTCGGCGACGGGCCGCCGCCCGGCGGAGCCCGCTGACCTTCGTGCGCGAGAACTGGCGCGCGATCACTCTTTACCTGGTCATCACAGGTGCGTTGCTGCTGGGGCTGACCCAGGCCACCGAGATCACGGTCGGGATCCTGCAGTTCATCGCGCAGCTGCTGTTCGCGATGATGTTCCTGATCGTCCAGTTCGGCGCGCTGTTCTACATCCTGGGGCGGGGTCGGACCTATTGGGTGCAGCCGGGTGAAACCGGCGTGTGGTTCTCGGACTACCGCGGGAACGACCAGATCTTGGAGGTCGCGCGGCGCGTGGTGACGCTGCTGCGCGGTGTGCGCGAGTTCAAGCGCATGGGCGGCGAGACCATCCGCGGTCTGCTGCTCGAGGGACCGCCCGGCACCGGGAAGAGCTATCTGGCGCAGGTCATGGCCAGCGAGGCCGGGTTGCCGTTCGGCTACCTCTCCGCCCCGAGCCTGCAGGCCATGTTCATCGGCATCGGCCCGCTGCGCGTCCGCATGCTCTACGGCAAGGCGCGCAAGCTGGCCCGGCGGCATGGCGGGTGCATCGTCTTCATCGACGAGATCGACGCCATCGGCACCTCCCGCACCAGCCAGATGGGCGGGGGCATGGGCATGGGCATGATGGGCGGCATGATGGGCGGCGGCGGCTTGGGGCTGCTCAACGAGCTGCTGCTGCAGATGGACCCGCCCAACTTCGACAACGGCCTCTTCGCCCGGATACTGCGCACGCTCGGCCTCAAGAAGGGCCGCGCCATGCCGCCGCCGGTGCTCACCGTTGGGGCCACCAACATCGCCTCCGTGCTTGACCAGGCGCTACTGCGTCCCGGCCGCTTCGACCGCAAGATCCACGTCGACAAGCCGGACTTCGAAGGCCGCAAAGACATCATCGAGTACTACCTGGCCAAGGTGCGGCACGAAGAGATGCCCATCGACCGCATGGGTAACGACACGATCGACTACAGCCCGGTCGAGATCAAATACGTCATCAACGAGGCCGTGATTCACGCGCACTTCGACGGGCGCGACGCCATCTCGTACGCGGACTTCTCACGCGCGCGTGAGAACCACGAGTGGGGCCTGCGCGAGCCGATTCGCGGTCTAACGCAGGAAGACCGCCGCCGCCTCGCCTACCACGAGGCCGGGCACGCCATCGCCCAGGTCAAGCTCAAGCACTGGGAGCGGCTCACCAAGGTCACCATCATTCGGCACGGCAGCGCCCTCGGCCTGGCGGCCTACAAGCCGGTCGAGGAGAAGCGCGTGCTGGTGCGCGAGGAGCTGCTCGCCAGCATCCAGGTTTCGCTGGCCAGCCGCGCGGCCGAGGAGCTGTTCATTGGTTCGCCGACCGTCGGCGTCACTTCGGACTTCGCCCACGCCACGCACATGGCCTTCCACATGCTGAGCGTGTGGGGCATGGACGGCAGCTTCTACTCGACCCTGCCGTTCGGCCCGGCCGTGTCCGCCACCGCGCCCGACATGAAGCGCAAGATCGACCAGATCCTGGACCAGGAATACCGCAAGGTGAAGTCCCTGCTCACGCAGTACTCCGGCGCCATGCACGACCTGGCGCAGCTGCTCATCGATCAGGATGAGGTCGACGGCCAGGACGTTGAGGACCTCGTGACGCGCTACGACGAGATGATCGCCGCCGGCAACGAGCCCAAGGCGCTGCCCGAGCCGCCCGTGCTGGTCACGGCCGGCGTGTCTGCGCCCGAGCCTTACGTGTTCGGCAGCGACGACGCCTCGAATGGCGCGAGTGGTTCGAACGGCTCCGCCTCCGACAACGGCGCGCCAAGCGAGGAACGCGGGTCCGACTAGGCCGCGACTCGGACCGCTCGTGGGCGGGTCGGGTGGACTACGTCCGGTGGCCCAGGCTGCGCGCAACCTGGGAAGCCACTCGAACGGCGCCCGACCGAACCCCTAGCCCCCCGCGCGACGCCCCCACCGCAGCCGGCCGTTGGGCGGGCCGTTCCATCGGGGCGCGTGCTCGCGCAGGAACTCCACCATGTCCCCCAGCTCGGCGATCCCGCCCTCGATCAAGGCCTCGCCGGCCTCGCGGGTGCCGCGGGTCGCGTCGCCCAGCGCCCCGTTGCGGGTTCGCGCGCCTAGGGGATTCGGCCATTCCAGGTCGAAGTCGGCCAGCTTCATGCGGAAGGCGTCGAAGCGCTCGTCCATCTCGGCGCGGACCAGCGCGCCCTCGCGCACGAGCGTCGGATCCAGATAGTAGGAATACGCCGTCTCGAACTCGTCCGCGTGGCCCGTGGGCAGGTCGCCGCGGATGGAGTCACGCGCCTCCTTGGGGTCGAGCATGCCGTGAGAAACCGCGCCCACGAAGTCCACGTCCAGCCGCATGCCAAAGTCCTGGATGGCGGCCCCGGCCAGCGCGTTGTTGCCGCCGTGGCCGTTCACCAGCAGAAACCGACGCAAGCCGTGGTGGACCAGGCTGTTGATCACGTCTTCGAGCAGATCGAGAAAGGTCTCCGGCCGCAGCGTCATGCTGCCGGGAAAGTTCATGTGGTGATCGGAGATGCCCCACGGAATCGCCGGCGCCGACAGCAAGCGCGGGCGCAGCCGCTCGGCGGCAAGCTCACAGAACGCCTGCGCGATCAGGTGGTCTTGCCCCAGCCCTAGGTTCGGTCCGTGCTGCTCGGTGGACCCGATCGGGATGAGCACGAGCTCGATATCGTCCAGCACCGACGCCAGTTCGGACCACGACTGCTGGGCAAGGACCATGGGCGGCTGCGACGCGGCGGTCATGCGCTATTCGTCCCATCGCGCCACCGCAGCAGGCGTCCCTGCGCGATCAGGTCGTCAGGCGCTTCCAGCAAATGCCGGATCAACTCGTCGGTGCGCCGCTCGATCGCCTCGATCATCTCGCGACCGTCCTCCACCGTCGCCAGCCTGGCGTCGCCGACCGCGCCGTTGGCAGTGAAGTCGGAGAAGTCGGTGTTCATGCGGATGCCGCGCCGCCAAAAGCGATTGCGCGGCGAACGCAGGCCGCCGCGCAGCGCCGCGGCTTCCAGCGCGGCGGTCTTCACCCGGTCGGGCCGCACCGCCAGCAGTTCCGCCGTCTCCAATTCGTCGGCGTGCCCCCCCGTGCCCGATTGCATGATGCGCTTGGCGAGCGCGTCGTCTTCCAGATCGTAGATCGATATGCCGGCCATGAAGCGCACCGGGAGACGCGCGGGCAAGGTTTGCAGCGCCAGGATTAGGGCGGACTCGTTGCCGGTGTGCCAGTTGGTGAAGAGGAACGAGTCGAACCCGTGATGCAGCAGCGACGTCACGTTGTCCTCGATCACGTGCAGATAGGTTTGCGGGCGCAGCGTGACGGTGCCGGGAAAGCCCATGTGATAGGCCGACATGCCGTAGGGAATGGTCGGCGCGACGAGAATCTGAGGGTGAAACCGCTCCGCCAGGCGCAGCGTCAGGTCCTCGGCGATGACGAGATCGGTGTCGAGCGAGGTGTTCGGTCCGTGCTGCTCGATTGACCCCAGAGGGATGGCCACCAGCCGTACCCCGTCGCGCGCCGCCTCGACCTCGGGCCAGGTCATGTGGGTCAGTCGCAGTGGTCGAGGAAGGTCAGCCATGCGCAGGGGGTGGCGGCGAGCGACGGCTATCATAACCTTGGCTTGGCAGGTGAGCCGTGGGTCACGTCGCTCAGGTTCAGGCGCTTCTTCGTCATTCAGATCGTTCCCGTCCTTTGTCTTGTAGCTGAAACGGCGTTCCACCCACCTCTTGCACGACGGGACGAGAGTCCGGTCCCCTCTCCCTCGATGGGAGAGGGTTAGGGTGAGGGTGAATGCGAGCAACGCTTGCGCGGTTCCGACGCCGAAGCAGGCGCCGTGACCCGCGAGGGACAGGTAGGCGGCGCCGTTGATTCTGGCTGTCGACATTGGCAATACCGACGTGACGTGCGGCGTCATCGACGACGCCACGGTCCGAGCGCGCTGGGCATTGCACAGCGACCTCAATCGCACTGAGAACGAGTTCGCCGATCTGCTGCGAGCAATGCTGGCCTACGTCGATGCCGGCCCGATCATCCACGCCGTCATTGGCTCCGTGGTTCCGGCGCTCACGCCGCGCATCAGCGATGCGCTGGCCGCGGTCACGGCGATGCCGCCCCTCGTTGTGCGCGCTGAGGCGGTGCCGGGAATCCGACTGCGCGTAGATGAACCGGCGCAGGTGGGCGTCGACCGCGTGGCCAACGCCATCGCCGCGCGCGAGGCGGTCGGAGGGCCGGTCATCGTCGCCGACCTGGGCAGCGTCACCACGTTCGACGTCGTCGACGCCCAGGGCGACCTGCGCGGCGTCGTCATCGCACCGGGCATCCGCGCGCTGGGCCAGGCGCTGACGGCATCGGGTGCACAATTGCCGAAGATCGACATCGACCGACCCGAGGGGCTCGTGGGTCGCAACACGGTGGACGCCATGCGCGCCGGCGTCTATTGGGGCTACGTGGAGCTGGTGCGCGGCGTGATCGGTCGGCTCAAATCCGAGCCCGGCGGACCGTGGAAGGTCGTCGCCACCGGCGGCCTGGCGGCCAGGCTTGCCGCGGACGTGGGGGGATTCGAGCGCGTGGACGCCGACTTTACGCTCAAGGGTCTGGCCCGTATTCACCAGGCGATGACCGGCGAATGAGCGTGCTGGCGGGCGCGCGGATCGTCCTCGGCGTCACCGGCAGCATCGCCGCCTACAAGGCCGCGGAGCTGGCCAGCGCGCTCACGCAGGCTGGCGCGCACGTGGACGTGGCGCTCTCGCGGAGCGCCGAGCAATTCGTGGCCCCGATGACCTTCGAGGCGCTCACCCAGGGCCTGGTCGTCACGGCGGACACGCCAATGACGCCCGAGCATCGCATCGCCCACGTGGAGCTGGGCCGCGCGGCCGACATCGTGGTCATCGCACCCGCCACCGCGACGACGATCGCGCGCCTGGCGCTCGGACTGGCCGAAGACGCCGTCACGGAAATCGCGCTGGTCAGCGCGGCGCCCGTCGTCGTCGCGCCCGCCATGGAGCCGGGAATGCTGGAGCATCCGGCCACCCAAGCCAACCTCGAGGTACTGCGGGGCCGCGGCGTGCACGTCGTGCCGCCCGAGGAGGGGCGGCTCGCGTCGGGCGCGACCGGGCAGGGCCGGTTGCCGCCCACGGAAACTCTCGTCGATGCCGTGCGGCTTGTGCTGGGGCGTTTGGGGCCGCTGGCGGGCCGCTCGATCGTGGTCTCCGCCGGGGGCACGCGCGAGTTCCTTGACCCTGTGCGATACCTGGGGAACCGCGCCACGGGCCGGCAAGGCGTCGCCCTCGCTCGCGCCGCGCTCGAACGTGGGGCCGACGTGCGGCTCGTCATCGGTGCGGCAACCGTGGATCCGCCCTATGGAGTCGCCACCGAGCGCGTCGAGTCGGCCAACGCCATGTTGGAGGCCCTGCAAGCCGCGACCCAAGATTGCGATGCCCTCATCATGAACGCGGCGGTCGGCGACTTTCGTCCGGCCGAGCAGTCGGCAGGCAAAATCAAGCGCCGCGCCGGCGTGCCCACGGTGGGCCTGGTGGAAAACCCGAGTCTGCTGGCGGCGCTCAGCGGAGACTTCGTGCGCATCGCCTTCGCCGCGGAGACCGACGACCACGAAGCCAACGCGCAGGCCAAGCTGCACGAGCTCGAGCTCGACGCGGTGGTGGTCAATGACGTGGCCGCCGCGGATCGCGGCTTCGCCGCCTCGACCAACGAGGTCACCATGCTCACCCGCGACGGCGGGCGCCGCATGGTCTCGCTGCGGAGCAAGACGGCGGTGGCCGACGCCGTGCTCGATCTGGTCCAGGACCTGCTCGACGCGAAATAGCCGCTGGGACGACCCGCGCGCGGACCGCCCGCGCCCCGTGAATTTGCGGAGTCGTGCCAGCACGGGTCCGAAATATCCCCGTGATAGCCTGCGGCATGAGCGAGCGTCGCGCCGCCCGGGCGGAAACGGAAATCGACCAACCCCGACTCATCGGCGGCGACGACGTCAATCAGCCCGGCAGCCCCGGCCAGCGCGCGGCATCCTCGCCGCTCCCATCCGCGCCGGCTCCCGGTCCTTCGGGCGCCATGTGGATGCTCGTGGCCCTGGTCATGGGCGCGGCGATCGGCGCCGTGGCCGGCACCGTGGCGGCGCTCGTGATCTTCGGCTAGCCGCCTCACGCCGCTTGGCTCGCTAGGACTCGGACTCCGTCGCTGCGCCGGCCATGCCGGCCAATTCACCCCACGACGCCGGCACGTGCACCCCCACCGGCGCACCGCCGTTGTTCACGTCGGGAACCGGCGCCAGCACGTAGCCGTTGGCAATGCCGAAATCCAGGATCCGCCGCGTGAGCACCACGTCCTGCGCGCAGTAGTCGATCACCCGCTGCCGATCGTCCGGGCGCCCCGTCCGCCAGAGCCGAACCGCCTCCGTGCCGTCCTCCAGCGTCTTCTCCTGACCGAACATCGTCCGCGCGATGTTTTGCAGGCTCAGCCCGCGGCGGCGGCCGGTCTCGCGCTGGATGGCCGCCAAGAGGTCCAGGCTGCGTTCCCGCAGCGTGCCGACGGGTCCGTACGCCGTCATCACTTCGCAATCGAACCGCAACGAGTTGAAGCCCACCACGTGGGGGAAACCTTCGAGGTACTCGATGAGGGCGCCGGCGTCGGGTTCCTCCCAGGACCGCTGCACGCCCTGGTCGTCGATGGTCACCGCGACCGCCAGGCCGAAATCTCGGATTCGGCTCCAACCGCCCGGGACCTCGTAGCTCAGCCGCAGCGTCTCGACATCCCACACCACGTAGCGCCGATTGGCGGCGGGTTTCTCGGGCGTCGCAGGCATCCGTGCATTATGCGGGATTGCGCCGCGGCTTCGCGCCGATGGAACGAAGGAAGCGTTTCGCCTCACCTCCTGGCACTCCGAGCGCAGCGAGGAAGCCAAGGGGCCGGCACAAGGCAGCGACGCCGTCGATTCCTGATCAGCCGCGGGAGAATTCGACAGCGCCCAGCCGAAGAATCTGCCCGCAATCGTTCGGCCAAAGGTCTTGCCCAGCCCCGAACCGCCTGATACGTTGGAGCCGAACCTGTCAGGCGGCGTCTTGTCGGCGCGTGGCGGGAGCCGAAGATCCAACGGCGTTGACGGGGAAGAGTAGATCCCCCTCCAACCCTGAGCGAGCTGGGAACGGTGCGAGCCAGCGGGTTGTGGGGACCGAAGGTCGCCCCTGAGCCGGTCGGTCGATCCACGGGGAGGCCGGCCCGGTCGCCCACCGTTAGCGGGGCGCCGAGAGGTCCGACGGATGTCGGGCAATCGGGGTGGTACCGCGGGTTGAGCCCGTCCCCTGGGGACGGGCTTTTGTACGTGCTGAGGACAGGATGAACGATCACGTGACGGCAAGTCCGAGCGACGATTGCCGAGCCGCTCGCGCCGGCGAGCCGCTTGGTTGGGCGCTGCCTGTCGCGGTAGGCGGCGCGAACCGGCGATAGCGCGCCGGTTCGCGGCTCCCCCCTCGATCCCGCAACTCTTCAACTCTGACAGGAGCACCCCCCCAATGACCGCCTCTGAATCCAACGGCTCGACCAACGGCGCCGTGCCCGCCCGCTCGGGCGGCCAGGTGATCTGCGAAGCCATCCTGGCCGAGGACATCGACGTGATCTTCGGCATGCCCGGCGGCGCCTCGCTGCCGTTCTACGACGCGCTGTACCACTACCAGGACCGCATCCGCCACGTGCTGGCGCGCCATGAGCAGGGCGCCGGCTTCGCGGCCAATGGCTATGCGCGGGCCACCGGCAAGGTCGGCGTGGCCACGAGCACTTCGGGCCCTGGGGCGACAAACCTCGTCACCAGCATGGCCAACGACCACATGGACTCGGTGCCCGTGGTCTACATCACCGGTCAGGTCGCGCGCCCGGCCATTGGGTCCGACGCCTTTCAGGAAACCGACATCACGGGCATCAGCATCCCCATCACCAAGCACAACTACCTGGTGATGCACGCCGACGAGCTGCCCCGCGTCATGGCCGAGGCTTTCTACCTGGCCAAGTCCGGCCGCCCCGGTCCCGTCGTGGTGGACGTGCCCAAGGACGTGTTTCTCGAAGAAACCACCGTCCCGGCGCCCGATCGCGTGAACCTGCGCGGCTATCGACCCGTCCGCGCCGGCAATCTCAAGATGGTGCGCCGCGCGGCGGAGGTCATCAACGCGTCCGAACGGCCCATGATCATGGCCGGCCACGGCGTGGACATCTCCAGCGCCGCGCCCGAGCTCTTCGAGCTGGCGACGGGCGGCAACATCCCGGTGGTGACCACGCTGCACGGCGTCGGTGGGTTTCCCGAAACCCACCCGCTGTCCTTCGGCATGCTCGGCATGCACGGGCTGGCCTATGCCAACTTCGCCATGGGTGAGACCGACTGCATCATCGGCCTGGGCGTGCGCTTCGACGACCGGGCCGTGGGCAAGGTCGACGAGTTCGGCCCCAACGCCAAGGTCGTGCACATCGACGTCGATCCCGCTGAGATCGGCAAGGTGCTCGACACCGAGGTGCCCATCGTGGGCGACCTCAAGCTCACCCTCCAGGCCCTGAATCCGCTGATCGAACATCGCGAGCGGCGCCCGTGGATCGGTCAGCTCAACGACTGGCGCGAGAACCACCCGTCGCTCGACATCCCCGACAGCCCCGACACGGTGCTGCCGCAGGAAGTCGTGCGGTCGATCTACGACGCTTCGGGCGGCGACGCGCGCGTCATCGCCGACGTCGGCCAGAACCAGATGTGGGCCTCCCAGCACTTCTGGTACGAGAAGCCGCGCCGCTTCTTCAGCGCCGGCGGCCTGGGCCCGATGGGCTACGCCCTGCCGGCGGCCATGGGCGTGCAGATGGGCGCGCCGGACGAGCCCGTCTGGTGCGTCACCGGCGACGGCGGGCTGCTCATCAACATCCAGGAGTTCAACACGCTGGCCGCGGAGAAGATCCCGGTCAAGGTCGCCATCCTCAACAACGCGCACCTCGGCATGATTCGCCAATGGCAGCAGTTCTTCTACGACGGCCGCTACATGGGCGCGTTTCTCGACAATCCCGACTTCGCCAAAGTGGCTGAGGCCTTCGGCCTTCGCGGCGTCTCCGTGAGCTCGCGCGACGAGCTGCACACGGCCATCGCCGACGCCCACGCCTACGACGGACCGGTGGTGCTCGACGTCCACGTGGACCGCGTCGAGAACGTCTATCCCATGATCGTGCCGGGCACGGGCGTCCGCAGCGTGATCGAGGACCCGCGATGAACGGGACCAGCCGCAGCCACACGCTCGTGGCCATGGTGGCCGACCATCCGGGTGTCCTCACCCGCGTGGCCAGCATGTTTCGCCGGCGCGGATTCAACATCGCCAGCCTGGCCGTCGGGAATTGCGAGGAGCCGGGCTATTCCCGCATGACCATCGAGGTCCGGGGCACGGACGACGAGGTCAAGCAGTTCGAGAAGCAGCTCTACAAGCTGGTGGAGGTCATCACGGTCCGCGATCTCACCGACGTCTCCGCCGTGCAGACGGAGACCGCGCTGGTTCGCGTGCGCGTGTCCGCGGCGGACCGTCCCGGCCTGGCCGACATTGCCAGCATCTTCCACGGCGAGATCGTCGACGTGGGACGCGACACCATGATTGTCCAGATCACCGGTGTTTCCGAGACAATCGACCGATTCCTGGACGTGATCGCCGAGTACGGCATCGACGAGTTGACGCGCACTGGCGTCGTCGCCATGGCGCGTGGGACCAAAGCCTCGCGGAATGGGAGCGCACGTGGATAGCAAAGTTCTCTACGAGTCCGACATCGCCTCCGACGAGTTGGAGGGCAAGAAGGTCGCCGTACTCGGCTACGGCAGCCAGGGGCACGCCCATGCGCTGAACCTGCGCGACTCCGGCGTCGACGTCGTGGTGGGCCTGCGGCCCGGCAGCTCCTCGCGCGAGCGCGCCGAGGACGCCGACCTGGTCGTGCTCGACACGGACGAGGCCGTCGCCGTCTCCGACGCCACCATGATCGCGCTGCCCGATCAGACCCAGGCCGAGGCGTTCGACACCCAGATCCGGCCCAATCTCAAGGCCGGTCAGGCGCTCATGTTCGCCCATGGGTTCAACATTCACTACGGCCAGATCATCCCGCCGCGGGAGATCGATGTGGTCATGGTGGCGCCCAAAGGCCCCGGACACATCGTGCGCGATATGTTCGAGCAGGAAGTCGGCGTGCCCGCGCTGATCGCCGTGGCGCAGGACGCCAGCGGCCGCGCGCGCGACGTGGCGTTGTCGTACGCCAAAGCGCTGGGCGCGGCGAAGGCCGGCCTGATCGAGACGACCTTCAAGGACGAGACGGAAACCGACCTATTCGGCGAGCAGAGCGTCCTGTGCGGCGGCACCACCGCGCTCATCAAGGCAGCCTTCGACACGTTGGTCGAAGCCGGCTACGACCCGCGGCTGGCGTACTTCGAGTGCCTGCACGAGCTGAAGCTGATCGTGGACCTCATCTACCAGGGCGGCCTCACCTACATGCGGCACTCGGTCAGCGACACCGCCGAGTACGGCGACCTCGTGTCCGGCCCGCGCGTGGTCAACGAGAATTCGCGGCAGGTGATGCGTCAGCTGTTGACCGAAATCCAGGACGGCACCTTCGCTCGCAACTGGATTCTGGAGAACCAGGCGGGCCGTCCGGCATACAACGCCTTGCGCAATGCCGACCTAAATCATGAGCTCGAGCGTGTCGGCAGCGAATTGCGCAGTATGATGGATTGGCTGCCAAAGACTCGCGAGTGAAACTTCGCATCGACATGGTGACCCTCGTCACCGCCAACCTGGCCCTAGATCTTGCGCTTCCGGGCCCCTCTCCGCTGCGAGAGGGGAGCTAGGGAGCCTAGATGCGGTCGTCCCGCGACCGCCCACACATCTGACCGAGGGTTGGACCGATGCGACACATCCGAATATTTGACACGACGCTGCGCGACGGCGAGCAAGCTGCCGGCGGCGCGCTGACAATCGACGAAAAACTGGAGATTGGCCGGCAGCTCGCGCGACTGAACGTCGACGTCATCGAGGCTGGGTTTCCCCACACCTCGCCTGGCGACTTCAGGGCCGTCAATCTGCTGGCGCAGGAGTTGCGCGACGTCGAAATTGCCGCCCTGAGCGGATTCAAGCGCGAGCAGATCGACAGCACCTGGCGGGCGCTGGAGCCGGCTGCCAATCCGCTGCTGCACATCGTGATCTCGACCTCCGATATTCACCTGCGGCACCAATTGCGCGCCCGGCGCGAGCACGTGCTCGATCTGACGCAGGACGCCGTGGCCTATGCGCGGCAGTTCACCTCGCACATCGAGTTCTCGGCCATGGACGCCACGCGTTCGGACCTGGACTACGTCTGCCGCATCTTTGCCGCGGCCATCGAAGCCGGCGCCACGGTCGTCAACTTCCCCGACACGGTCGGCTACGCCCAGCCCGACGAGTTCGGCCGCATGGTGGCCTACGTCACCGAGAACACGCCGGGAATCGACGACGTGGTGCTCTCGGTGCACTGCCACGACGATCTGGGCCAATCGGTCGCCAACTCGCTCGCGGCGGTTCGGGCCGGCGCCCGGCAGGTCGAGTGCACCATCAACGGCGTCGGCGAGCGCGCCGGCAACGCGGCCCTGGAAGAGATCACCATGGCGCTGCGCACGCGGCGGGAGTACTTCCAGGCCGATACGCGCCTGGACACCAAAGAGCTCTCGCGCACCAGTCGCCTCGTGTCCAACTTCATGGGCATGCTGGTGCCGCCCAACAAGGCCATCATCGGCGGCAACGCCTTCGCGCACGCCTCCGGCCTTCACCAGGACGGCATGCTGAAGGAACGCACGACCTTCGAGATCATGCATCCCGCCGATGTGGGCGTGAGCGACAGCAGCATCGTCCTGGGCAAGACTTCGGGCCGGCACGCGGTGCGCGACCGCCTGAAGTCCATGGGCTATGCCTTGGATGAGGACGAGTTCATGGAAGTGTTCCGCGCCTTCAAGGACATCGCCGACCGCAAGAAGCAGGTCACCGACCGCGATCTCGAGGCCATCGCGCAGCAACGGCAACGCCAGGCGTTCCACCAGGCCTTCGTCTTGCAGCACGTCCAGGTCAGCGCGGGAACCGGCTCCATGCCCACGGCCACCGTGCGGCTGCTGTCGGACGACGGCACCGAGTTCTCGGATGCGGCCATCGGCGACGGTCCGGTGCATGCGATCTACCAGGCCATCAACCGCATCGTCGGCGTGCCAAACCGTCTCATCGAGTTCTCCGTCAATGCCGTCACCAGCGGCATTGACGCCATCGGCGAGGTGACGATTCGCATCGAAGCCGACGCCAAGGTCTTCAACGGCCACGGCGCCGACACGGACATCCTGGTCGCGAGCGCGCAGGCCTATATCAACGCGCTCAACCGGATGCTGGCCGGATTGGGCAAGGACTGGTCGGCCACGCCCGAGGCGCAGGCCATCGTGCACGCGCCGCCGAGCGAAGGCTAGGGGACGCCATGGCCAACACCTTGCTCGACACTGTCTGGGATCTGCACACGGTGCGGCGCCTCCCCAACGGCGAAACTCAGCTCTTCATCGGCCTTCACCTTGTGCACGAGGTCACCAGCCCGCAGGCGTTCCAAATGCTTGCCGAGCGCGGTCTGCGCGTGCGCTATCCCGAGCGGACGTTCGCCACGGTGGATCACATCATCCCCACCGACGCGCAGCAGCGGCCCTACGCCGACGGCATGGCCGAGCAGATGTTCGCCGCCATCGAAGAGAACGTGCGGGTCAACGACCTGCCGTTCTTCGACCGGGCAACCGGTCGCCAGGGCATCGTGCATGTCATTGGACCCGAGCTTGGCCTCACCCAACCGGGCATGACCATTGCCTGCGGCGACAGCCACACCAGCACCCACGGCGCGTTCGGCGCGGTGGCGTTCGGCGTCGGTACCTCGCAGGTGCGCGACGTGCTGGCCACCCAGTGCATGTCGGTGGCCAAGCCCAAGCTGCGCCGCATTGAAGTCAATGGCCGGCTCAGCTCGGGCGTCTTCGCCAAGGACGTGATCCTGCACATCATCGGCAGCCTCGGCGTGCAGGGCGGCGTGGGCTATGCCTACGAATACGGCGGCGCGGTCCTCGACGCCATGTCCATGGACGAGCGCATGACGATCTGCAACATGTCCATCGAAGGCGGCGCGCGTGTGGGCTACGTCAACCCCGACGCCACCACCGAGGCCTACATCGAGGGCCGCGAGTTCGCGCCGGCCGGCGACGAGTTCCAGCGCGCGGCCACGTGGTGGTGCTCGCTCGCCTCGAGTCCCGACGCAAATTATGACGATGTCGTGACGATGGACGGCGCCGACATTGCTCCCATGGTCACCTGGGGCATCAACCCGGGCCAGGTCACGGGCGTCGACGACGTGGTGCCGTCGCTCGAAACGCTCGATGGACCCGGGCGAGCCGCCGCCGCGGAGGCCCTGGAGCACATGTCCCTCGAGCCCGGACGCTCCATAGCCGGCATTCCCATCGACGTGGCGTTCGTTGGGTCGTGCACCAACGCCCGGCTCAGCGACCTCCACGAGGCCGCGCGCGTGGCCCAGGGCGGGCGCGTGGCCGAAGGCGTCAAGGCGCTGGTCGTGCCCGGTTCGCAGCGCATTCGCGCCGAGGCCGAGGCCGCCGGCTTGCACGAAATCTTCCAGGAGGCCGGCTTCGAATGGCGCGAAGCCGGCTGCTCTATGTGCCTGGCCATGAACCCCGACAAGTTGCAGGGCGACCAGGTTTGCGCCTCGTCCAGCAACCGCAACTTCAAGGGCCGTCAGGGCAGCCCCACGGGCCGCACGCTCCTCATGAGCCCGGCCATGGTCGCCGCCGCGGCGCTCGCCGGCGAGGTTGCCGACGTGCGGCGGATGGTTGCGTCATGAGCGACGAGGCAGTCATCGACCGCATCGTCGGCCGCGGCGTGCCGGTGCGGGGCAATGACATCGACACCGACCGGATCATTCCGGCGCGCTATCTGCGCGAGATCACGTTCGAAGGCCTCGGCCCGCATGCCTTCGAGGACGACCGCCGCGCCCTCAACGGCGCGCACCCGCTGGACGATCCGCGCTTCGACGGCGCCGGTGTGCTGGTCGTGAACGAGAATTTCGGCTGTGGGTCGAGCCGCGAGCATGCGCCGCAGGCGTTGCTTCGTCGCGGCATCAAGGCGATCGTCGGCGAGAGCTTCGCCGAGATCTTCTTTGGCAACTGCGTGGCGATTGGTCTGCCCTGCCTGACGACGACTCCCGAGCACGCCGATGCCCTGCAAGCGCTGCTCGAGGAGGCGCCGGACACTGAGCTCACCGTCGACGTGGAGGCGGAGCGCATCGTGACGGACCAGGGCGCCTACCCGGCCTCGATCCCCGCCAGCGCCCGCGCGAGCTTCCTGACGGGCCGCTGGGACGCCCTGGGACAGCTTCTCGAAAACGCCGACGAGGTCCGCGCGACGAGCGACCGCCTGCCGTACCTCACCGGCTTCGGCGGCGAGTCCTCGTAATTGGCATCCGGCGCGCCGCCAGTCCGGTCCCTTCTCCGTCATTCCGGCCAAAGCCTGAATCCAGGCCGACGGGCAACACCCTCCGTCATTCGGACGAAGAGCCTGCCCCGGACCTGATCCAGGGGTGAGGGCGACAATATGCGCATCGGCGATTCCGTCCCCTCATCCCACCCTTCTCCCCTGGGGAGAAGGAGCCGGACTAGCTGCCGGGCTGGCAGCGAATCCACCAAGAATGTCTTGCTGTCACCCGCGGGCCCGCAGCGACGGGCCGGTTCCCTCTCCCTGGGGAGAGGGATAGGGTGAGGGGGCGGCGTGCGACGCCTTACAATGCCCTCGGCGGCAGCGCCCGCCTCACTGATCGAGACAGGCCCAAGTCCATGACTGCCCGACGCAAGGATTCTCCGCGACCCGTGAAGTCCACATTCACGGGCGCGGTCGACATTGCCGCGGCAGTCCGCGTGGCGGCTCGCTAGCCGAACCGCCGGCCGGTGGGCCACGGCCCACACCCGTTCGGGTTCTCAACCCTCCACACCTGCCGAGGAATTTCCGCATGCAACTCTCGCTCTACGACACCACGCTGCGCGACGGCGCGCAGACCGAGGGCATCTCGTTTTCCGCCGAGGACAAGCTCCGCATCGCCGAGCGCCTCGATGCGTACGGCGTGCACTACATCGAAGGCGGCTTCCCGGGATCCAACCCCAAGGACCGCGAATTCTTCACCCGCGCCGCCGAACGATCCTGGAAGCACGCGCGCATCACCGCGTTCGGCGCCACGCGCTATAAGGGCATCCGCGCCGAGTCGGACGAGAACCTGCAAGCGTTGCTGGCCAGTGAAACGCCCACGGTGACCATTGTGGCCAAGTTCTCGCGGTTCCAGGCCGAGTCGGTGCTCGAGACCACGCCCGACGAGAACCTGGCGATGATTCGCGACTCGGTGGCCTTCCTCAAGAGCGCCGGCCGCGAGGTCATCGTGGACGCGGAGCACTATTTCGACGGCCTCGATCACGACCGCGCCTACGTGGAGCAGTGCGTGCGCGCCGCTTCCGCCGCCGATTGGCTGGTGCTCTGCGATACCAACGGCGGGTCGCTGCCCGCCGGAATCCAGGAGGGAACATTGGCGGCCGCGGCCTGGACGGAGCTGCCGTTGGGCATTCACACCCACGACGATTTGGACCTGGCCGAGGCCAACGCCCTGGCCGGAGTCGAGGCCGGCGCGCGCCAGGTCCAGGGCACGGCCAATGGACTCGGCGAGCGCTGCGGCAACGCCAACCTGCTCACCCTGATCCCGACGCTCCAGCTCAAGCTTGGCCACGACTGCGTCGCGCCCGCTCAGCTTCAACAGACCGCCGCGTTGGCGCGCTATATCGCAGAGATCGCCAACGTGACGCTCGACCCCCAGACGCCGTTCGCCGGCCACAGCGCCTTTGCGCACAAGGCGGGCTATCACGGCAGCGGCATGCGCAAGCACAGCGACGCCTATCAGCACATCGACCCGCTGCTGGTCGGCAACGACTCCCGCATCCTGATTTCCGAACTGGCCGGGCGCAGCTCGGTCGTGGCTCGAGCCGACGCGTTGGGCCTGGGCTCCGACACCGACGCCGCGCAGGTCGTCGACGAGTTGAAGGCGCTCGAAGAGCGCGGCTTCCAGTTCGAGGGCGCCGAAGCGTCGTTCGAGCTATTGCTTCGTCGTCTGTCCGGGGACTACGAGCCGCCGTTTGCCTTCGTGGACTTCCTCGTGTTGGCGGAGACCCGGGGCGGGCGCGACATGCTCTCCGAGGCCATGGTGAAAATCCGCGTGGGCGAGGAGATTTTCCACACCGCCGCCGAGGGCAACGGCCCCGTCAGCGCCCTCGACCGCGCCGCCCGCAAGGCGCTGGAGCGGTTCTTCCCGGAGCTGGGCGCCATGCATCTGGCCGACTACAAGGTCCGCATCCTAAATTCCAGCGCCGCCACGGACGCGGCGGTGCGCGTGCTCATCCAGTCGTCGGACGGCGACGGCGAGTGGGGCACGGTGGGCAGCTCGGCCAACATCATCGAGGCCTCGTGGTTGGCGTTGAAGGACAGCTACGAGTACGCCCTGCTCCGCGCACGCGGCAGCCAATCCGCGGTGACGAAACCTACGTAGCAGTCCACGAACCCCCTTTCACGCCGCGGCCTGTCGCCGCACTGTCGCCTATGCCGCCGCTCCATGATCGACACCGCGCGACCGAGGTATCGACGACGGGTCATGCGGGCCCCGGACGCATGGCGAAATCCGGAGCGGCAGCCGCGTGACTGTTGGCGGCGTGACCGGCGACGCCATCGCCGCTGAACTTCCGGGCCTTGCCGGACTTAGCGCGGGCGCGCCCGCGCTGAGGCTTCCCTTCCCGCGACGCCTCGTTATAGGTCCGGTCGAGTGGCGTGGCACTCTAGCGCCAGCGCGCATGACTAGCGAACGCACGGAACCGGCCGAACGCCCCGACGCGATCCTCGGGCGTCGCCTGGTGCGCAACGAACCGGACGCGCTGGGCGGCGTCTACGACTTGCTCAGCCCAACGGTGTGGTCCATGGCGCGGCGAGCCTTTCCCCAGGCGGTTGCCGAGGATGTCGTGCAGGACGTATTCATGCAGGTCTGGACGCGCCGCCACCAGTTCGACGAGTCGCGCGGCTCGCTCGCCGCCTGGGTGCTGCGCATCGCGCGCAACCGCATCACCGACACCATTCGCGCCGCCAACGCCCGTCCCCAGCTCTATCCCTACGAGGTCGATCTCGACGCTCGGCAGCAGGCCGACGGCGAGCCCGCCCCGTGGGAGCACGCCTGGCTCGCCGAGCGCCGGCAGAAGCTGCGCCAGGCGATCCAGGGCCTGAGTCAGACCGAGCAGGACGTGCTTTGGCTGGCGTATTTCGGCTACACCCAATCGGAAATCTCGAAGCGCCTGGACGTGCCGCTGGGCACGGTCAAGACGCGCACGCGCGCCGGCTTGCGAAAGTTGCGCGAACGCCTGGGCGACCAGGACCTGCTGGGCTAGCGCTCATGGCCTCACCGGACATCCACGACCTCATCGGCGGCTACGCGCTCGACGACCTCAACGCGTCCGAAGCCCGCGAGCTCGAGGCGGTCCTGGCGCGCGATCCCGCGCTGCGCCGCGAGGCCGAAGCCGTGCGCCAGGCGCTTGAGACGTTGGCGCTCGACGCGGGCGCTCAAGCCCCGCCGGCGGACCTCCGCGGTCGGGTCATGGCGGTCGCCGCGCCGCCCAGGCGACGCCTCCGAATGCCGTCATGGCCCATGCTTGGATTCGCGGGCATGTCCACGGTCGGCACGGCGGCGGTCGCGGCGGTCATCGTGCTCGCGCTGCGAATCGGCGATCTCCAGCAGACGGTTGACGACATGCAGGACGAGCTGTCGGCCCAGAGCGCCGCGCTCGTCGGCATTCATGCGGAGCAACCCCACATCGTCACGCTGCACGGTATGCCTGGGGCCGACGACGCCTGGGCGCAACTGATCTTCGACGACGCGGGCTCCGAGGTCATGCTCGTGGTGGACGGCCTTCACGCCCCGCGCGACCAGCACGTCTATCACTTCTGGATGGTTGACGAGAGCGGTGCCCGCGTCAGCGGCGCCAACTTCAGCACCGACCACGCGGGCAGCGCCGTGGTGTTGGTGGTGAGCGACCACCCCGTGCACGTCTTCCACGCGTTCGAGGTCACCGAGGAGCCGATGCACGAAAGCCCGAGCAGCCCCACCGGCCCCCCCATGCTCCACGGGACGATGCCGCAGTAGCAGCCGGCCCGGTGCTCGGATCAGGCCTGGGTGATGAGCTGCGCCGCCACCTGGGTGATGTCGCGCAGGGCGTTGTGCGGCATGAACTCGTCGGTGGTGTGCACGTCGATGTAGCCGACCCCCAGGCATACCGACGTGATGCCGTTGAGGTTGAATTCATGCGCGTCGCTCCCGCCGCCCGTGCTGACGTGCCGCGGCGTCAGCCCCGACGCCAGGACGGCGCGGTCGGCCAGCTGCACGGCCGGCTCGTCCTCCGCCAATTGATACGCCACGTAGAACCGGCGCTCCTCGAAGTCGAATGAGCCGCCCAGGTCGGTCGCCGCGTCGGCGACCGCCGTTCGCATCGCGTCGATCTGCGCCGCGAGCCGGTCCTCGCTGAGACTGCGCGCCTCGGCCTCGATCCGTGCCGTGGGCGCCACGATGTTCGACTGCTGCCCGCCCTCGATGCGTCCGATGTTGGCGGTCGTTTCGGCGTCAACGCGTCCCAGCGGCATGCGGTCCACCGCCCGCGCCAGCAGGCTGATGGCGCTGATGCCCAGTTCCGGCTCGATCCCCGCGTGCGCCGCGCGTCCGTGCAGCGTGGCCGTGCAGCGAATCTGGCCCGGCGCGCGCATCACCACGGTGCCAACCGGCCCGCCGGCGTCGAACACGAATGACGTACGAGCCTCGATGGACTGCGGGTCAAAGGCCTTCGACCCGATGTGCCCGACTTCCTCGCCCACGGTAATCACCAGCTCGATGGGCGCGTGATCCAGACCGGTCTCGTCAATCGCGCGGACGGCTTCGATGATCGCGGCCAACCCGGCCTTATCGTCCGCGCCCAGCACGCTCGACCCATCGGACCGCACCCCGTCGGCGTCCACCACCGGCCGCATGCCCGGCGTCGGCTGCACGGTGTCCATGTGCGCGTTGAGCATGATGAGCCCATCGCTGCGTCCACGGCCCGCCCAGCGCCCGATCAGATTTCCGATCTCGTCCTGCCGAAACCGGATGCCCAATGGCTCCAGCGCGGGTCGAATGATCGCCGCCACGCGCTCCTCGTCACCGTAGTAGCTGTCGACCGAGAGCATGTTGATGAAGTTGTCGAGCATGCGGTCCCAGTTGATCGGCACCAGGCCCGGGCTTTCAGGCATCGCGTTGCTCCGGCGCGCGGCAACCGGGCAGCCGGCCTTGGTGCTGACTACCCAACGACGATCGCCTGCGCCGCGACCTGCGCCAGCTGCCGCAGCGCCTCGTGCGGCGCGAACTCTTCCACGGAGTGCGCCCCGGTGCAGCCCATGCCCAGCATGACCGACCAGATGCCCTTGGCGTTGAACTCGTGCGCGTCGCTGCCGCCGACCGTGAAGACGGGCGACGGCTCGAGTCCGGCCGCCCGAATCGCGCGGTTGGCCCACAGAACGACTGGGTTCTGTTGGTTGAAGCCAAACGCGTCGATTCGCATGGTTTCCTCATATTCCACCGTGCCGCCGAACTCGCTGGCCGCCTCTTCCATGACCTCGCGCATGTGCGCGATCTGCTGCTCGAGGGCCCTCGGGCGCAAACTGCGCGCCTGGCCGACCAGTGTCACCTCCGGCGGCACGATGTTCATCGCTTGCCCGCCGTTGATCGTGCCGATGTTGGCCACGGTGTAACGCGTGATGCGTCCCAGCTTCATCCGGTCGATGGCCCGCGCCGCCATGGCGATGGCGCTGATGCCGTTCTCGGGTTCGACGCCGGCGTGCGCCGCGCGCCCGCGAAACACCGCCGTGAACGCCTGCGCCGACGGACCCTCCGTCACCACCGTGCCGACCGGCCCGTCACCGTCGAACACCAGCCCCCGGCGCGATTCGATGGTTTCGGGATCGAACGCGCGTGACCCGATATGTCCCACGTCCTCGCCGACCGTGAAAACCAGCTCGATTGGCCCGTGCGGCAGGCCCGCGTCCGCCACTGCCTGCACGCCCTCCATGATGACCGCCACGCCCGCCTTGTCGTCCGCGCCGAGAACGCTCGAGCCGTCCGACGCAACGCCCTCGTCCGTCACCACGGGTTCCATGCCCGGCGTCGGCCACACGGTGTCCATGTGTGCGTTGAGCATCAACGGCGCGGCGTCGCTGTCCTGGGCGTCCCAGCGGGCGATGAGATTTCCGTGGGCGTCGACCTCCGTCGTCAGGCCCACCGCGTGAAGCATCGGTTCGAGGACTTCCACGATCCGATCCTCGTGGCCGTGATAGCTGTCGATGCGCACCAGGCGCAGGAACGTCTTCAGCAGGCGGTCGTGATCGATGGGGACGAGATCGGGCATGGGCCTTGGGTCTCCGCGGGACCAAACAGCGCATTTTGGCTGATTTGGCCGATGTAAGCAGCTTTTGGCACACGGGGCGTGCTAAACATGCGCCATGCCCGCGCTTGAGATTCGAGGACTGCGCAAGTCGTTCGCGGACGTGACCGCCGTTCGCGACGTGTCGCTCACCGTCAATCCGGGCGAGATTCTTGGTCTGCTCGGACCCAACGGCGCCGGTAAGACCACCACCATTCGCGCCGTCATGGGCATCGTGGCGCCCGACGCCGGAGACATCAGCATTCATGGCCAGACGCCGTCCATCGAGCTCAGACGCCGCATCGGCTATCTCCCGGAGGAACGCGGGCTCCATCGCGGCGTGCGCACGTTGGACGCCGTGGAATACCTCGCCCGGCTCAAGGGGCTCGGCCGAGCCCAGGCCCGCTACCGCGCCGAGTCCTGGCTCGGGCGGCTTGACCTTGGTGACGCGACCTCTCGAAAAACCGATGAGCTCAGCCGTGGCATGGCGCAGAAAGCGCAGATCGCGGCCACGCTGCTCACCGACCCGGACATCCTGATCTTGGACGAACCGACGCAGAACCTGGACCCGATCAACGTCAAGCTCTTGCTCGACATCATCCGCGAGCGCCGCGACGCAGGCGCCGCCATCGTCATCAGCACCCACGTCATGAGCCAGGTCGAGGACCTGGCCGACCGCATCTACCTCATCGCTGACGGCCGCGGTGTGATCGAGGGCCGCGTGGCGGACGTCCGTCGCGCCTACGCCCCCAACGCCGTTCGGTTTGTATCGCCCGATCGCGTCGCCAATCTTCCCGGCGTGGACGAGCTTCGCGAGGAGGACGGCGCCTACTACGCCGTGCTCGACGAGGGCGTCGCGCCCGAGACTGTCCTGCGTGAGTTGGTGCAGCGCGGCGTGCGCATCGACCGCTTCGAGCGCGCGCTGGCCTCGCTCGACGACGTGTTCATCCAGGCCGTGCGCGGGGCGGGCCGCGATGCGTAACGCGGCCGTGGTGGCCGCCTGGGAGCTGCGGCGCACGGTGGGTCGCAAGGGCTTTCTCATCAGCACGGCCACCGTGCCCGTGCTGCTGCTGATCACGGTCCTGGTCTTCGTAATCTTCGGCGACCGCATCGGGGCGGCGGCCGCCGAGGCGACGACGTCGGAACCCGCCGACGGCTACGGGCTGATTGATCAGGCCGGCGTGTTGGAAGGGCGCGAGCTAGCGCCGGGACTGGAGCGCTTTGCCGACGAGGCGGCGGCGCGCGCGGCGCTTTCACAGGGAGCCGTCGACGGCTATTTCGTGGTCGGCGAGGACTACATGGCGTCCGGCGACGTGCGCTTCGTGGCCGAGGAGTTCGGCACGTTCGGCGAGCGCGAGGGTGATGCCCGCCGCGCCATCCGTTCCGTGCTTCTCGACGCGCTGCTTGAGGTGCACGTGGCGCCCGAGATCGCGCCCCGCATCCAGCAGCCCGTCGCGCTGCGTGCCTCGAACGTGGACGGCTCCCCGCCGCGAGGATTTGGCGCCGGAGTGATTTTCGACTCCGTGGTGCCCTACGTGGCCGCCATTCTCTTCATGATCGTCGTCTTCACCAGCGCCGGATACCTCCTGGAAGGCGTGAGCGAGGAGAAGGAGACCCGGGTCATCGAGGTCGTGCTGTCGTCGGTCACGCCCGACCAGTTGCTGCTCGGCAAGGTGGCCGGTCAGGCCTTGGCCGGCCTCACGCAGCTGCTGGCGTGGGTGCTCCCCGCGCTCGTGCTGGTGCCGGTGCTGCTCGCCCAGTTCGACGACCTCGGCGACCTGACCTTCAACCTCGCGGTGCTCCCGCTCGCCCTGGCCTACTTGCTGCTCGGCTACCTGTTGTTCGCGGCGTTCTACGCCACCGTGGGGTCCATGACCACCACCTTCAAGGAGAGCCAGCAGCTCGCCGCGTACCTCATCCTGCCGTCCATCGTCCCCTTCATGCTGAGCGCGTTTATCCAGGGAGACCCCGACGGCACGCTGGCCGTGGTGCTCAGCTGGATTCCCATCACCGCGCCCGTCGGCGGACTGCTGCGCGTGGCGGCCGGTTCGCATGACACGCTGTCACTGGCGATCAGCGTGGGGATCCTGGCCGCCTGCGTCCCCATCGGCCTCTGGATCAGCACGCGAGTCTTCCGCATCGGCCTGCTGGTATACGGCCGGCGCCTGCGCCTGGGCGACATCCTCCGCGCGGTGCGCGGCTGATTTAGCTTCGACCGGGTCCGGCTCCCTCTCCCTGGAAGGGAGAGGGCTGGGGTGAGGGTCATCCCACCCCGTCCACGCGCCCGAACATGCGCTCCCTCCGTCATTCCGGCGCAAGCCGGAATCCAGCCAGGCTCGCTCTCAGTCGGAGGGGAGCTGTCCGGTCCCCTCTCCCTCGATGGGAGAGGGCTAGGGTGAGGGGGACCCATCGGAACGACGCTCTGGGCCATGCCGTCAGGGCACCAACGCCGAATACCGCCACTCCCGATCGGCCATGACCACCCCGACGACCCGCGGATGCTCAACCAGTCGCCGAAGCAACGCCTCAACCTCCGGCAGTTCCACGGCGTCCACGCCCGCGAGCACCGGCCACACGCGGGCGTTCTCCGGCGCCCGCTTGAGACCGCCCGATTCGTCCAGCAACACCCTCGGCACGTGCTCCGGGCCAATCACGCCGTCCACCGAGATTCCCAGCAGCGCCGCCACCTGCTCCGGCCGGTGCACCTGCTCGGAATCAATTCGCCGCCCCACGGCCCGCAGGTTCACGACCGGCATCACTAGCGACGCACTGGCGGGCATCGACGGTTCGTGGTCCGCCGGGGCCTTGAGCAGTCTTCCCCGCGCCCCGTCGGCCTCCACGATCACGCAGTCGGCCCGCGCCGCGTCCCGCAGCTCCGACGCCCGGTCCGCCGACACGCCCTGCCAGCGATCGGGTCCCGCCGATCCAGTCACCACCGTCACCTCGCGCCGAAGGTCCAGCAGACCGCGCAGCTCGGTGGCCCAGCGCTCCGGCGGAATCTCCACCACGCCGGGACTTTGGGCCATCGTCGGTCGATAGATGATCGTGGACTTGGTCGTCAGCACGCGCCGCCCCGCCGCGGCCAGCGCGCGGCTCAGCGCGAACATGGTCGAAGTCTTGCCACCGGCGCCCACGATGGCGACGATGTCGCCAGGCGCCGCTATGCTCGCCACGTCAACTGGCCTGAGTTCCCGATGAGGCATCAGCCGCAGCCAAACCGGGAGGCGGCCGGCGGCGGCATGGTTCGCCGACCGATCTCGGCGAAGGAGTGATCGATGGGCACCGCTTCACCCCCAGCGCAGCGATTCAGCGCGGACGATCTCCGCGCGTTCACCGCCGCCATCTTCCGCACCGCGGGCGTCGCGGACAAGGACGCGCGGGTCGTGGCGCACGGGCTGGTGGACTCGAACCTGCGCGGGGTCGATACGCACGGCATCACGCGCATACCCATCTACCTGGAGCGGCTCCACGCGGGTCTGGTCAACGCCCAAGCCCGGCCCCGGATCGTCACCGAATCGCCCACCACCGTCGCGGTCGACGGCGACAACGGGCTCGGGCACGTGGTGTGCGACTTCGCCATCGACGCCACCATCGAGCGTGCCAAGGCCAACGGCGCCTGCTGGACCGGCATCCGCGAGTCCAACCACAACGGCTCGCAGGGCTATTGGGCGCTGCGCGGCGCGCGCGCCGGCCTGATGACCTGGGCCTTCACCAACGGTGAGGCCATCGTCGCGCCCTGGGGCGGCAGCGAGAAGTTCGTCTCCACCAACCCCATCTGCATCGCCATGCCCACCGATCCGCCCGACGAGCTGGTGCTCGACATGGCCACCACCCAGGTCGCCGCCGGCCACATTTTCCTGGCGCAGAGCCGCGGCGAGCCGATCCCGGAGGGCTGGGCGCTCGACGCCGACGGCAACGACACGACGGACCCGGCGGCCTTTCTCGACGGCGGCTCGCTGCTGCCCCTGGGCGGATACAAGGGCGCCGGGCTCTCGCTGCTCATCGACGTCATGGCCGGCATCCTCTCCGGCGCCGCGTCCACCGTCGACGTGGGCAGCATGTACTGGCAGCACAAGGACCGTCCCCAGCGCGTCGGGCATTGCTTCCTGGCCGTCGACGTGTCGCGCATGATGCCGCTCGAGGAATTCAAGTCCCGGGTGGCCGGCACCCTGGCGGCCATGCGCGAGGTGGCCCGGCGGCCGGGATTCGACCAGGTCTTCGCCCCCGGCGACATCGAGGCCGCCAACGCCGCCGACCGCGAGGCCAACGGCTGCCCGCTCACCGACGACATCATCGCCACCCTCACCGAAACCGGCGCCGCCGTCGGCGTGGAGTTTCCGTCGCCCCTGGACGGGTCGGCGTAGGCCAGACCGTGGGGCCGCGTACACTGAACGCGTAACCGAGCATCGAGACACGCAACTGATGCCGACCGCCATCGTCACCGGAATCACCGGCCAAGACGGCTCCTACATGGCCGAGTTTCTCCTCGAGCGCGGCTACCACGTCGTCGGAATCGTGCGCCGCACGAGCACCGAGAACAACGGCCGCATCGCGCACATCCAGGACGACATCACGCTCGAACCCGGCGATCTGCACGACCAGTACTCGCTGATCGAGATTCTCAAGAAGCACCGGCCCGACGAGGTCTACAACCTGGCGGCCCAGTCGTTCGTGCAGACCTCGTGGTACCAGCCGGTGCTCACCGGCGAGGTCACGGCCCTCGGCGCCACGCGCATGCTGGAGGCCGTGCGCGCGGTCGATCCCAGCATCCGCTTCTACCAGGCCTCCAGCAGCGAGATGTTCGGCGCCGTGCAGGAGTGGCCGCAGAGCGAGTCCACGCCCTTCTATCCGCGCAGTCCCTACGGCGTCGCCAAGCTCTACGCCCACTGGATCACCATCAACTACCGCGAGAGCTTCGACATGTACGCCTGCTCGGGCATCTGCTTCAACCACGAGTCGCCGCGCCGCGGGCTCGAGTTCGTCACCCGCAAGATCAGCTACAACGCCGCCCGCGTGCACCACGAGATCATCGACAAGGTGCCCTTCGGCAATCTCACGACCACGCGTGATTGGGGCTATGCGCCCGACTACGTGCGGGCCATGTGGCTCATGCTGCAGCAGCCCGAGCCCGACGACTACGTGCTGGCGACGGGCGAGACGCATTCCGGCGAGGAGTTTGCCGAGCTGGCCTTCGGGCATCTCGGCCTGGACGCCCGCGATCACATCTACACCAGCGAAGACCTGTTTCGGCCCGCCGAGGTCGACCGCTTGATCGGCGACCCGACCAAGGCCCGCGAGAAGCTGGGCTGGGAGCCGAGCGTTACCTTCAAAGAGCTCGTGACCATCATGGTCGATGCCGACATGGAGCTGGTGGGGAGCGAGCTGGCGCACGCGCAGATCATGGCGTCGCGGCACGGCGCGTGAGCGCGGCCGAGTGCTCGTGGGACGGCGCCCGGGTGCTGGTCACCGGGGCTCGCGGATTCATCGGCCGGCATCTCGTCGCGGGCTTGGAGGCAACCGGCGCTGAGGTCATCGCCGCCGACCGCGGCGGGGATGCCGACGCCAAGCTGGACCTGCGCGACGGTGACACCGTCCGTGCGGCGATTGAATCGACACAGCCCGCGGTCGTGATCAACCTCGCCGCCGTCGCCGATCCGCGACAGGCCGAGGCCGACCCCCTGGCGGCCTACGACGTGAACGTCCTCGGGCAGCTGCGGGTCATTCTGGCCCTGCGCGAGCTGGCCCCGGATGCGCGGCTGATCGTCCTCGGCTCGGCGCTGCAATATGGCCGGGACGGACATGACCGTCCGGTCCGCGAAGACGATCCCCAGCGACCCGAAGGGGTGTATGCCACGACCAAGGCGGCGGCGGACGTGCAGGCCGCCCAGCACCACCGCTCCGACGGCCTGGACATCGTCCGGCTGCGCCTCTTCAACGTCATCGGTCCCGGCCGGCCCGAGGAGTACTTCCCCGCCCCGCAAATCAGGCAGGCCGCCGAGATCCTGGACCGTGGCGCCCCAGCGCTGATTCGCACCCTGAGCCTTCGCGACACCCTGGATTTCGTTGACGTGCGCGACGCCGCCGACGCCATTCAGGCCGTTGCGGCGCGTGGGCGGACCGGCGCCGCCTACAACGTCGCCTCCGGGCAGGCGACGCCCCTGCGCGCGGTGGTCGACCGGCTCATCGAGATCGCCGGCATTCAAGCCGAGATTCAAGAAGGTGGGTCGAATGCAGCGGCACAGGGCCGCGTCGTCGTCGGCGACCCGTCCCTGATTGCCCGCGACACCGGCTGGCGCGTCAGCCGGACCGTGGACGACTCGCTGCGAGATGGCCTGACCGAAGTGCGCGAGCGCCTCGCCTCGTCCGTGCCGATCGTCGCGTGAGCCGCGCCGTCCCAAGGCAGCCATGACCGCCGAAACGATCCGCTTCGGCACCGACGGCTGGCGCGCGGGCATCGCCGACGAATACACCTTTGCCAACGTGCGCCGCGTCGCCCAGGGATTCGCCCACTTCGTGCGCCGCGAGTGGTCCTGGCAAAACGGCATCGTCGTCGGCTACGACCGCCGCTTCGGATCGCCTGAGTTCGCCCGCGCCGTGGCCGACGTGCTGGGCGCCAACGGCATCCCGGCCTTCCTCGTGGACCGGCCCTGTCCCACCCCCGTCGCGGCGTTCAGCATCGCCGGCGTGGGCGCGGCGGGCGCCGTGATGATCACCGCCAGCCACAATCCGCCCAGCGACAACGGCTTCAAGATCCGCACCGCCAGCGGCGCCGCCCTTCCGCCCGCGAGCCTGGAGAAGGTCGAGGCGGCCGTCGCCCGCGTCACGCCGGAGTCGATTCGCAACCTCGGCGCGCCCCAGGCCGGTCAGGTCAAGACCTTCGACCCGGGCTCTGCCTATCTCAGGCACGTGCCGAACCTGCTCGACCTGCCCGGACTGCGGCAGCGCGACCGCCGCGTGGTCGTGGACGCCATGTACGGCTCGGGCGCCGGCTGGCTGCCGCGCTTGCTCCAAGGCGGCAAGCTCCGGGTGCAGGAGATCCACTCCGAGTGGAACCCGGCGTTTCCGGGTCTGGCGCGACCAGAGCCCATCCCGCCCCAAACGGACGCCCTTGGGGACGCGGTCCGCGAGGCGCGGGCCGCCGTGGGCTTGGCGGTCGACGGCGACGCCGACCGCCTGGGCGTGGTCGACGAGCACGGCCAGTTCGTGGATCAGCTTCGCACCATCGCGCTGCTGGCCTACTACATGCTGGAGCATCGCGACGACCGCCGGCCCCTCGTGAAGACGCTCACCACGTCCGCGATGCTGGAGCGGCTCGGGCGGCTCTATGACGTGCCGGTGCACGAGACCGGCGTGGGCATGAAATACGTGGCCCCGACCATGCGCGACACCAACGCGGTGATGGGCGGCGAGGAGAGCGGCGGCTATGTGTTCGGCCTGCACATGCCCGAGCGCGACGGCATCGTCGCCGGCCTGTTCTTCCTCGACCTCATGATCTGCGAGGACAAGACCCCGTCGCAGCTCGTCCGGATGCTCTTCGAGAAGCTCGGACGCGAGTACCACTACCGCCGCCTGGACCTGCGCTTTCCGGCCGAGGAGCGAGCGGCGATCATGTCCCGCATGGAGGCTTGGGCGCCCGAGAGCATCGACGGCACGCCCGTGGCTCGACGCGGCGACTTCGACGGCTTCAAGTACTACCTGGCCGACGAAAGCTGGCTGCTGGTGCGCTTCTCGGGCACCGAGCCGCTGCTCCGCATCTATTGCGAGACGACATCCGCCGATCGCGTGGATCGGCTGCTCGACATTGGGCGGTCCGCCGCCGGGGTCCCATGAGCGCACCCTCGGACGACGTCACCATCGTGGACAAGCCCTGGGGTCGCGAGATCATCTACGCCAGCTGCGAGCACTACCTGGGCAAGGTGATCGAGATCAGCGAGGGCCACCGGCTCAGCCTGCAAGCGCACGTGGAGAAGGACGAGACGATCTACGTGCTTGACGGAAGACTTGCCCTGACCGTCGGTTCCGCGCCGGAGACGGTGCAGACCCGCGACATGGAGTCCGGCCAGGCCTTCCGTGTGCGAGCCGGGACCGTGCATCGCTTCGCCGCCCCCTACGGCGACGTGCGGGTGCTCGAAGTGTCCACCCCACACCCCGACGACGTAGTGCGCTTTTCCGACGACTACGGCCGCTCGCCCGACTAGATTCGGCAGCGTCGCTCGGGGCCGCCGCCCGAGCGGACGCTACGCAGGCGCCGGGGGCCTTCGAGCCAACAACGCGGCTTCGCCAAGCAGGTAGACGAAGGCCACGGCGTCCGCCACCAGGATGACCGTCACCACCTGGCGCGCGCTTTCATGCGCCACGGCAAATGCAACGAGGGTCGCCGCCACCAAGACCGCCAAGGGGAGCCACACTCGCAGATTGGATGCGCCGATGTGGAGACTCGCCGTCATCGTCGCGATGGCCAGCATCGCCGCCGCGGCGACGTACTTCGGCAGCAGCGCCGTGTTGAGCGTGTATTCGTCTCGAAACGCCACGCTGTAGACGAACTCGGGCCGCAGCAGCACGACTACCGCCACGATTGACCCGGCAAACACCATCAGCCCCACGCTGATCAGGTAGGCCCGCACGTAGTCCTCACCGCGCGTGGCGGCCTGGACCACAAAGGGGAGCAGCACCAGCCCGATCGTGATCCCGCTCCAGTAGACCATCCGGCCGATGACCGCGAGCACGGCGTAGTCGGCGGCGACGTCCGGGGGATGGAACACGCGCATCGCCAGCCCGTCCAGGTGCAGCATGGCGACCATGATGGTGACGATCAGGCCAACGCGAATGTGCACCCACGGCGGCTCGCCTGACTTCGCCGCGTCGGCCGGCTCGGAATCGCCGCGCAGCAGACGTCGCAGCGCGACCACACCCATGCCTATGGAGGCGAGTGCGCCTCCGGGACCTGCCAGCAGCGCGCCGGTTGAACCACCGCCGGCCAGCACGCCGACGGTACCGACGCCCAGCCGGCCAAACCCATGCATTGCCACGACGGCGCCGTGCGCCACGAAGTCCCTCGCCCCTTGCGTGATGCCGCGGAACAGCGGCTCCACCAGCCCCAAGCCGGCCCCGACCGCGGCCACCAGCATGGGCCAGGGGCTGGTCAGTTGAAGGGCGCGCACCAGCAGTGGTGTGAGCGCGGCGAGAATCGCGGTGAGCAGGATCGCCGCAATCGTCAGCCGCCGGCCGGCGGTCCACGCCGCCAGGCGCATATCCGCCAGCCGCTCCAACGCGAAGAGCCGCGCGCTGCTTCGCGCGATGACGGTCTGGATGACCAGGGTGGACGCCCCCAGCACGGAAAGCACCCCGAGCACGACAAACGTCTCGCCGTAGACCGTCTTCTCGAGGGTGCGCGACAGGAAAACCTGGAACCCCGCGGCCGCCAGCCCACCCGCGGTGACGAAGGGTATGAGCGTCAGGTTATCGCGCAGGATCTCGATGGTCGCGCGCGACATACGCCCGGCGACGCCGCCACGCGTGCTCAATCGGCCGCGTCCATCCGCCGCGACGCCGGTTCAATCGGCATGAGGGGCACTGTGATGGAAGCCGGCGCTAGTCCTTGTAGTCGTCGCGCGCCGGGTTCCAGATTTCGATCACGAAGCACGGCTCCAAGGCCCGCGCCCCGTGCGGCACGTCGCCCGGAATCACCCACGACGTGTTGGCCCCGACCACGGTCGTGTCGTCGCCCACGTCAAGCTCCAGGCTGCCGCTGATGCAATAGCCGATTTGCTCGTAGACGTGATCGTGCCGCGGCACGGTGCCGCCGGTCTCCATGTGAATCTCCGCCAGCAACATGCGGTCGCCCCACACCATCGTGCGGCGCTGTATGCCGTCGCCCATGTCGATGATCGGGCGGTCGTCTCGGTGGTTGATGCTCATCGTGTCTGCTCCTTGGGCCTCGGATGGGTGGTGGGCGGTCTCAGCGCCCGCTCGATGTCGATGGCCGCCATTGTGTCGCAGATGCGCGCGGATCACGACCCACGGTCAATCGGCCGCCCGTGCTCGGGCTAGTCCCAGAGGTCCGTGCTGAGGTACTTGAGTCCCGAGTCGTTGATGATCGTGGCCACCGTGCCGCCCTGGAACTCGCCCTGCAATAGCTCCAGGGCCGCCGAAACGTTCGCTCCAGACGAGAAGCCGGCGAAGATCCCTTCCTCGCGCGCCAGACGACGCGTCATTTCCGTCGCCGCCTCGTCGTCGATGGTCAGAAATCCGTCCACCACCTCCGACGGAATGTTCGCGAGCTCCGCGCGCGAATAGCCCGCGCCTTGGATGCGGTGATCCGCGTTCACGATTGGCTTCCCCGCGAGGACGGCGGCGCCGGCCGGCTCCACCACGAAGCACTTGACGCCTGGAATCGCTTGCTTGAGCGCCGCGGACGTGCCGCCCACGGTTCCACCCGACCCGGCCATGTCGCAGAACGCGTCGATGGCCCCGCCGGTCTGCGCCACCAGCTCCGGACCGGTCGTGTCCCGGTGCGCCCGGAAGTTGCTCTGCAAGCGGAATTGGTCCGGTCGAAAGGCCCCGCGCTCCCGCACGATGCGCTGGGCTTCCGCCTCCACCAGGTCGAGGTCCGCCCCCGAGACTTTGCCCGGCGTCGATTCGGGCAGCTGGTCCACCAGCACCACTTCGGCGCCGAGCGCGCGCATCATGCGCGCCCGCTCCTCCGAGTTCCCGCGCGACATCACCGCCACGAACTGATAGCCCTTGATCGCGCAGACGATGGAGAATCCCGTGCCGGCGTTGCCGCTGGTCAGCTCCACCACGGGCTGCCCGGGCCGCAGCTCGCCGCTGGCCTCGGCGTCCTCGATCATCCGCAGCGCCACGCGGTCCTTCTTCGAAAACCCGGGCTGCAAGTAGTCCAGCTTGACCACCAGGCGCCCCGGCAGCCCCCGCGTCAGACGCGACAGCGTCACGACCGGCGTATTGCCGATCGCGCCCAGCACGGAATCGAGGTTCCCGTCCGTGCGCGCGGTGGTCATCGCAAACCTCCGGCCATTGAAGTCCTCTGATTGAGTTCCTTCTCTCCTAAACGAGAGCTTTGCGAATACCCTCCGTCATTCCGGCGAAAGCCGGAATCCAGTCCGGTCGCATCTCGCGCCGGGGCAAGGACTCTGGACCCCGGCCTTCGCCGGGGTGACGAAGCGGCTTCCGACAGCCCGCGTGCGACTGGTCCGTCGGCCCGCTGAATTGCCCCAGACTGGGCCATCACAAGCATTTGCCTGGGAGACACGGCGCCTATCCGACCCACGGCGCGGCCACGCCGTACTGCGCCGCGACCCCGGCCAGGGGATCGAGCACGCCCGCCGGGAATGGAATGCCCGTCACGACGCGCTCGTCGTAGAGGTCCCACTCGATCTGCCCCGGCATGCTCACCCGATCCACGCCTGCGGCGGGTTCGAGGCCGTTCACCGCGTCGGTCTGCGCGTCCATGGCGACGGTGAAGTCCGCCAGCGGCATGACCGCCGATATGTCCATGGCCATGAAGAACAGGCCGCCGTCCAGCGGACCGCCGAGCACCAGCGGCTCCTTCTGCAGCGCCGATCCGCCGCCGGTCAGCGCGCCCACCAGCACGTCGTGCACCACGGCCAGCGCATATCCCTTGGGACCCGCGGCTGGCGCCACAAAGGCCACCTTGGCCGGATCGCGGGTGGGCCGGCCCTCGGCGTCGGCCGCGACGCCCTCCGGCGCTAGGAATCCGCCCTCGCCCAGCGCCGCGATCTTGCCCAGCGCCACCGCTCCCGTTGCCATGTCCAGCACCGTGGGACGGTGGCGCCGGCCGGGAAAGGCCCAGGCCAGCGGGTTGTTGCCGGCGGCCCCGCCGCGTCCCCCGGTCGCCAGCAGCACGGGGCCGCGCAGGTTGCTGGCGCAATAGCCCATGCAACCGGCCTCCGCCGCCATGATGACCCAATAGCCGGCCGCGCCGAAGTGGCCGGTGTTGTCGACGATCGTCATTCCCACGCCGAATTCGTGCGCCAGCTCAATCGCCCGGCCCATCGCGATCTCGGACGCGACCTGACCCATCCCGTTGTCGCCGTCGAACGTCGCGTGGCCCGGACCGCTGCTGACTTCCCGCACCGTCGGCCTGGGATTCAGGGATTTGTTCGCAAGCGTCCTGAGATAAAGGGGCAGCATCCGCACGCCGTGCGAGTGCACCCCGCGCAGGTCCGCGTGCACCAGCGTCCGGGCCGTCAGAGCAGCGCCCGCCGCGTCCACCCCCACGGCTTCCAGCAGCTTGCCCGCGAACGCCTCGAGCTCACCGCGCGCGACCCGCGGGCCGCTGGTGTCGTAGGTGGTGTGTGTCGCGGCGCCCATGGGATCAGCTCCAGGCCGGGGCGACGCCCAGGCCTCGCGCGGTGACGGCCAGGTCGTCGAGCAGGCCGTCCGGATACTCGATGCCGTCAGCCACCGACCGCTCACGCTTTCGCCACTCCGGTTCGCCGGGAGCCATCACTCCGTCGGATCCCTCCGCCGGCGGGATGGCGTGGAGCCGGTCGATGGCATCGTCGACATCCGCCATGAACTCCGACACGGGCCGGAACGCGGCAATGTTGATCGCGCCAAACACTTGCCCGACCGGCTGCGGATCGTCGGGCTTCCGGTTCACCCGCGCCACCGCGCCCGCCAGGATTCCCGCCAGCGTCTCGGTCACGATGCCCATGCCGTAGCCCTTGGGTCCCGCGAACGGAATCAGGTTGACGAGCGCGGCCGGGTCGGTGGTCGGATTGCCGTCTGCATCCACGCCCCAGTCGTCCGGAATCGGCGTTCCGGCCGCCCGCGCCACCCGCACTTTGCCCATCGCGGCCGCGCCCACGGCCATGTCGGCCACCAGCGCCGGGTGCCTGGCCGCCGGCAATGCCCAGGCGATGGGACCGTTGGTCAGGGCCACCTCGCGGCTGCCGTAGGCCAGCACGCCGGCCACGCCGCCGCCGTTGCTGGAGCAGAATCCGATGCAGTCGTGCTCGGCCGCTCGCAGCGCCCAATGCGCCGCCGGCCCGAAGTGGGTGCCGTTCTTCACGAAGACGAACGCCGCGGCGCCCGCCAGGGCAAGCTCAACGGCGCGGTCGACGCCGCGAGCGGCGGACACCGGGCCCAGGGCCCCGTCGGCGTCCAAGACGGCCACCGCAGGTCCCGAAACGACTTCACGGATCTCGGCGCCGGGGCGCATCCGGCCTTCGCGAATCCAGTCGGTGTAGATCGTCAGCCGCATCACGCCGTGCGAGAACAAGCCGCGCAGGTCGGCTTCCACCAGCATGTCGGCGACGCTCGCCGCCTCCGCCGCCGAGCATCCGGCGGCGGCCATCACGTCGGCGGCGAACGTCCGCATGGTTTGGTGGTCCATGCGAGGGTCACAGGTCATTGTGGTTCAGTCATTCCTCCGCCCGACTCCCACTCTCCTTGAGTCCGACTCCCTCTCCCCTTGAGGGAGAGGGTTGGGGTGAGGGGTTCTCCGCCACCACCTCGCCCAGGATTTCCACGCCTCTCTCGATAGCCTGCGGCTCAGTGTGACTGAACGCCAGCCGAATGGCGTGGCGCGTGTCCCCGTCCACTCGGAATTCCGCGCCGCTGCGGACGCGCACGCCGCGCTCGGCGCATTCACGCACGATCGCCGCCACGTCGCGCGACGGGTCGAACGTGATCCACACGAAGAACCCGCCCTCGGGAGTCCGCCAGGTCGCCCGATCCTCGAGATGTCGGTCGAGCGCCTCCATGATCAGGTCGCGCTTGTCGCGATAGAAGGCCCGCACCCGCGCGATCTGCGATTCCATGTGGTCCTGCATGAACCGCGCCGCAATGGCCGAGGCGAAGGGGCTGGTGCCGCTGTCCGGCTTCAGCCGCAGCACCCGGTTGATCAGGGGCGCCGAGCTTGCCATCCACCCGAGGCGAATACCGGCCCCGAGGATCTTCGAGAACGTGCCGGTGCGCACCACGAGCCCGCTGCCGCCGTCCAGCTCCAAGAGCGACGGCACCCGCTCGCCCTCGTAACGCAGCTCGTAGTAGGCGTCGTCCTCCAGGATCGGAACGCCCTCCGCGCGGCATACGTCGAGCAGTTCGCGTCGGCGGGTCACGCCGACGGTCAGGCCCGTCGGATTCTGGAAGGTTGGCATGGTGTAGAACACGAACGGCCGGTCGAGCGCCCGCGCATGCCGGGCGACGGCCTCCGGCTGCGGTCCGTCGTCGTCGAACGGAATGTGGTCGACGCGACCGGTCAGCCGACGCGCCGGAATGGCCCCGTACGACACTTCGTCCATGGCCAACGGCCCGTCGAGTTCGGTGAAGGTCCGGAGCACCAGGTCGAGCGCCTGGCTCGAGCCGTTGGTGATCGCAATCTGGTCGCGGCCAAGGTCCAGCCCCTCGTAGTGCCGCAGCTTGGCCCGGACCACGTCGATCAGCTCCGCCGCGCCTTCGGTGTGCGTATACAGCAGCGCCTTGGGATTGCCGGGCAGCGCGGCTCGCGCCGCCTCCGCCAGCTCTTCCAGCGGCAGCACGTCAACCGCGGGCTGACCCACCGTCAGATCCGCCACCAGGGCACCGTCCGAGCGACTCGGCGTCACCATCGCGCTGCCGCGCCCACGCCGCCGCCCGGCGGCGCTCAGCGACGGCTCGAAGTCAAATGGTTCCGGCAGTTGGGGTCGCCTCAGGTGAAAGCACGGCGCGCGGCGTCATCGTGGCACACGGGCGGGCAAACTCCCTCTCCCCTGGAGGGCGAGTGCTGGGGTGAGGGGGAAAACGCCCGGTCGACGGCTCTCCATTGCTCTCTCCGTTCGAGTCCGGCGCCCTCTCCCTTGGGGAGAGGGTCGGGGTGAGGGGTTCCCCGCCATACCCGCGTCCCGTCCCTCACCCCGGCGAAGGCCGGGGTCCAGAGTCACTTTCCTGGTGCGAGATTCGCCTGGACTGGATTCCGGCCTCTGCTGGAATTCTGTCTGAGCTGCCTTAGAACGGCCCGCGCGTGGCGGCGGCGCGGGGAGCTCGCGGGACCGGCACCGATCGCTTTTCGCAGACGATGGCGTCGGTGGTGAGCACCATTTGGCCCACGCTGACCGCGGCTTGCAGCGAGGAGAGCTTCGTCGCCAGCGGATCGAGGAGGCCGCCAGCATAGGCGTCGACGTAGTCGCGCCGCAGCGCGTCCCAGGTGCCCCACGGCTCCATCCGCCGCACGCGGTCCAGGACCACGGACGGCCGCTCCCCGGCGTTTCTGGCGATCCGCCGGATCGGGGCTTCCAGCGCGTCGTGCAGGGTGCGCGCGCCGGTGGCGGCGTCCCCGGTGAGCGCCTCGGCCGCGCGGGCGACCGCGTCCTGCGCGCGCAGATAGGCCGCGCCGCCGCCGGGCACCACCCCGGACTCCCGGGCGCGGCGCACCGCGGCCACGGCATCGTCGGCCTTGTCCTTGCGCGCCCGGCGTTCCTGCTCGGTGATGCCGCCGACCAGCATCATGCCCACCGCTTCGCCCAAGCGCGCGACGCGGCGCTCGAGCCGCCGCCGGTCCACGTCGGTGAGCGCTTGCGCGACCTGCGCCCGGATTTGCCGTTGCCGGTCCCGGATCTCGGGCTCGCGCCCCTCGCCTTCCAGGATCACCGTGGTCGTCCGATTCACCACGGCGCGACGACAGCGGCCCAGCCATTCCAGCGGCACGTCGTCCCAGGTCGCGCCCACGCCTTCCGAAACGACGGTGGCGCCGGTCAGGGCCGCCAGGTCTTCCAGCATCTCGAGCATCTCCGTGCCGAACGAGGGGGCCTTGACGGCGATGACGTTGAGCCGTCCCTGGGCGCGGTTTTGCAGCAGCAGGTGCAGCGCGCGGTCCCGCACGTTCCGGGCCACGACCAGGATCGTCGCCGGTCCGCTGGCGCGCACCTGGTCGAGCACCGGCACCAGGTCGCGCTCATGGTCCAGGTCGCGATCCGTCAGGAGCACGTACGGCTGTTCCAGCGTCACCTGGATGCGATTGGCCCCTTCGTTGAAGAGCGGCGAGAGCCAGCCGCGGTCGATCTGCATGCCGTCGATGTAGCGCGCCTCGAGGCGCTTGGTGCCGCGGTGATAGTCGGCCAGGATCAGTCCGTCCGGACCGACCGCCGTGGCCATGTCCGCGATCAGACGTCCCATGGGCGGGTCTTCCGACGACACCGTCGCCACGTGCCGCAGCTGCTCGGTCGACTCCGCCGGGCGTGCAAGGTCCCGCAGCGCCGCCGCCGCCGCCGCGAATCCGCGCTCCAGCCCCTCGCGCAGGCGCATGCCGTTGGCGCCGGCCGCTATGTTGTAGAGACCTCGATGGACGATGGCCTGGGCCAGCACCACCGCGGTCGTGGTGCCGTCGCCCCCGGCATCGTCGGCGGTCTGCGCCGCGCGCCGCATGAGTTGCAGGCCGAGATCCAGGACCGGATCGCGCACCTCTTCCAGCTCGTTCGCGATGGTGGCCCCGTCGTTGGTCAACCGTGGGGCGCCCATGCTGCGCGCGTAGGCCACGTTGCGCCCGCCCGGCCCGAGCGTGGCCCCGATGAGATTGGCGGCAAGGTCTACGCCCGCTCGCAATGCCTCGCGAGCGGGCGCGCCAAAGCGAACGAGCTTCGGCCGCGCGGTGCTAGGGGAAGCGACCGCTGCGGCCTCCGCGGAACGGCGGGCTAGCTGAGGACCGCCAGCAGGTCGCGCTCCGCAATGATGAGAAGGTCTGAGTCATCGATTCGAACTTCGGTGCCCGAGTACTTGGCGAACAGCACCCGGTCGCCTTCCTTCACGTCCACTTCGATCACGTTGCCGTCGTCCGTCGTCCGGCCGCGGCCGACCGCGATCACCTCGCCCTCCATGGGCTTCTCTTTAGCGGTATCCGGCAGCACCAGCCCGCTCTTGGTCGTTTCCTCACGGCTCACGGTTCGGATGAGGATGCGGTCACCCATCGGGCGGACCTTCGTCGCCACTTCAGACATTCAGATCTCCTCCGTACAACACGCTGACTTTCCGGGACGGCGTCGCGCGAACGCGCGTGCTTGGTTGGGTGGTCGCCGAACCGGGCGAGTGCCAATTCTATCCAAGACCCGTGGCTGGCTCAATGGGCAAGCGTGGAATTCGCGCTCCCGCCCCCCAACCCGGCGTTAAGTCTCGTCGAGATAGCGGCTGGCGGCCGTGAACGCCCGCGCCAACTCGAGCGCTTCGTCGCGTTCCATGTGGATGACGACGCCGCGGTCGAACAGCTCCACGGTGATCGTCTGGTGGGTCGTCTCCTCGGAGATCGCGACCGTATCGCTCTGGTAGATCTCTTGGAAGATGTGCTCGTGGGGCTCGTCAGCCACGGGGACAACCTCTCGTCGGGTGCGCGCGCCGCGCCGCTCGCAGTCTACCCCTTGACCCTCGCACCCATATGAGGCGAGTGCCGGGTTAGTCTTTGGTCGTCCCCGCGAAGGGAGGCTGTTGCAAAGTCCGGTAGGGGCGGGTCTCAGACCCGCCCGACGCCAAGCATCCGTCGCACCTCCAGATTCGACCGGACTGGATTCCGGCTTCCGCCGGAATGACGGAGGGGTTACCGACTAGTCTGGGAAGGCGGGAATCCATCCCCGCGTGTCAACCGAGAGATGGAGAGCGTCCGGCGCGTGTGTGGCGCCCGGGAACCAGATGGGTGCAGGCTTCGTAGTTGTTGACAGACGGCGGCGCCGGTCGTCGCTGGGGAATCGAGGTCCCACGCATGCCCGTCACCAGTGACGACGACCTGCGCGAAGTCATCGAGCACAGCCACCGCATCGCCGTCGTCGGACTTTCCAGCAATTCCGCGCGCCCGAGCAACGGCGTGGCGCTGTTCCTCAAGGCCAGAGGCTTCGACATCGTGCCCGTCAATCCCAACGAAACCGTCGTGCTCGGGGCGGATGCGGTCGCGGACCTCGGGCAGATCGACGGTCCGGTGGACATGGTGAATGTGTTCCGGCGGCCCGAATACTGTGCGGACATTGCGCGGGCGGCGGTCGAGATTGGGGCCGGCGCGCTCTGGCTCCAGCAGGGCATTCGCAATGACGAGGCGATGGCGATTGCCGAGGCCGGAGGCTTGAAGGCCGTGCAGGACCGCTGCTTGCGCGTCGAGTTCCAGCGGCTGCTGCGCCGGCGCTGAAGCCGGCGGTTCGGGCCGCCTCCGCGTAGAGACCATCGAAAAGGTGATCGACGTGCCACGCCCCGGATCACCCTCACCCTAACCCTCTCCCATCAAGAGGGAGAGGGAACCGGTCTCCGCCGTCGAGACGCCCTTCGCAGAATCGGGTAGGGGCGGGTCTCAGACCCGCCCGACGCCAAGCATCCGTCGCGCCTCTAGATTCGACCGGACTGGATTCCGGCCTCCGCCGGAATGACGGAGGGGTTAGCGACTGGTCTCCACGTAGGGGATCGTTTCCGGTCCTCGTGGCAGCACGCACACCCGGCCCTCGCCGCCGGCCAGCTCTTCCACTCGCTCGGCGATGTCTGGGCACGGCTCGCAGAACGCCTCGCGCACCGCCGCATCGTCCAGGCCTTCGGCGTGCAGGTGCACCGTGGCCCGGTCCAAGACGCGCGCGAAGATCTGGTTCTGCCACTGGTCCACTTGGTGATGCCCCGGCGCCACGATGCTCGCCAGCATGTCGGACGGAGACTCGTGGTCACGCAGCATGTGCACGAACGCTCCGTGGCCGGCCCCCTCCCGGCACTCCGCCGCGCACACCACGTGGCCGCCGTCGCGCACCACCTGGGCGCCCGCGTCCATGCCCTTGACCGCCTGATACAGGTTGAGGTCGAGCGGAAACCCGCTATTCGTGGTCACCACCACGTCGTAGGGCTCATCCACGCCGCGCATCACTTCGCGGGCCAGCGCCTGGCACCCGGCATCGTGCGCCGGTTCCAACGCCCCCGCGTAGATGCCGGTGATTTGACGCGCCGGATTGACCGTCACGTTGAGCGCGAACTCGCACCCGGCCAGGCGTGCTGCCTCGCGCTGCTCGCGATGGATGGGGTTGCCGGCCAGTTGGCCCCAGCGCGCCATCGGGTCGCCGATGAGCGTGGCGTCGTGGTTGCTCATGATGCTTTTGGCGGCGGCCACGCCCGGCAGCACCAGCTTGGCGCCGCCGCTGAACCCGGCGAAGAAATGCGGCTCGATGAGCCCCGCCGTGATGCGCACGTCCGCGTCCAGATAGGCGCGATTGATCGCCACCGGGCGTCCCGACGACGTGCGCCCGATTGATCGGCATGAGTCCTCGGCCTCTGCGTCGTGATTGCGGACCGCATAGGCCGACGCGATATCGGCCCCGAGCATGCCTTCGATCTCCGCGGGCGTGCACGGCCGGTGCAGGCCCGTGGCGATTAGCAGCGTGATCCGATCCGGCGGCACGTGCGCCAGCTCGTGCAGCAGCGCCCGGACCATGGCGCGGTTGGGCGCGGGGCGGGTGACGTCGCACATGACGATCACGACCTGATCGCCCGGCGCCGCGAGCTCACGCAGCGGACGGGATTCGATCGGGTGGCGCAGCGCCGTACGCAGCGACTCGCGCGAGTCTTCCAGCGGTTCACCGCCCGTTGGCTCGATCACGTCAACCGGGCGCCCAAAGTCCACCGGCAAGCCGGTGGTTCCGTAGGCCAGGGTCACGCGCACTGTCGATCCTCCGCCAAATGTCGGGAGATTGTAAGCACCGCTTGACCGATGCCCATTCGCGATTGTGTTAACATAATATCCCCGTGGGGGATAGCCTGCGGCGGGGCGATCGCGGGCCCTCGGACCACCGCCTCGAGATGCCCCCATTTTGCTGAAAGCGGTGCGATGGACGCCACGATCGAGGACTTCGTCGAACACCTGCGCATCGAGCGTGGGCTGTCGGCGAACACGCTGTCCGCGTATCGCAGCGATCTCAACCAGTTTCGCGAGTACATGGCTCGCGCCGAGCGCGGCTCGTGGAGCGTCCCTCCGGCGTTCGTGCGCCAGTTTATGAACGAGTTGGTGCAACGCGAATACGAACCCTCATCGCAGGCGCGCAAGCTGGCGGCGCTCAAATCCCTGTACCGCTATCTGCTGAGCTCGGGCGTGGTGAGCAGTGATCCCACGGCGGGACTCGATGGGGCGCGGGTCAAGAAGCGCCTGCCGCAGACGCTCAGCCGGGCTCAGGTCGAGCGTGTGCTGCAAGAAGCGGCCCGCGGCCGTGAACCGGACAACCTGCGCGACCGCGCCATGCTCGAGGCGCTGTACGCCACCGGCATGCGCGTCTCCGAGCTGGCGGCGCTCGACCTTGCCGACGTGGACCAGGCCGAGGAAACGATCACCCTGGCGCGCAACGGCGCCGGCGAACGCCGCGTGCCGCTCCGCGGCCGCGCCCTGGCTGCGGTCGAGGACTATCTCGCGGCCGGCCGCGCCAGACTCAAGCCCAGCGCCGACGAACCGGCGCTCTTTCTCAATCACCGCGGCGCCCGGCTCACGCGCCAGGGCTTCTGGCTCATCGTCAAGACGTATGCCCGGCGTGCTGGAATCAAGGCCCACATCACGCCCCACACGCTGCGGCATTCGTTTGCCGAGCATCGGCTGCGGGCGGACGGCAACGTGCGGCAGGTCCAGCGGATGCTCGGGCACGCCAGTCTGGCCACGACCCAGATCTATGCGGAGTTGGCGGCCGCCCGGCACGACGACCATGAGGCTGTGGCGGACGCCGGCTAACGCCGGTCCTTGTCGACGGCTTTGGTGGGAATTACCGCGAGCGCCGACGCTCGCAGTCGCTAGACTCGGATGAAGGTCCGCGCCATCGGGTCCCGCATGCTGGAACTCCAGTCCCATCGTGCAGCGCGTGATCCCGCATGAAAGCGGTGGTCATGGCCGGCGGCGAAGGCTCCCGCCTTCGACCGCTCACCCTCGAGCGGCCCAAGCCCATGATCACCCTGGGCCACGCCCCGGCCATTGAGCACATCCTGCGCCTGCTCAAGCATCACGGCATCACCGACATCGTCATCTCGCTCCACTACCTCGGGTCGGTCATCGAGGACTACTTCAGGACCGGGGAGGAGCTCGGCGTCAACATCACCTACACGCACGAGGACCGACCGCTTGGGACTGCCGGAAGCGTCGCGCTTGCCCGCGACGTGCTGGACGAGCCGTTCCTGGTGATCTCCGGCGACGCGCTGACCGATGTCGATCTCTCCGCCTTCGCGAGCTTTTTCACCGAGCGGTCCGCGCAGGCTGCCTTGCTGCTCTATCGCGTGGAGAATCCCCTCGAGTACGGCGTGGTCATCACCGACGACGACGGCCGGGTGCGGCAATTCCAGGAAAAGCCCTCCTGGGGCGAGGTGCTCAGCGACACCGTCAACACGGGTATCTACGCGCTGCATCCGTCGGCGCTCGACGACATTCCGCCCGGGCGCGAGGTGGATTTCAGCCTCGACGTATTCCCGGCCATGCTGCGGCGCGGCGAGGCCGTCTACGGCTACGTGGCCGACGGGTATTGGACCGACGTCGGCATGCTGGACGCCTACCGGCAGGCCAATGCCGATCTGGTCAGCGGCCGGGTGCGGGTTCCGAGCGCGCCCGGCTATAGCGCGACGCGCCCCACCATCGACCCCACGGCCCGCGTGGATCCCTCGGCCCTGATCGAGGGCGCGGTCTACGTTGGCCGGGAGGCCGAGGTTCGCGCCGGCGCCCTCGTGCGCGGCCCCGCGATGGTCGGCGACCGCACGCTGGTGGACGAGCGGGCCGAGGTGCACGAATCCACCGTGCTGAGTAACGCCTACATCGGCGTCGGCGCCAATCTCGATCGTTGCGTCATCGGGCGCCACTGCCGTCTCGGCCGAGCCGCTGCCGTCGGGCAGGGCGCGGTGGTCGGCGACGGGACCACGCTCGGGGCCGAAGTCAACGTGCGGGCCGGCATCAGCGTCTGGCCGCGAAAGTTCGTGGAAGACCGTGTGGTGATTGACCGCAATCTGGTCCACGGCAGTCGGGCGCGTCGCACGATCTTCGTGCACGGCGGAGTGGCCGGGTTGGCCAATGTCGAGCTCACCCCGGAGTTCGCGGCGCGGCTCGGGTCTGCCTGGGGCTCGGCGCTGGCCCCCGGATCGACCGTGGCCGCCAACCGCGACGAGACGCGGCCCGCGCGAATGTTCAAGCGGGCGCTCATGGCCGGCCTGGCCTCGGTCGGTGTCCGAACCGTCGACATCGGCGCCATGCCGTTTCCCGTGGCGCGCTTCGCCACCCAGCAATTCGACGCCGCCGGCTGCATCCACATTCGGCGCTCGCCCTATGACCCGGATGCCATTGACGTTCGTTTTTTGGACGAGCGCGGCATCGACATTCGCCCGAGCGACGAGCGCAAGATCGAAACCACCTTCAGCCGTGAGGACTTTCGCCGCGTCGGCGCCGCCGAGATTGCCGAGATCACCTTGGCCGATCCGGCGAGCGACTACGGGGATGCGCTGCTGAGCGAGATTCCGCAACCGCTCGAACGGACGCTGGGACTGGTCGTGGACTACATGGGCGGCGCCTGCGGCGAAGTTCTGCCGCCGCTGCTCGCGAGGTTGGGGGTGCGCGAGACGGCCATCGACGCCTCGTCAAGCAGCGCGTCCCTGCCCACGCCCGCCGATATCGAGGCGCGGCGCGCCCGTCTGGGGCGCATCGTGCCGGCCGTCGGGGCGGCGTTCGGGGCCCTTATCGATGCGGATGGCAACCGCGTCTGGATCACGGACGAGCGCGGCCGGGCGCTGGACGCGCTCGAGGCGGCCGGTCTGGTGGTGGCGGTGCTGCGCGAGGCCGGGCTTGCGGGCACGGTCGCGCTCCCGGTCACGGTGCCGGATAGCGTGTTCAACCACGCCGCGGATCTGGGGTTTGCGCCCCACCGCACGCCCACGAACGCCGCCGCGATGATGCGCGCGGCGATGCAGCGCGACGCCGTGCTCACCATCAACGGCCGCGACGCCTTCGGCTTCCCGTCGCTGCACGCCGGACCCGACCCCATGGCGACGGTCGTCCGCCTCGTGGCCGGGCTGGCCGGCGCGGAGCGGCCGGTAAGCGCCTATGTGGCGGCGCTGCCGGCATTCACCGTCGCCCGTCGCGAGATTCGCGTGGACTGGGAGCGCCGCGGGGCCGTCATGCGGCGCCTCAACAGCCACAGCCGGCGCCGCGACGAGGGCCCGCTGGACGGCGTGGTCATCGGCGCCCCCGGCGAGCGCGCGGTCGTCGTTCCGGATGTCGACGAGCCGGCGTTTCGCATTCTGGCCGAAGCCGGCACGCAAGCCCTGGCGGAGACGCTGGCCGATGAGATCGGCTCGTTCGTCGCACGCGCGGCGCGCAATGGCGCGGACGCTCGCCCGGCATGACCAGCGCGGCGACGACGGCGACCGGCTTGCGACGGGTGGGTGAGCAGGCGCTGGGCATCACCTGGGCCGACGGCGCCGAGTCAACCTTGCCCTTGCGCGAAATCCGCCTGGCCTGCGGTTGCGCGGTGTGCGTCAACGAGGTCACGGGCGCGCCGCAGCTCGATCCGGACACGGTCCCGGCCGACATCGGCGCGGTGCGCATCGCGCCGGTTGGCCACTACGCCCTCACCTTCACCTGGACGGACGGCCACGCCACGGGCATCTATCCCTGGGAGAGCTTGCGAGCCTTGGCCGACGGCTTTGGCGCCACGCAGGAGGGTGACGCCTAGTCGGCTGGCGGCGCGTTCCGAGCGGCCTTTGCAATCGCGTCCGACAACATCCGCGCCAGCTCCGGATTCCTCGTGGCGAGGGCTTGGCGAGTTGCTTGCAGCGCCAATCGTCGCCGCGCGGAATCCCCGGCCTGTCCCAAGCTGGCCGCCGCTGCCGAAAGGTCGCGCGTGACGGCCGCCGCCAACGGGATCGCCAGAGCGGCCGTAGCCGCCGGATCGGCGCAAAGATCGGCCAGCTGCATGACGCGGCCGGCGCAGGCGGGTCTCTCCCGTGCCAATGGCGTGAGCAGATGCGGGCCGACCATTCGAAGGGATGGGTTTGGCGACGCGAGCAACGCCGCGGCCAGGGTCAGCGTGGTTTCACTGCCATCAGCCTCTTCGCCCAGGGCCTCGGCGATGGCGCGACCAAGGTGTGTCGCCGCCTGGGGGCTGATCGCTTCGGTTCCGGGGCTCCGAAACTCGGGCGCACCCGCCGACCGGCCAATCTCGTCCAGGGCTTCGCGTGCGCAGCCGATCGCCCAGGCGCGGGCCGCAGTCCGGCCGCACACGCGGAGCGCCTGCAGCGCCTCCCGATCGATTCGCACCGAAATCCGGCGACCGACTAAACGAGCGCCGCGTACTCGCCGGCCATCGCGTCCAGCCCCACGTGCGGCACGCGCGACCCCTGGCCGGCCATCCCAAACGCCTCCATGCGCGCCAGGCACACCTGCTTCATCGCGTCGCGCGCCGGCCCCAGGTACTTGCGCGGATCGAACTCGCTCGGGTCCTCGTGAAACACCTGGCGAATAGCGCCCGTGATGGCCATGCGGTTGTCGGTGTCCACGTTGATCTTGCGCACGCCGTGGCGAATGCCCTCCTGAATCTCGGCAATCGGCACGCCATACGTCTGCCGCATCTCGCCGCCGTTGGCATTGATCACATCCTGCAAGTGCTGCGGCACCGACGAGCTGCCGTGCATGACGAGGTGCGTGTTCGGCAAGCGGCGATGGATTTCGCGAATCCGATCCATCACCAGCACACCCGCGTCGGGTTTTCGGCTGAACTTGTAGGCCCCGTGACTCGTGCCGATAGCCACGGCCAGCGCGTCCACGCCCGTCGCGGCCACGAAGTCCTCGGCCTGTGCGGGATCGGTCAGCAACTGCTCCCGATCGATCGGTCCCTCCGCCCCGTGCCCGTCTTCCTGGTCGCCCATGCCGGTCTCCAGGCTTCCCAGCACGCCCAGTTCGCCCTCGACGGTCACGCCCTTCGCGTGGGCCAGCCTCACGACCTCGCGCGTCACGGCCACGTTGTACTCGTACGAAGCCGGCGTCTTGCCGTCTGCCTCCAGCGACCCATCCATCATCACGCTCGTGAATCCGTGCTCGATCGCGCTGGCGCAGGTCGCGGGGCTATTGCCGTGGTCCTGGTGCATGGCGATCGGCACCTGCGGATAGAGCTCCGCGGCCGCCAGCATCAGGTGCCGCAGATAGAGGTCGTTGGTGTACTCACGGGCCCCGCGGCTGGCCTGGATGATCACCGGCGCGTCGGCCTCGTCGGCCGCCTCCATGATGGCCTGGATCTGCTCCATGAAGTTCACGTTGAAGGCCGCGACCCCATAGTTGTTGGCGGCCGCGTGATCGAGCAGCACGCGCATGGGCAGCAGCGCCATCGGACCGTCTCCTCTCTCGCCCGTCGCAACGACCCGCCGGCCGGCTGCCGGCTGTGACGTTCGACCAAGAATACGCCGCGCTCGTCATGGCTTGGGGGTAATCCGCGGCCGCGAGTGCGGTAGCATGCCCCGCACCGCTCCCGCAACGTGATGCCGTGGCCCAGTCGAGGAACAAGCGACCCGTGCTCCTTGGTCCCAGCGGCCAGCCGCTGCCGGCCGCGCCCTCTCCGCCGCCGGAGCCTCCGCCCGCCGCGGAGCCGCCGGCCCCCGCGGAGTCCGAGTCGCCTCCGGCTGCCGAGGCGCAGGCGGCCGATGCTCCACCGGCGACCACCGAACCCCAGAAGGACGCCGAAGCTCGCACCCAGCCCTCGCCGCCGTATCAGGTGCGTGTGGCGCTCGACGTCGATCCGCGGCACGTGCCGGCCACCCTGGTGGTATTGCTGCCCTTCGATCCCACCGAGGCCTACCGCACCCGCGTCGAAGCGGCGCGCGACCAGTTCTTCAAGTCGCGTGACACCCTCATCGCCTCCGCCGAGGCCAGCATTCGGGCGCAGGGCGTGAACGTGAGCGGTCCACGCCGCGCCGCTGCCAGCATGATCGAGCGCCAGTTCATGGCCCAGCTGTGGGACTCCGCGTTTGGCGCGGTGTCCGGCGCGCAGGTGGGGTTGGTTTTCGCCGCCGCGCTGTCCGGCGGCGAGCAAGCCATCGGCACCATGCTCATGTCGCCGTTCGACGGCGGGCGCATGTGGGTCACCACACGCGCCACCCTGCTGGGAGATCGATTCGGCGCGTGGGCCATGCCGGTTCAGAAGCGCGACCCAATGCCCGCCACCGCGATTCTCAACCGAGATGCCCTCGCACCGTTGCGGATGAACTTCGCCCGCATCCGGGTCTAGGCCAAGCCCGTCAGTTGACGCCGGAATCCAACCTGGGACAAACTGACTCAGCAGTCAGTTTTGGTGATCGGCCGTTGCAACTTCGCCTGCCTGGGGCCCGTCGCGGAACCAAGCGAGACGCCACGCGGCGCGCGCTGCTCGAATCCGCCCTCAACGTCTTTGGCGAAAAGGGCTATCACCGCGCCGCGGTTGACGAAATCGTTACCCGCGCCGGACGTTCCAAGGGCACGGCCTATTTTCATTTCCCCAGTAAAGAGGCCATCTTCCGCGCGTTGGTCCGGGAGCTGGCGTCCTATCTGGTCGAGCGCGTGGATCGGGAGCTTGTCGACGAGCCCACCGCCATCCACCGGCTCGACGCCGCCCTGCTATCGGTCATCGACATTTTCACCAAGCACCGCACGCTGGCGCGCGTCACGCTGGTCGAGGTCGCGGGCGCCGGCCGCGCCTTCAGCGACGATCTGCTCTTCGTCCGGCAGCAGTTCGCCGCCTTGATTCGCCGGCACCTGGATGCCGCTGTCGCCGAGGGCACCCTCGAACCCTGCGACACCGATCTCATCGCCACCGCCTGGTTCGGAGCCATCAGCGAAATCGTCGTCCGCTGGCTGCACGATCCCGACCATGGGCCGCTGCACATGACCTATCCGGCGCTGCGGCACTTGCTGCTGCAGAGCGTGGGCATCGACATCAACCAGCTCCCGGCCGACAGGACTCCGGCCCATGCCTGAGGCGGTCACCGCTCCCGACATGCGCTTCCGCGACGCCGCGCTGGAGCCCATCTGGGACAGCGTCCGCGAAGGACGTCGCCTCAGCGCGGCCGACGGGCTCCGCTGCCTCCAGACGCCGGACATCGTCGGCCTGGGACGAATGGCCGATTGGGCGGCCCGCCGGCGCTCCGACGATCGCGTGTACTTCACGCTCAACGTCCACATCAATCCGACGAATATCTGCGTGCTGTCGTGCAAGTTCTGCGACTTCGCCGCCAAGCGCGGCGACGACCACGCCTACGAGTACTCGATCTCGGAGATCCTGGGCCAGATTCCGCCGGACGTGCACGAGGTGCATATCGTCGGCGGCCACCATCCCGACATCCCGTTCGCGTGGTACGAGGACCTGCTGCGCGCGATCAAGGACGAGCGGCCCACCGTCCAGATCAAGGCGTTCACGGCCGCCGAGGTCGACTACTTTCACAAACGGTTCAAGCTGTCGGACGCCGAGGTGCTCGAGCGCATGATTGCCGCGGGCGTCAGCTCGATGCCCGGCGGCGGGGCGGAGGTATTTTCCGAGCGGGTGCGCCGCGAGCTATTCCGCGGCAAGGCGGGGGCCGACCGCTGGATCGAGATCCACCACCTGGCCCACCGCATGGGCCTGCACTCCAACGCCACGATGCTCTACGGCCACATCGAGACGCACGAGGAGCGCATCCACCACTTCATCCGCCTGCGGGAAGCTCAGGACGTGACCGGTGGGTTTCTGTGTTTCATCCCCCTCGAGTATCAGCTCGGCACCACGAATCTCGTGCCACGTCACGCCAGCGCCATCGACGATCTGCGCATGATCGCCACCGCCCGGCTGATGCTCGACAACTTCCCGCATATCAAGGCCTACTGGGTGATGACGGGCGAAGAAACCGCCTCGATCGGCCTAAACTTCGGCGCCGACGACCTGGACGGCACCATCGGCACCGAGCGCATCGCGCACGCGGCGCTGGCCGACAGCCCGGTCGGCGTCGCCCGCACGCGGCTGGTAGGGCTCATTCGCTCGGCCGGCAAGGTGCCGGTGGAGCGCAACGCCACCTACACCGTCATGCGCACCCATGCTGCCTAGCCTCGGGCGCATTCCCTATCTGAACACCGAGCCGTTCTTCGGCGATGATCCGGTGCGCGTCGAGGCGCGCACGGCGACGCCCCGGGGCATGATCGATCTGGTGCGCGGCGGTCAGGTCGACGTGGCCCCGCTGCCGATCGTCGCCTCGTTCGACCATCCCGACCTGTTCGTGCCGGTGGGCGACATGGGCATCGCCACCCAGGCCGACGCCAAGTCCGTGCTCCTCTTCTCCCAAGTGCCGCCAGCCGACTTGGGCGGCCGGCCGATTGGCGTCATCGACGACACGGCCACGTCAGCCCGGCTGCTGAGCGTGCTGTTGCAGCGCTACTACGCCGTTGGCGGCTACCGGCTGGTGCCGTTGGATGTCGCGGCCGACGCCGTCTTGCTCATCGGCGACCGCGCGCTGCTGCAATCGCCGCATGATCCCCGCTATCCCCACGTCACCGACCTGGCGGCGGCATGGCACGAATGGACCGGTTTGCCCTTCGTATTTGCCGCCTGGATGCAGCGTGCAGGCGTGGCGCCCGCGAACGCCGCGGCGGCGGTGGACTACCTGGATCGCCAGCTCACCATCAACCTTGAAGATCTGGGGGCGCTGGCCGCGCGGCGCCCCGACTGCGGGCTCGACGCGGCGGCGGTTCGCCGCTACCTCCAGACGTTTGAGTACCGCTTTGGACCGCGCGCCTGGTCGGCCGTCGACCGCTTTCGGGAGCTCGATGCCCAGGTGAGCGTCCAGCACGATGCCGCATGATTCGCACGATTGAAGCCAAGGTGCGGGAGGGCCAACGGCTCTCGACCGCCGACGCGTCCTATCTGCTCGGCGACGCGCCGCTCATGGACCTGGGGGCGCTGGCCAACGAGGTCAGGTTCGAGCGTCATCCCGACTCCGTCGTCACCTACGTGGTCGACACCAATCTCAACTACACCAACCTCTGCGACGCCTACTGCTCGTTTTGCGCCTTCTACCGACCGCACACCAGCACCGCGCCCGATGCCTACACGCACACCGTCGACGAGATGCTGGAGCGCATGGCGGCGGCGGTCGAGATGGGTTGCACGACCGTGCTCATGCAGGGCGGCCTGAACCCCGAGCTTCCGTTCGACTACTACACGGACATGGTGCGCGCCACGCGGGAGCGGTTTCCCGGCCTCACGCCCCACTTCTGGTCGGCGCCCGAGGTCTACGAGATGGCCATGGTCTCGGGACTGAGCTACGACGAGGTCATGGCCGCGCTATTCGCGGCCGGCCAGCGCACGTTTCCGGGCGGTGGCGCGGAGGTGCTCACCAACCGCGTCCGCGACGTCATCAGCCCGCTCAAGATGGACGCCGACGAGTGGATCGCGGTGCATCGCGCCGCGCACCTCGCCGGTGTGCGCAGCACCGCCACGATGATGTATGGGCATGTGGAAACCGACGATGACCTGGTGGAGCACCTCTCGCGCGTGCGGGACCTGCAGGACGAGACGGATGGGTTCACGGCCTTCATTCCCTGGAGCTTCGCCCCCGGCGGGACGCCGCTGGGACGCAAACTCAAGGGCAAGCGGGCGTCGGCCAATCGCTACCTGCGCATCCTGGCCGCGTCACGGCTGTTTCTGGACAACGTGGACCATGTGGACGCGTCGTGGTTCAGCGAGGGCAAGAAGGTCGGGCAGGTGGCGCTCCACTTCGGGGCGGACGACTTCGGCGGCACATTGTTCGAGGAAAACGTGATGCAAGAAGCCGGGCACTACGCCCGCACCAGCATTGCCGAGACCCAAACCATGATCCGCGAAGCCGGATTCGTCCCGGCCCAGCGCAACAGCTTCTACGAGATCCTGCGCACCTTCGACGAGACGCCCAACGGCGCATGACCGGCAGCCGGTCATGACGCGGGTGACGGTGGGCCACAGCCCCGACGCCGACGACGCCTTCATGTTCTACGCGCGGGCCCACGGCAAGGTCGCAATCGAGGGCGTCGAACCCGACGGCTATGCCGAAGTCCACGCCGATATCCAGGCGTTGAATCGACGGGCCTTCGCCGGCGATCTCGATATGTCCCAGGTGTCGGCCGGCGCCTATCCCTATGTCGCGGACACCTACCGCATCACGGCGTGTGGCTCGTCCATGGGTCTCAACTATGGCCCCATCGTCGTAGCCCGAGGCGCCGATACCGATGTTCGCGCCGCGCCGGTCGCGATCCCCGGCGAGCACACCACTGCCTACCTCCTCAGCCGGATTTTGCTTCCCCCGTTCCAGCCGGTCGAGATGGCCTTTGCCGACGTGCTGCCCGCCGTGCGGGACGGCTCGGTGACGGCGGGGATCGTGATTCACGAGGGCCAACTCAACTACGCCGACTACGGGCTGACCAAGCAGGTCGACCTCGGCGAGCGCTGGTTCGCCTCGACCGGTCTGCCCCTGCCGCTGGGCCTCAATGTCGTGCGGCGAGGACTCGGTGAGGGCGAACAGCACGCGTTGGCGGCTGCCCTGAGCGCATCCATCGCCTGGGCCGAGGCGCATCCCGAGCCCGCGCTGGCCTACGCCCGCAGCTTTGCGCCCGAGGTTGACTCGGACCTCACGGCGGCGTTCACGCGGATGTACGTCAACGACTTGACCCGCGACATGGGAACGCCGGGCGCCGCCGGTCTGGAAGAGCTCTACCGCCGCGCGACCGACGCCGGCCTGCTGGAAAGCGTGCCGCCCCTGGATATTCTCCCGGCCTAACGCTCGCTACACTCACGCACGACGACACGGCTCCTGAGAGTCTGACGATGAGCGACGTGCGGCCCTTCTTTGACGCCACTGAAATCGCCGGCGACGCCGACGCGGCCCGCAGCCGCTTCGACCACGACGGCTACCTCTTCGTGCGCGGCCTGCTGCCGCCGCCCGTGGTCTAGGACCTGCGCCGCCAATTCCTCACCGTGCTGCGCGATGCCGACTGGATCGCCGCCGACTCCCCGCCGGACGACCAAGTCGCCGACCTGCGCGCCTTCGCCGTCGAGCCCGAGCCGGCCTACCAGAAGGTCTACAACCAGCTCTACAGGCTGCCCGCGTTTCACGCCCTGCAGCACCGCGCCGAGCTGCTGGACCTCATCGGAGCGGTGCTCGACGCTCCCGTGATTCCGCAGCCGCGCGTCATCGCCCGGGTGCTGTTCCCGGATCGCACCGCCCACACCACGCCGGCGCACCAGGACTTCGTCCCCGTGCAGGGCGCGGCCGACACCATCACGGCCTGGATTCCGCTCACCGACCTGTCTCCGGAAATGGGCGGACTCCAGATCGCGGCCGGCACCCACCGAAAAGGCGTGTTCGACTTCGTGCCGGCGCTGGGCGCCGGCGGCACGGAAATCACCGATCCGCTGCACGGCGCCTGGGTGGGCGGCACCTTCCAGCAGGGCGACGTGCTGTTCTTTCACAGCATGACGGTCCATCGCGGGGCGCCGGCCACGGGCGCTCGGCTGCGACTGTCGGTCGACCTGCGGTTTCAGCGGCTGGCCGATCCCATCGCGCCGGGCAGCCTCAAGCCGCATGACCCCGATGTCACCTGGGAGCAGATTTACGAGGGATGGGCGCCGGGGCAGCACCAATACTTCTGGCGCGACTGGGACCTCGACGTTGCGGAGTTTGACACGCAATACAACGAGAAGCGCGACGCCATGGCCTTGGAGCTGGCCGCCAAGGGCGACGTCGAGGCCCGAGCCACCCTGCTTCGCATCGTCGCCCGCGACCCCGACCCCGCCAAGCAGCGCAAGGCCGCCGAGGCGCTCGCCGGCCTCGAAGCCGACACCGCATAGCGCGCGGCGCTTTCCGCGGAGCCGCCGGCGCCAGGCCTTAGCGCGTTCGCTACACTCACGCACGACGACACGTCTCCTGAGAGTCTGACGATGAACGACGTGCGGCCATTCTTCGACGCCACCGAAATCGCCGGCGACGCCGCCGATGTGCGTAGTCGCTTCGACCGCGACGGCTACCTCTTCGTTCGCGGCCTTCTGCCGCCGCCCGTAGTCGAAGACCTGCGCGGCCAATTCCTTCCCGTGCTGCGTGATTCCGGCTGGATCGCGGCCGACTCCCCGGCGACTGACCAGATCGCCGATCCCAGCGCGTTCGCCGTTGAGCCCGAGCCGGAATACCAGAAGGTCTACAACCGGCTCTACAGCGTGCCCGCGTTTCACGCCCTGCAGCACCGGTCGGAGCTCATGGACCTGATGGAGCGTGTCTTGGACGCCCCCGTCATGCCGCAACCGCGCGTCATCGCCCGCGTGATATTTCCCGAGCGCACGGCCTACACCACCCCGGCGCACCAGGATTTCGTGCCCGTGCAGGGCGCCGCCGACACCATCACCGCCTGGATTCCCCTCACCGAGTTGACGTCGGAGATGGGCGGGCTCGAGATCGCCGCCGGATCGCACCGGAAGGGCGTCTTCGACTTTGTCCCGGCGCTCGGCGCCAGCGGCACGGAGATTTCGGACCCGCTGCATGGGACATGGGTGGGGGGCACGTTTCGGCAAGGCGACGTGCTGTTCTTCCACAGCATGACGGTCCATCGCGGCGCGCCGGCCACAGGAATGCGGCTGCGCCTGTCGGTGGACCTGCGCTTTCAGCGGCTCGCCGATCCGATCTTGCCTGGCAGCTTGAATCCACACGACCCCGATGTCACGTGGGAGGACATCTACGCCGGCTGGGCGTCGGGTCAGCACCAGTACTACTGGCGCGACTGGGACCTCAACATGGGCGAGTTCGACACGCAGTACAACGAAAAGCGCGATGCCATGGCCTTCGAGGTGGCCGCCAAAGGCGGCATCGAGGCCCGCGCCACCCTGCAGCGCATCGTCGCCCGGGATCCCGACCCGGCCAAGAAGCAGAAGGCCGCCGAGGCGCTCGCGGCACTGGAAGCCGAAACCTCCTAGCGCGTGCCCCTCCCCGCGTGATCTGCCGATATCGCGGATGTGCAACTGCGTCTCTCCGACCTCGAGGCAATTCCTCTGCCTGACTCGCGTCTCCGGCTAGCCTCCGCGCTTCTCGCCCTGGTCAGCCTGGGGCTGCTGCTGAGCCTGTTGCCGCGCACGAGCTTCATTGCACGATCCGCCGATGACATTGTGGATGTGGTGGGCCCAGTGTGGCCCGAGCATTCGGTCGAGCAGGTCTTGGATGACGGGATTGGCGCGGTGTCGGAGATTCGCATCTGGGGTGCTGCCGGTGTGGGGCGCGGCGAGGCGCCGGTGGTGGCCGCGCTGGTGCAAGGACCGGACCGAGAGGTCGTCCGCCAGCACCGGGTTGCGATTAAGCCCAGTCATCTCCCCCAGGCATACGTGCTTGAATTCCCGCCCTACTATCCAGTGCCCGGAGAGGCGCTGATTCTGCAGCTTTGGGTGTCGGATGAGCGGAGGAATCACGCCATCTTCGGCGCCACGGCGGCCGGCGGTGAGGGTGGAGGACCGACGCTCAATCTCGATGCGACCGAGCAGGGCCCGCTGGCGTATGAATTGATATGGCGGGGTGACGGCTGGCGAGCGGCGCTGGAAGGCTCCTGGCTGGATCGGTTGCGCCTCGCGGGCGGGATTGCCGCCGGGCTGTTGGCGCTGCTGCTCAGCCCCCCGGTTGCTCGCCGCCTCAGTCGAGCATTCAGGCAGATCGCCGGGAGGCTACGGCCGGTTGGCGCCTGGCTGAGCGTGACGAGCCGGCCAGCCGCGCCTGAATCAAGGCGTCGAGCGATCTACGTCTATCCATGGCTGATCCCGGTGTTCGCCATCCTCCACTATCTCTCCAGCAATCTGTTTCTCCTCAAAGCGCATGAAGCAATTGTGCCGGGAGCGGTCATTTTGGCGGGTGTCACGGGCGTCTTCCTCGGGCTGCGCGTCCTCCTCAAGAGCGCGGCATCCGCGGCATTGCTGACCGGACTCCTTGGAATGGGCTTCTTTTCCTACGGGCACATCTTCGTTGGTCCCGAGGATCATCCCGACAGTCGATTTCTGCTTGGCTTGGGAGTACCGGTGATCGGCGCCCTGGTCCTGGTCCTGCGAGGGCGCTCGGCGTTCCCGCACGCGATCGGGCGAGTCTTGAACTACGCCAGTTGCCTCCTGCTCGTGGCGCCGCTGTACCAGATCGGGCTCGTCCTCTTTGCCGCACCCGACGCCCAGGACGTTGGAGCGCTCAAAGACCCGATAGTCATTGACGAGCGAATCACCGAGGTTACGGGGAGGATTGATCCGAGTGAGATGCCGGATATCTACTACATCATCCCAGACGCCTATCCTCGAAGTGGATCGCCGGCGTCATTCGACAACAGCGAGTTTGTCGGTGAGCTGGAAGACCGTGGCTTTTATGTAGATCCACAAGCGACCAGCAACTATACGTCGACGCCATCCTCAACCACATCGTCGCTTAATATGAGCTATCTGACTGACAAGAGCAATCGAAGCGCAACCGCCAATTGGTGGAGCTCAATTACGGACATATACCAGATATACTATGCAAGCCTCGACCATGCACTTGGGAAGATTCTCACCAATATTGGATACGAATATATTCATGTCTCATCAGGGTGGTTCATGACCACCACCAATCGCAATGCCGATCTCGTGGTGGACTTTACGAGTTCAGGGCCAATCGAGTCTAGATATAGGGAGACGGATCTTATCACCCACTACCCCTATACGATTGGGAATGCAATCAACGTCTCTAACAGATTTATGCGTCATTTCCTCCAGACGACGCTTGTAAAGCACATCGATCGCGATCCTTGTCTGAACTGTATAGTCTCGGGATCATTCAGTTCGGAGCATCCACATAGGGCGCTTCAATGGATCGAATACATGAAAGAGATTGGCAATCGAGATAGTCCAAAACTGGTGGTTGCGCATTTGGTGAAGCCGCACTTCCCCTACTATTTTGATCGATATGGCAATACCTCCTATACAACTCGAAGCGACGGGGAGCTGGAGTTACGGGAGTGGAGCGACGATCATGATCCTTCTGTTGGGCGTGCTTTCTATGGGCAGGTCGCTTGGCTGAATTCAGAATTGCTTGATGTGATCGATGCAATTCTTGACTCGACTGAGACCCCGCCAATGATCGTTATCATGTCTGATCACGGTTATTTGCCGGAGCTCATCAATACTCACGATATTCTGGCGGCATACTATCTTCCGAAAGGCGGTCGGAGTGCGGTCTACTCAGGGATTACCTCGGTGAACGTGTTTCGAGTGATATTGGACTACTATTTCGACTTTGGACTTGGACGTTTGGATGATCGGTTGGTCGTTGACGAATCAGGTTGATCGCGCGGATGTTAGTGCACGAGCAGCGTCTCGGTCGATAGGAGGCGACGCGGGAGTCGGAAAGTTAACCTGCGGTTCCGATTAGCCTCCGCGGTTCTCGCCCTCGTGAGTTTGGGGCTCCTGCTGAGCCTGCTGCCGCGCGCGAGCTTCACTTCACGATCCGCCGGGGACTTTGTGGATGTGGTGGGGCCAGGGTGCCCGAAGCAATCGGTCGAGCAGGTTATGGATTACGGGACTGCCGCGGAAGACGGCACTGTCCTCCCAAATGGGGTGTAGGAGGATGACGGGAAGTGTGTGGTGGATTGACAGGTCCTAGGTTCGGATGGGTGGGCGAGGTAGGAAGTTGTGTAGCGGCGGCAGGCTAGGCGCGGACGCGTCGCGGCTCGCTGCTGAAACCGTCCCGCATCGGTCGCTGTCCACCGACCAGTCCGCGCCAGAGCCATGCCCGATGCGGTATGCCGTCATCGTCGCGTTCGACTTCGATCCGAACGCCTCGACCCCACATGGCGTCGCTTCCGTGCAGCCGCGTGACCGTCGCCTCTAGGCCTAGCCGCAGACTTCCCACGGCGTCCTCGGAATCAACCGGAACCGCGTGGCGGCGGTTCGGATGCGCGTAAAGCGCCTGGACCACGGCTTCCATGGCGGCATCGTCGAGCGCGGGCATGGCATTGTTCCAGTCGGACCGGCGGCGACGATCGTAGCAACCCGGACCGGCGTCGCCCGCGGCGCACCGGCCGACACGACCGAGATCGCACGCGCCGCGCGCTCCGGGCCTTCGCCGATCCATGCTTGGCGTACGATTCTGAGGCATTCCGCATTCCCCGAATCGGCCACATCATGTCGCCCGATGAATATGTCCGCATCCCCGAAGCGGACCTCCGCCGCTTCGATCTCGCGCTTCTGCGAAGTGTCGGCCTGAGCGCCGACGACGCCGGCATCCTGGCCGATAACCTCATTGCCGCCGACATGCGCGGCGTCCGGACCCATGGCCACGTGATGCTGCCGAAGTACTGCAAGGAGATCCGGCGCGGATCGACCAACGTGACCGCGCAGCCACGAATCGTCAGCGAGACGCCTGCGACGGTTCACGTGGACGGTGATCGCGCCCCAGGTGCGGTTGCGGGCCACTTCACCATGCAGGCAGTCATTCGGAAAGCCGGCGCCAGTGGGGCGGCCACCGGGTTCACCAGGGGGAGCAACCACTTCGGCGCGGCGGCCCACTTCGCCATGATGGCGCTGCCGCACCGGATGATCGGGTTTGCCGCCACCAACGCCGGGCCCACGATGTTCCCCTTTGGCGGGCGGAAGCGAATGGTCGGCAACAACCCCATCGCCTTCGCCATTCCCGCGGCTCGGGAGCGCCCCATCGTGCTGGACATGGCCATGTCCGTCTCGGCCAACTCGCGCGTGGCGATTGCCGAACGCTTGGGGCAGACGGTGCCCGAGGGCTGGATCTTGGACCGCCACGGCCAGCCGAGCCGGGATCCCGCCGATCTCGCCGAAGGCTCCGGCGTCTCCATCGGCGGGCCCAAAGGCATCGGTCTGGCGCAAGTGGTCGACCTTTTGGCCGGCGTGCTCGCCGGCGCCAGCTTTGGTCCCAAGGTGGGGCGTCCGCAGCCCGATGGGAGCCAGGGCGACACCGGCCACTGGTTTCACGCCATCGACGTCGCGGCCTTCATGCCGCCCGATGCGTTCACCGCCCTCGTCGATCAGCAGATCGCGCTGTTCCACGACTGTGCTCGCGTGGAAGGTACGTCGCGCATCTACGTGCCCGGCGAGATCGAGTGGGAGCGCTTCGACGAGTCGCGCGAACTGGGTGTGCCGCTGCTGCCATTTGTCGTCGACGACCTCAACGCGGAAGCCGGGCAAACCGGTTCGTCCGAGCGGCTCTAGTCCTGCTCGGTTCCCCCGTTGGGGGCCGAGATCGCCGGCTCGTAGGCCTCCACGAACTCGATCACCTCGCGGGTCACCCGCGCCGGCGTTGAAGCTCCGGCGGTAATCCCCACGCGCTTCGTATCCACGAACCACTGCAGATCGATCTCCGCGACGGTGTCCACCAGATACGCCGGCTTGCCCTTGATGTCACGCACCACCTCGACCAGGCGCCGTGAGTTGGAGCTGCGCTCGCTTCCCACGACCAGCACCAGATCGCATTCGTCGGCCGCGGCAACGGCCGCTTCCTGGCGATCCTGGGTAGCCAGGCAAATGTCGTTGTGCACCTCGGCGTCGGGGTATTTGTCCAAAATGCTGGAGATGATGTCCTCGGTGTCCCACACGCTCAGCGTGGTTTGCGTCGTCACGGCGATGTGCTCCGCACCGAGATCGAGCTTGGCCACGTCGTCCGTCGACGAGACCAGATGCACATGGTCGGGCGCTTCGCCGATTGCGCCTTCCGGCTCGGGGTGGCCCGGCTTGCCCACGTAGATGATCTGGTAGCCCTTGTCGACCAGGTCGATGATCAGGTCGTGCGTCACATAGACGTCGGAGCAGGTGGCGTCGATCACCGTCAACCCGCGGTCCATCGCCCGGGATTTCACCGCCGGCGATACGCCGTGCGCCGTGAGGATCACGGTGCCGCTTTCGATCTTCTCCAGCCCCGCAAACCGATCGTCAAGATCGATGAGCTTCACGTTGTACTGGGCCAGCTCCTGCACCACGTGGGCGTTGTGCACCAGATAGCCCAGCATGTACACGGGGCCTTCGTGCGTTTGACCGGCCTCTTGCGCCAGGCGGATGGCGTCCACGACGCCATGGCAGAATCCCCGCGGCGTTATTCGCAGGACGTCCATCGCAGCTCCCGACTTCGCATTTGCCCCATCCTACCGACCCGGCGCTATCCGGCCAGTTGCGCCGTGAGGCCGGCGGCATCCGTGACCGGCAACTCGCAGGCGAAGTTGCGGCACACATAGGCGGTCGCCGCCCCATTGACCGCCGACCGACCGGCCAATAGCGGCACCGCGGTCGACTCGGAAGGCGCCGCCGCCGCGACCACCTGGCGCGGTCGGTAGGTGGCGAAGGCGGCGTCGATCAGCCCGCGCGTGCCGGGATCCTCGAGGTCGCCCACGATCGCCACCTCGTGCGCGCCCGCGAGCGTGAAATCGGCCGCGCACAGCCACTGTCCGAACCCGGTGGCATGCTCGCCGGCAAATCGCCCCACGAGCGGCAGCGCCTGCGCCACCGCATCGGCGTATCGGGCGTCGCCCGTCAGCGCGGCAAGCTGCGCCAACACCGTCGCCGCCATGGCGTTGCCCGACGGCGTGGCGTTGTCCTGCACGTCTTTAGGTCGGGTGATTAGTGTTTCGTGGTCCTCGCTGGTGTCGAAGAAGCCTCCGGCGGGATCGGCGAAGTGCGCCAGCATCGCGTCCGCCAGCTCGCACGCCCCCTCGAACCATCGGGGATCGAACGTCGTCTGGTAAAGCTCCACCAGTCCGGATGCGAGGCACGCGTAGTCCTCCAGATAGCCGTTCAGCTTGGCCTGCCCGTTGCGCCACGTGCGCCACAGTCGTCCGTTGGGACGGCGCAGCTCGCGCAGCGCAAACTCGCCGGCGCGCACCGCCATGTCGAGGTAGTCGTTGCGATCGAGCACCCGCGCCGCATCCGCCGCCGTCGCCAGCATCAGGCCGTTCCACGCCGTCAGCACCTTGTCGTCCAGACCGGGACGGATGCGGCCCTCGCGCCGCGCGAGCAGCGCCGCCCGCCCCAGCGCCAGCCGCGCCTCGACCTCCTCGGCCGCCAGACCGTGCATCGATGCCAGCACGTCGGCGTCGCGCACCCGCCGCAGGATGGTTTTGCCCTCCCAGTTGCCGTTCGGCGAAACGTCATAGGCATCGCGGAATAGCGGCGCGTCGTCGCCCAGCAGCTCATCCACCTCGGCCAGCGACCAGACGAAGAACTTGCCCTCCTCGCCTTCCGAGTCGGCGTCCTGCGTGCTGAAGAATCCGCCGGCCGGGTGCGTCATCTCGCGCGCCACGTAATCCAGCGTCGCCTCCACCACCGCCCGGTACTCGGGATTGCCGGTAATCTGCCAGGCGTGCAGGTACACCCGCGCTAGCTGCGCGTTGTCGTAGAGCATTTTTTCGAAGTGGGGCGCCAGCCACTCGGCGTCGACGCTGTAGCGGTGGAAGCCGCCGCCCAACTGGTCGTAGATGCCGCCGCGCGCCATTTTCGTCAGGGAACGCTCCACCACCTCTCGCAGCAGCCCCTCGCCCGTGGCCAAGTGCCGACGCAGCAGGAACTCGAGTGCCATGGGCTGCGGAAATTTGGGCGCCGCGCCCCAGCCGCCGTGCTGCCGGTCGTGGCTGGCCGCCAGCACGCGGCTGGCCTGGCTGAGCGTGTGCTCCGTGAGCTCGCTTGCCGACGCGCCCACCTGCACGCGCTGCAGCGCCTCCACGAGCTGCTGGGCGCCGTTGTCCAGGTCGTCGCGCCGAATCACCCAGGCTTCCCATACCTGCTGCAGCAGTTGGAGGAATGACGGCATGCCGTAGCGCGGCTCGGGCGGGAAGTAGGTGCCGCCGTGGAACGGACGCCCGTCGGGCATCAGAAACACCGTCATCGGCCATCCGCCGTGCCCCGTGATCGCCGTCACCGCGCTCATGTAGATCTGATCCAGGTCAGGCCGCTCCTCGCGGTCCACCTTGATCGACACGAAGTGCTCGTTGAGATAGGCCGCCGTGTCGTCATCCTCGAACGACTCGTGCTCCATCACGTGGCACCAGTGGCAGGCCGCGTAGCCGATGCTCAGGAAGATCGGCCGGTTCTCGTCGCGCGACTTGGCCAGCGCCTCTTCGCCCCAGGGAAACCAGTCCACCGGGTTGTGCTGATGCTGCAAGAGGTAGGGGCTGGACTCGGCGGCTAAGCGGTTGGGCACGCGGAAACCCGTCGGTGAGCCGCGCGGCGGTCCGGGCGGCCCCCGATTCTCACCCGCCGTCCGGCTTGCCGCCAACGGTGGACGCGTACCATGCCAGTCCAACAGGCGGATCGAAGGAGTCCCAGCAATGACGCTCAGCGGCAAACGCGCACTGGTCACTGGAGGCAGCCGCGGCGTCGGCGCCGCCACGGTCGAGATGCTGGCCGAGCGCGGCGCCTCCGTCGCCGTGAACTACGTGCGTTCGAAAGACCGCGCCGATGCGGTCGTGGAAGGGGCCCGCGCCCACGGCGTGACCGCTGTTTCCATTGCGGCGGACGTCAGCTCGCCGGACGCCGCGCGCACGCTCGTCGCCGAGGCGGCCGATGCCCTGGGCGGCCTCGACATCCTGGTCAACAACGCGGCGGTCACCCGCTTCAGCGACGTCTTGAACCTCGACAGCGTGGAGGACGAAGCCTGGGAGGTCATCTTCGCCACCAACGTCCAGGGTCTGTTCAACGTCACCCGCGCCGCGGCGCCCCACCTGCGCGCCGGCGGCGCGGGCGTGGTCGTGAACGTGGGGTCGGTCGCCGGCATCGGCGACTCCGGCAGCTCGATTCCCTACTGCGCCTCGAAGGCCGCCGTGCACAGCCTCACCCGCACGCTCGCGCGGGCGCTGGCTCCCGACGTGCGGGTCAACTGCGTCGCGCCCGGGTTCATCAACACCGAGTGGCACTACGACCATCCCGACCCCACCTACGCCGACACCAACCGCGAACGCGCCCGCACCGGCACCTATCTCCAGCGCGTCTGCGAACCGGAGGACGTGGCCGACGCAATCATGGGTTTCGTGGTCCACAACCGCCTGGCTACCGGCCAGGTGCTCATGGTCCACGGCGGCAAGCCGGTCTAGGCGAAAGCCTTCGGGGTAGGGGCGGGTTTCAAACCCGCCCCTACGGGTCACGTCTGCGCATCCAAGCTGGGGGAGCGCCGGACCTCGCGGCGCAATCGGCAATGTAAGTCTCCTTACAAAGCGCCGGCGCGCTCGCTCTCGGCGTCGCGGAACTCACACAGGCGCCGTCCGTGCGCGCCACACACTGGCTGGACCTAGCATGCGGCTCTGATTGCCGCTCTCCGCGACTCGAGAATCGTGGTGCGTACGTCCGGGAGCGCCGCCTCTTGTTTCGCACGTGCCACGCGCGGCGTAGGCGCAGACGGGAGCTAGTTGGAATCTAGCCTGGTCAAGCGCGGCCCGGGGGCGGATCGATGAGGCGGTTTGTGCGCCGCGTGCAGGGCCTTCGAGCCGGCGGCGGCATTCCTATTCCCGAGCTCTCGCTGGGAGGGCTCGCCGCCCATTGCGCGCGCCACCCCTGGCGCACGATCGTCATTTGGGCGGCCATGCTCGTGGCGGCGAGCGCGCTGGTTGCGACGCAGCTGGGCGGCACGCTGACGACCGATCAGCGGATCTCGAACAACCCCGACTACGCGCGCGGCGATCGGATCATCGCCGAACGGTTCGACCGTCCGGACGGCGTCACCGAGCTTGTGATCGTGCGGTCCGAGGCGGGCGTCGTGGAGGAGCCGTCCTTCCGCGCCGTGGTCGAGCAACTGCAAGCCGACCTCACCGCGCTCGGCCCGGCAACGGTCCAGGGCGTGTTCAGCTACTACCAGACCGGCGATCCCTCGCTGGTATCGCGGGACCGCCGATCGTTGCTGCTGCCGGTGCTCATGAGCGGCGGACTCGAGGACGCCATCGTCAACGTCCACCACGTCCACGCGGTCGTCGACGCCATGGAAGCCGAAGGCTTCACCACGCACGTGACCGGTCGCGCCACCGGCGGCCAGGACTTCCGGGAGATTGCCGAGCGCGACCTGCAAAAGGGTGAGCTGGTGGCCCTGCCAATCGCCTTTCTGATTCTTGTCCTGGTCTTTGGCGCCCTGGCCGCGGCGTTGCTCCCGATCATTCTCGCCGGCGTGGCGATCGTCATCGCCCTGGGTGTGACCGCGCTGATCGGCCAAGTGTTCGACCTCTCGTTCTTCGTGGTCAACATGGTCACGATGATGGGTCTGGCCGTCGGCATCGACTACTCGCTATTTGTCGTCTCCCGCTACCGCGAGGAGCGCCGCGCGGGCCGCGACACCGTTGATGCGATCACGACCATGGGAGCTACCGCGAGCCGTGCGGTGCTGATCAGCGGCCTGGTCGTCATCGTGGCCCTGCTCGGGCTGCTGGTCATTCCCGTCAACGTGTTCCAGGGACTCGCGGCCGGCGCGATCCTCGTGGTCGCCGCCGCGGTGTTCGCGGCGCTCACGCTACTCCCGGCGGTTCTCAGCCTCATGGGCGACCGCGTCGATGCGTTTAGCATCCCGCTTCTGGGGCGCCTCGCCGCCATGGCAAAGCGCCGGCGCGGCCGCCCGCTGTGGGACCGCTTGTCATACGCCGTCATGCGCCGACCGATCGTTAGCCTGGTCATCGTCGTGAGTCTGCTGGCCGCGGCCGCGGTGCCCAACATTGGCATCAACACGGGCTCCTCCAGCCTTTCGAGCCTGCCGCCGGGGACTCGGACGCACGACGGGCTCGCCGTGCTGCAGGGCGACTTCCTCGGCGGCCTGGTCTCGCCGGCCCAGATCGTCATCGACGGCGACACGTCGGCTGCCGACGTGCAGGCAGCGGTCGCCCGGCTGCAGACGGCGCTCGCCGAAGCCCCGGACTTCGGTCCCTCGCGCCTCGAAATCAGCCGCGACGGCTCGGCCGCGCTTATCACGGTGCCGCTGGTCGCCGAACCCACCAGTGGAGCCGGCGCCGACGCCGTCCGCCGTCTGCGCGACGAGGTTATTCCGCGGGCGCTCGCCGATGTCGAGGCCGAGGCCTACGTCACCGGCGTCACGGCGCAGAACGTGGCCTATTTCGACGTGGCCACCCAATACACCCCGGTGGTCTTCGGCATTGTTCTCAGCATCAGCTTCGTCCTGCTGCTGGTCGTCTTCCGCTCGCTAATCGTGCCCGCCAAGGCGATCCTCATGAATCTCCTGGCGGTCGGGGCCGCCTATGGCCTGATCGTGCTGGTCTCCCAGATGGGTTTCGCCGCCGATCTGCTCGGCTTTCAGAAGGTCGCGGCCATCGAGGCCTGGGTGCCGATTCTGCTCTTCGCCGTGCTGTTCGGACTCTCCATGGACTATCACGTGTTCCTGCTGAGCCGAATTCGCGAGCGCTTCGAACGGACCGGCGACAACGCCGAGTCCGTGGCGTTTGGCCTGCGGCGGACGGGCGCGCTGATCACCGGCGCCGCCCTGATCATGGTGGCGGTGTTCGGCGGATTCGCCTCCGGAGACCTCGTCGTGTTCCAGCAGATCGGCTTCGGGCTGGCGGTTGCCGTCGCCATCGACGCCACGCTCATCCGCTCCATCCTGGTGCCGGCCTCGATGAAGCTGCTGGGTTCGCGCAACTGGTGGCTGCCGCGACCGTTGCGCTGGCTGCCGCAAGTCCGACTGGAAGGCTCGGTCGCGGCTCCGCCCAAGCCGACGGTCGCCCTCCGCAAACGCCGCACGCCATAGCTCCGAACTAGCCGCGGGTCTCCGCCGGGTCTCGCCGCCGGACTCCTATTGCATCCCGTGTCCCGTCCCGTCACCATGCCTATCAGAGGAGGCCCGCATGCGCATCGACCGCCTGGACGTCTACTACGTCCGAATGCCGCTCATCTACCCCTGGCGGACCGCCTATGGCGAGGACCACGACATCGACTCCGTGCTCGTGAAGGCCACCAGCGGCGACCACGAGGCCTGGGCCGAGGCGACCCCGTTTTTTGCCCCGCACTACGTGAACGAGTGCGCCGGCGGCGTCTTCTACCTGGTGGCCGAGGTGTTCGGCCCGCACGTCGTGGGGCGTGAGTACGACACCGCCCGGGACCTGCACGACCGGCTCGCCTTCGCCAAGGGCAACGGGTTCGCCAAGGCGGCGGTCGAGCTGTGCTGGTGGACGCTGGAGTCCAAGATCACCGGCACGCCGGTCCACCGCTTGCTCGGCGGCGAGACGCGCCCGGTCATCGCCGGCGCCGACTTCGGCGTGCAGGACTCCATCGACATGCTGATCGGCAACATGCAGCAGGCCGTGGACGCCGGCTTCCCGCGCACCAAGCTCAAGGTGCGGCCGGGCTGGGACGTCGACATGCTGCGTGCCGTGCGCTCGACGTTTCCGAATCACCTCATCCACATCGACTGCAACGCGGGCTACACCCTCGACGACCTCGACACGTTCGAGGCCATCGACGAGCTGGGGTTGGCCTTCATCGAGCAGCCGCTGGGCTGGAACGACATCCTCGACCATGCGGAGCTGGCGCGAGCCATCGAGACGCCCATTTGCCTGGACGAATCCGCGCGCGACCTGGAGATGGTGGAGCAGGCCATCCGCATCGGCGCCTGCCACTACGTCAACATCAAGCCCGGCCGCGCGGGCGGCTTCACCAATTCGGTCGCCATGCACGACGTCTGCCGCGACGCCGGCATACCGGTATGGATCGGCGGGATGCTCGAGAGCTCCGTGGGCGCGGCGCTCTGCGTCGAGTTGGCCACCTTGCCCAACTTCACCTATCCCGGCGACCTGTTCCCGTCGTCGAAGTTCTACCGCCAGGACCTGGCGGCGCCGGCGCTTGAGATCGAACCGGATCTGACCTTCGCGCCGGCTACGGAGGGCCTTCCCGAACCCGATCCGGAGCGACTGGAACGTATGTCCACCCGACATGCCGTGGTAACGCCCCCGTCCGCGTAGGGGCGCCCCTAGTGGGCGCCCGTCCGGTTCGATCCGGGCAGCCACAAGGGCTACCCCTACACCGGCCCGGTGGCCCGCGCTGCGTGCAGCGTGGGACTGAGCGTCAGGTAGAGGCGGGTCTGAGACCCGCCCGCACCGAATGGCGCCAAGGCCCCACCTACGCCGACGCCGTCGCCGGCTGCCCTCGCACCCGGTGCGTCTCTCGCACCAACAGCAGGAATATCAGCCCGCTGGCGAACCCCGCCGCCGCCAGGTAGAACGGCGCCGCGTCCGGACCGGCGGCATCCGCCACCACGCCGACGATCAGCGGCCCGCCGGTCATGCCCGTGTTGCCCATGAACTGCCAGACGCCCAGGAACGGGCCCGGCGACTCGCGGGGCGCCAGGTCCGAGCCCAGGGTCAGCATGGCACCCGACCCCCACCCGTTGGCCACGCCGGCGAAGAGCCCCACCACGATCAATCCCACGAAGTCCTGCGCCAGCGGCAGCACGGCCATCGACGCCCCGAGCATGAACATGGACGGCACGTTGGTGAACTTGCGCCCAAACCGGTCCATCACGTAGCCGGCAACCGGGAACAGCGTCATGTCGATGGCCGCCGAGGCGCTCACCACCACGCCGATTTCCGCCGCGTCCAGACCGAGAACGAATGCCCCGTAGATTGGAATGATCACCTGTCGTCCCGCGCGGACGGCCGACGCCAGCACATGCCCCGTGCCGGCGGTCGCGAGGTCGCGCCAGTGCCCCCGCAGCACCGCCCACAGGCTGGCGGGCGCCACGTGCCGCGCGGGCACGCTGCCCAGCGGCCGCTCGACGCGGTGCCGCATCAGCAGCATCGGCAGCACACCGACGGCGGCAAAGAGTCCCGCCACCAGGAAGCACGCCTCGTAGCTCACCAGCTCCGCCAATGCGCCGCCGATGGCGGGACTGGGAAACAGGCTGATACGCATGATCCCGCCGAACAGCGACATCGCCCGTCCGCGGTGGTGCTGCGGCACGGCGGCCACCAGGTGCGACATGCGCGAGATCGTCCAGGTCGCCATGCCGATTCCCGCCAGCGCGCGGAAGACCACCACCAAGGTGTAGTCGCGCGTGAAGCCCATCGCCAGCGTCGCCGCCGCCACCGCCAGCAGTCCCACGATCGCCGAGCGATGCTCGCTCCAGCGCGCCTGCAGCAGACCGGCCGGGACGTTCCAGAGCAGCGTGCCCAGCCCGGTCACCGCCACCGCCAGCGTCACCAGCGTGTAGTTCACGCCCAGCTCCGCCGCGAACAGCGGCAGCGTGGGCGTCAGCATTCCGACGCCGAAGAACATCAGGAACGCCGGCAGATACACGCCGGCGATCAGCGGGCGCAGCGTTTGAAGCACGTCGGGGATGCGCACGGGCCGGAATATAAGGCACGCGCGTTCCTGCGCTGCCGCGCCGCGTCCTATGCTGGCGTTTTCTCGCCGCAGAGGACACACCCATGAAAGCCATTCGCGTCAACACGCCGGGCGGCATCGAGGCGCTCAGCTACGAAGACATCCCCGACCCGTCGCCCGCGCCCAACGAAGTCCTGGTGCGCACCGAAGCCGCCGGGGTGAACTACATCGACACCTACCAGCGCACCGGCCGCTACCCGGTTGAGCCGCCCTTCACCCTCGGCATGGAAGGCGCGGGCGTGGTGGTGGAGGTCGGGTCGGACGTGACGACGCTCGAGGCTGGCGATCGCGTCGCGCACGGCACCGAAATCGGTTCAAATGCCGAATTGCAGGCCGTCGCGGCCGACCGGCTGGTCCGCATTCCGGAAGCGCTGGATACCCGCACCGCCGCTGCCGTCATGCTCCAGGGCTGCACGGCGCACTACCTCACGACGTCGAGCTTTCCGCTGCGCGCCGGCCACACCGCATTGGTGCACGCGGGCGCCGGCGGCGCCGGTCGTCTGATCATTCAGATGGCGAAGAAAGCAGGCGCGGAAGTCATCACGACGGTCGGCACGCCCGCCAAGGCGGAAGTCGCGCGCGACGTTGGCGCGGATCACGTCATCAACTACACCGAGGAGGACTTCCTGCCCAGGGTCCGCGAGCTCACCGACGGGACCGGCGTGGACGTGGTTTACGACGGGGTCGGAAAGGCCACCTTCGACCGTGGGCTCGACTGCCTCAAGCCGCGCGGCTACATGGTGCTCTTCGGCGCCGCCAGCGGGCCCGTGCCGCCCATGGACCCGCAGGTCCTCAACCAGAAGGGCTCGCTATTCCTGGCGCGTCCGAGCCTTGGGCACCATCTCATCACCTCCGAAGAGTTCGCCTGGCGCACCTCGTCCGTGCTCGGCTGGGTCGCGGACGGCTCGCTGGAGCTGAAGATCCACGGCGAATACGCCCTGGCCGACGCCGCGCAAGCCCACACCGACCTCGAAGGCCGCGCCACGACCGGGAAGCTGCTGCTGATTCCGTAGGAGACTTTGCACCGGGTCCCTATCCCCTGGAAAGAGGCCAATGTGTAACCCCGCCGTCATTTCGGCGAAGGCCGGAATCCAGTCCGGTTGAATCTGGAGGCGCATGGGAAACCTGGAGGTGAGCCTGCCCCCGATTCACGCGGGGCGCGACTGGTATCGCTTCAGGTCCCCTTGATCACGTAGGTGAGGCGGGAAACTTCCTCGAACCCCAGCTTCTCGGCGACTCGGAGCGACGCCAGGTTGTCCTCGCCGCAACTCCAGACGGGGATTCGACCTTGCTCTTGGACCCGCCTCGCCACGATGGACGCGGCGGCCGTGGCGAATCCTCGCCCGCGCCAGGCTCCCTGCGTTTCGACCCCGATGTCGGCGTATCGGTCGATGACGGCGCTGGTGTGGGCCGTTCCGACAACTTGGCCATCCACCACCGCGCCCGCGACCACACCCTCGAGCAACAGCCTGGACAAGCTGCCGAAGTCTCCGCCGTGTATTCCGTAGCCGGCCAGCAGGCCGGCGTCACGGATGCCCAATTGCCGGACTGCCGAATCTTCGAATACCGGCGCCGGCTCGGTGAGAGTGTGGTAGACGCCCTCGTAGTAGCGGACGCGAACTCCCGTGGCTTCGTTCATCAGCGCGCCCAGCCGAGGAGCCACCGCCGGCACCACTTCCACGCACGTCCAACCGTCGAGGCCGCGCAGCAGGTCCCAGAGCCCCTGCGCATTGGTCCCTAGTCCGAACGGCTCCTCCGGCAGGCTGTCTCTCTGCACGACCACCGCGTCAGGCGATCCCGCGTCTCCAACGGCGTAGGCCTGGCTCGTCCCGAAGCGCAGCAAGTGGATCGGGATGACCGTCTCAGGCGTTTCATCGATTGCCTGTAGGAGCCTGCGGACCTCATCGACCTTCAGCGGCCCCGGACCCTGGCTCCCAGGTCTCATCGGGTGGCTAGCTTCGGCTTTGGATGTCGGGGGAGCGGCGGCTATCCGTTCGCCCTCGTGTCAAGCACGGGGCAGGCTCTGGGCTGGTCCAAGGGCGTGGTTCGACGGAGTCTGTCCTGAGCCTGCCGAAGGGCTCACCACGAACGGGACTTGATCTCACGGTTGGACACCCTGGTGAGCCAGAGGCGCGGACGCTTGGGCTACGACCAGTCGCCCAAGCCCGGCTCGCGGCCGAAGGCCTCCAGCTCCGCCTGCGCGCCCTGGAGCACGTAGAGCACGTCGGCACCGAGGGTGACGAAGCGCGCCCCGTGCTCGATCCAGCGCTTCGCGGAGTCGGGCGGGCCGGCGGAGATGCCCGGAATCTTGCCCTGGTTCCGGCAGGCCTCGAACACGCCGACGACGCAATCCGTGTGCTCCGTGCTTCCCTGCGCGTGCCCGATCGACGCGGCAAGGTCGGCCGGGCCGACCCAGGTTCCGTCGACGCCGTCCACCGCCATGATCTCGTCGGCCGCCTCGGCGGCCTGCTTGGACTCGATCTGCACCATGATGAGCAGCTCGTCGTTGATCCGGTTCATGTACTCCGGCCACTGCGCAATCGCCCCCGCCGCGCCGAGCGACCGGCCGCCCGCGGGCGGATACTTGCAGGCGTGCACGACCTGCTCCGCCTCCTCGGGCGAATCCACCATCGGCACGACGATCCCGGTGCAGCCCTCGTCGAGCAGGTGCCCGACGGCGGTGTACTCGCTGCTGAGCACTCGGGGAATGGGCACCGCGCCACCGGCCCTCGCCGCCATGAACGCCGCCGAGGTGGATTCCCGCCCCCAGGTGCCGTGCTGATTGTCGATCAAGACCCAATCGAACCCCTGCCGCGCGAGCAGCTCCACGATGTTTGGGCTGCCGAGCGCGACACCGACGCCCAGGGCCACCTCGCCGCGGCGCAGCTTGGCCTTGACGGGATTGGTCAATGAGTCGATGCGTGCCATGTCTCGTTACTCCCGTAAGCTCGCCAGGGCGTTGAACTCCGCCGCCGCACTGCTTCCCACGTAGATCTTGTCGCCGCCGGCGCTGACGAAGGTGCAGCCGGCCGCCACCCACTTCTCGACCTGCTCCACGCTGCCCGCAGCGATGCCCGCGGCCTTTCCGTGCCGCTTGCAGGCCGCGATCATCTCGTTTACCGCCGCGTCGTGCTCGGGCGTGTTGCGCGCGTGGCCCAGCGAGTTCGCCAGGTCGGCCGGTCCGAGCCAGCAGGCGTCGATTCCCTCCACCGACATGATTGCGTCGGCACTCTCGATGGCCTCGCGTGATTCGAGCTGGATCGCCACCAGAATCTCGTCGTTGGCCTGCTCGCGATAGCTGGGGCCGTACACGCTCGCGCCGCTGACGCCGTCCGAGCGGCTGCCGACGGGCGGATAGCGGCAGGCTTGGACCACCCGCTCGGCCTCCTCGCGGTTCTCCACCATGGGCACGATCACGCCCAATGCGCCCTCGTCGAGTAGCCGGCCGATGGCGTAGTAGTCGTTTTCGGGCGCGCGCACCATGGGCGTCGACCCGCCCGCCCGCACGCCCATCATGGCCAGGGACGAGGACTGCCGGTCCCACATGCCGTGCTGGTTGTCGACCATCACCCAGTCGAACCCCGCGCGCGCCAGCACCTCGGCCAGAAACGGCGCGCCCATCCCGCAGCTGACGCCGAGCGCCACCTTGCCGCTCTGGAGCCGCTGCTTCGCGCGATTGGTCAGCATCGGGAAGTTCCTTCAGGCACGCACGTTCCGCGGCGCGACGCTACGCGCCATCCGGCTATCAGTCAACAGACGGTCGCTTCACGCCCAGCCCAACGCCGTCGCCGACCTGAACGATCGTGCTGTCGAGCCGCGTGTCGGCAAGAAAGGCCTCGTTGAAGGCGCGGATGATCGGCGTCGACTCGCGATGGAAGTCGCTGTCCTCCGGCTCGTGCGCCGCCTGACCCAGCCACAGCAGGTTGTCCAGCGCCACCACGCCGCCGGGCCGCAGCCGCTCCACCACCGCATCGAGGTACTGCGGATACGAGCCCTTGTCGGCGTCCACGTAGGCGAAGTCGAACGGTCCATCGATTCCAGCGAGCGTCTCCAGCGCCGGTCCGGTGACCAGCGTTACCCGATGGCCCACCCCCGCGCGATCCGCGTTGACGCGCGCACGCTCATGCATCTCCGGGTCGATGTCCAGCGTGACCAGCTCGCCGCCGTCGCCCAGCGCCGAGGCGATGGCGATGGCCGAGTAGCCGATGTTGGTGCCGATCTCCAGCGCGCGGCGTGCGCCCATGGCTCGCACGACCAGCGACAGCAGGCGCGTGCTCGGCCGTTCCGTGATCGGCAGGCCGTCGCGGTCGGCCTCGGCCTCCATGCCGAGCAGCACGGGACCGATGTCGGGGTGGATGCGCTCCAGGTAGGCGCTATCGCGAATGTGCCGCTCGCCGGAGTGGCGATACTCATGCGCCATTGGGCCGCTCCTCCCGCGCGCTCAGTCCCACGGGTCCCGGCCGTCCGACTTGTCCGGCCAGCGCGTGATCACGACCTTCGGGTCGGTGTAGAACCGCACCAGCTCGGTGGACTGGGCGTGGATGTCGCCGAAGAACGATTGCTTGCGTCCGCCAAAGGGATAGAAGGCCATCGGCGCCGCCACGCCGACGTTGATGCCGACATTGCCGACGTTCACTTGCCGCGTGAACTCGCGCGCCGCGCCGCCGCTGTTGGTGTAGAGCGTGGCGGCGTTGCCGAAGGGGCTGGCTTCTACCATGTCGATGGCGTCCTGCAGCGTCTCGGCGTGCATCAGGCTCACCACCGGCCCGAAGATCTCGTCGCGCACCACCGGCATGTCGGGGGTCACCTCGTGCAGCACCGTCGCGCCCACCCAATAGCCGCCCGGCAGCCCCTCGACCGTCGCGCCGCGCCCGTCGAGCAGCATTTCAGCGCCGCCTTTGATCGCTTGATCGATATACGTGAACGCGCGGTCGCGCGACTCGGCGGAAATCACCGGGCCCATGCCCGTGTCGGGATCGAGCCCGTCACCCAACCGAATTGAAGATGTTGCTTCGACCAGCCGTTCCGTGAGCTCCTCGCGCACGTCGCCCACCGTCACCACCACCGACCCGGCCAGGCATCTTTGGCCGGCGCAGCCATAGGTCGAACCGCAGATATTCGGAATCGCGGCGTCCAGGTCGGCGTCCGGCAGCACCACCAGGTGATTCTTCGCCCCGCCCTGGCACTGCGCCCGCTTGCCGTGACGGGTGGCGGTTTCGTACACCGCCCGCGCCACCGGCGTCGAGCCCACGAACGACACCCCGGCCACGTCGGGATGCGCGCTCAGCGCCTGCGCCTGCTCGCCTTCGCCATGCACCAGGTTCATCACTCCGGGCGGGAATCCCGCTTCCGCCGTCAGCTCCGTGAGCAGCGTCTGGCTCAGCGGCGTCTTTTGCGAGGGCTTGGTCACGAAGGTGTTGCCGCAGGCCACCGCCAGCGGCGCGAACCAGAAGGGCACCATCGCTGGAAAGTTGAACGGTCCGATCTGCGCAAATACGCCCAGCGGTTCGCGGATCGAGTGCTCGTCGATGGCCGCCGAGATGTCGCTGGAAAACGAGCCTTGCTGCAAGGTTGGGATTCCTGCGGCCACCTCGACATTTTCGACGGCCCGCAAGACCTCTCCTCGGGCTTCTTCCAGCGTCTTGCCGTTCTCGATGGTCACGGTGCGGGAGAGCTCCTCGAACCGGTCCCGCATCAGCGAATGCAGCCGAAATAGCACCCGTCCGCGATCGACGGCCGGGGTGTCGCGCCAGGCCGGAAAGGCCGCCTTGGCCGCCTGCACGGCCGCGTCGATCTCAGACTCGGTCGACAGCGGGACGCTCGCGATCACCTCGCCCGTCGCCGGATTGTCGGCGTCCAGGCGATCGGTGCTGGCCGATTCCACCCACTCGCCATTGATCCAGTTGCTCAGCCGCCTGACCTCAGCGCCCATGCCGACCCAACCTCCGACCACCCGTGACGTTCATGCGTGGTGCTGCCCATATGATTCCCGATCCACGTATCGAACGGTACGACATCCGGCGCCTGGCCCACGGCATCGCGCCATCGCGCAGTGCCTTGTAGGGGCGCCCCTTGTGGGCGCCCCTCGGACTCGAACCGGGCAGCCACAAGGGCTGCCCCTACACCGAACGACCGACACGTGCGCCTCAGGCCGTACACTCGGGCCAGCGCAGGACCGCGCCGAAGACCCATGACGTCCGAAGCCGTGCTCTCCAGCCGGGAGCCTTCCGCCGCCGTCGGGCGAGCCGTGGCGGACCTCGAAACCCCGGCGCTGGTGATCGACCTCGCCGTGCTCGACGCCAATATCGCGCGCATGGTGGCCACCGCGCGCACGGCGGGCTCGCGGCTGCGTCCGCACGTCAAGACCCACCGCATGGCGACGGTCGCGGCGCGTCTGCGGCAGGCGGGCGCCGAGGGCATCTGCTGCGCCAAGGTCGGCGAGGCCGAGGCCTTTGCCGACGCCGGCTTTGACGACATCTTCATCGCCAACCAGGTCGTCGGCGCGTCGCGCCTGATTCGCCTCGTGGAGCTCGCCGAGCGCACCCGCCTCGCCGTGGGCGTCGATCATGCGGAGCACGTGCGGATGCTCGGCGCGGCCTTCGCGTCGGCGAGCGCGACGATCGACGTGTCAATCGAGATCGATACCGGCCAATGTCGCACCGGCGTTGCGACTGCCGAGGCTGCCGTCGAACTCGCGCGGCAGACGCTCGACACCGACGGCCTCAACCTGCGCGGCATCTACACCCACGAAGGGCATGACTATCAGGCCGCGGATCCGGCCGGCGTCCATGCCGCCGCCGCGGAGTCCCAGCAGCTGATGACCGGCGTCGCCGACGCGATCCGGGCTGCGACCCGTGCTCCGTGCGAGGTGAGCATGGGCTCGTCGCCGTCGTTCCTGCTCGAGTCGTTCCACGCGCCCATCGACGAGCTGCGCCCGGGCACGGCCGTGTTCAACGACGCGTCGCACGCGCACCTGCTGGGGCACACCGAGTGGTGCGCGGCGACGGTGCTGGCCACGGTGGTGAACCTGCCGGCGCCCGATCGGGTGGTCATCGACGCCGGCGCCAAGGCGCTCACCTCCGACCGTCGCGGCCCCGGCGTGCTGGCAAACACCGGTCACGGCATGGTGGTAGGCCATCCGGAAGCCGTCATCACCAGCGTGTCCGACGAGCACGGCGTGATCGCCGCGCCGGACGCGAGCGCTTTCGCCATCGGTCAGACGTTGCGCGTCATTCCCAACCACATCTGTCCCTGCGTCAATCTCTACGACCATGCCTTCGCCGCGCGGGAGGGTATCGTTGAGGCCGTTTGGCACGTCACCGCGCGCGGCCGCAGCCAGTAGCGGTCCGCGGTCGCCACGGCGGAGGGACGCATGGGTCGTTTGGACGGTCAGGTCGCGCTGGTCACGGGAGCCGGAGGCGCCATCGGCACCGCCGCCGCGCTCGGGCTCGTGCGCGCCGGCGCTCGGGTGGCGCTCACCAGCCGCAGCCCCGATCGCCTGGCCGTCGCCGCGGCCGCCGTCGCTGACGCGAGCGGCGCCGAGGTCCCGACCTACGTCGCGGATTTCATGGACCCATCCCAGGTCGAGGCGCTCGCGTGCTGGGCGACGGAGACCTTGGGAGGGGTCGACGTGCTGGTCAACAACGCCGGCGCCAACTCGCCCCACCGCAGCTCGGCGACGGCGGACGCCGCCCTCGATGAGCTCTTCCGCATCAACGTCACCGCCGGGGCGATCCTCTGCCGTGGGCTGATTCCCGGCATGATCGAGCGCGGCGGCGGCACGATCGTGAGCGTGGCGTCGTTCGCGGTCTACAGCCCGGGGCCGCTGGGCGGCGCGGCCTATGCGGCGTCCAAGGCGGCGCTGCTCAACTACATGGGCAGCGTCAACGCCGAGTTCCGCAACCGGGGTATCCGCGCCTGCACGGTCCTGCCCGGCGAGGTGGACACGCCGCTGCTCGCGCAGCGACCGCGCCCGCCGACGGCGGAGGACCGCGCCACCATGATCGGGGCCGACGACGTCGCCGACGCCATCGTCTTCTGCGCCGCCACGCCCGGGCGCACGCTCATCGAGGAAATCTCGATTCGGCCAACCGTGCTCCGCGACACGACCGAAGACGTGCGCATCGCACTAGGGCAAGGCTGACCGCGCGGATCAGCCGCTAGACAGGCACCGCCTGCCGCACGCCCAGGTCATCGAGAACCGCATTGATCACGAGTCGTTCCTCGTCGTTGACGCCGCGGAACGGTGGCCGGGTCGGTCCGCCGTGCAGCCCCACAAAGTCCAACGCGGCCTTGATGATGGCCGAGTCCTGCAGCTCCCGCCATCCGGGGCCGCCCTCGCTCTGGTGCAGCCACATGTAGGGCCCGATCTTCGCGTGCCAGCGGTCCGCGCCGGCGAAGTCTCCGGCCTCGAGCAGGCGGAAGAACTCCAGCTCGAACTCGGGCCACCAGGTCGCCGGTCCGGAGATGAACCCGCTGGCGCCGTGCATGTAGGCCAGCGTGGAGGTGTAGCCCAGCGAGTTGTCGATGAAGGCGAACCGGTCGGCGTAGCGATCCAGCGCCTCGACCATGGGCTCGATGATGTTCGGCGCACCGTACTTGAGCGACACGATGCCCGGAAACTCGGCCAGCCGCCCGATGAGCTCCACGCCGAGGGACGTGCCGATGTCCTGCCGCCAGGACTGGTCGTAGATCATGATCCCGGCGTCGATCGACTCGGTGAGGATCCGGTACCACTCGTACATGCCCTCCTGGCTGATCGGGTAGTAGCAGGGCGGGGAGATCATCACGTACTCCGCGCCGGCGTCCACCGCGCCCCGTGAGAGGGCGATCACCTCGTCCAGGTTCAGGCTCGCGGCGCCCGCCACCACCGGGATCTTGCCCGCGGCGGCTTCGACCGAGGCCGCGACCATGTCGCGGTGCTCCGACGGCGAGAGGGTCAGGTACTCGCCGCTGCCGCACGGCGAGATGATGAATCCCTTGCCGGTCTCGAGTCCCCCGTCCAGCAGGAATTGGATGTTCGAGGTGAGGGCGTCAAGGTCCAGCCTCAAGTCGTCGTCGAACGGCGCCATCACCAGGGCGGCGGGGCCGCGCAACTCTTGTATGGCGCGTTCGCTGCTAGGGGGCATGGGACATCCTCCGGTTTAGGGGTGCGTCGGCGGCCGCTCCCGGCCGCGCGCTGCTCGTCGCTTGCGCAAAGGATAGCGCCTGGGAGGGGCCGCCCGTTCGTTTCTGACGCAGTTGCTAGTCGCTGGCCTAACCCCTCGTCATTCCGGCGAAAGCCGGAATCCAGGCCCTGCAACGCTCCGCCTTTGTAGGGCGCCCCTAGTGGGCGCCAGTCCGGGTCGAACTGGGCAGCCACGAGGGCTGCCCCTACGCGGACCTGGTCTTGCCCGCTGGGGACCACCGAGCAAGCCCGTCGCTGTTCGGGTCTGGTCCCCTCTCTCCGTGGGAGAGGGATAGGGTGAGGGGGACGGCCGCTCCCACGCTGCACACAGCGTGGGCCACCGAAGGACGCCGTCCACCGGCCGGTGGTCGATCCGGTCCCCTCTCCCCACCGTGGGAGAGGGATAGGGTGAGGGAGATTCCGGACTCATCCCCGCCGTCCGCGAATTCTCGCGACAATGCGGCAGCCAAACCGTGCACCCCAAGATCGAAGGAGGCTGAACATGCGGCTGGAGGGCAAGATCGCCGCCATCACCGGCGGCGGCTCGGGCATTGGCCGCGCCTGCGCGCTGGCATTCGCGCGCGAGGGAGCGGACGTCGCGATCGGCGACCTCGATCCGGAACGGGCCGCCGGCGTGGCCGACGAGGTGCGGGCGCTCGGCCGACGCGCCGTGGACATGCCGATCGACGTGACCCGGCAGGAAGACCTGGACAACTTTGTCGACGGCGTCGTGAGCGACCTCGGCGGCCTCACCGTCTGGGTCGGCAGCGCGGGCGTTTCGATAGGAGCCATGTTCCTCGACCACACGCGCGAGGACTGGCGCCGCTTGATGGACCTCAATCTCGACGCCGTCGTCTTCAGTGCCCAGACGGCGGCCCGCCGCATGGTGGCCGGCGGCGCCGGCTCCATCATCAACATCGCCTCGATATACGGCGGTCTGGCGGTCAGCGAGCGCATCGCCTACTGCACCTCGAAAGCCGCGGTCATCATGGCCACGCAGGTCATGGCGGTCGAGCTGGCGGAGCATGGCGTGCGGGCCAACTCCATCGGCCCCGGCTATACCGACACGCCCCTCTTCCGCGGCGCCCGCGAGGAGGGCAACGAGGCCATCGCGCCGCTGCTGTTGCGTGTCCCGGCCGGGCGCCTGGGGACCCCCGAGGAGATCGCCGCGGCGGCCGTATTCCTGGCGTCGGATGAGTCGAGCTTCGTCACCGGCCATTGCCTCTTCGCCGACGGCGGCTGGGTGGTCAACGGCAACTGGTAGGGCGCCTGCGGGCGGACCTCGGGCAGGGGTTTTTATACACGTTCGGCGTTTAATTTCGAGGTCGAAGCAATGGCCCTGCTCATGTCTTTTCGAGCGAAGCGAGAAATCCAGGGGGCGGGGAGAAGGCAGAACGTCCTTAGACTCCTCACGGCGTTTGGAATGGCATTTGCTGCGTCCGGAATGACGGCCTCGAAACGTTCCACGGTTGCCCGCGCTACGCTGTTGCCGACCAAGGCACGAACACCGGATGGCAGCCCGCCGGGAGGTGCGCCCGTGATCGACATCAAGACCCTCACGCGCCTGACGCCGGCGCAGCGTGAGTACTGGGACACGCAGGGCTACTTGGTGCTGCCCGGCGTGCTGTCGTCCGACGAAATCGCGCGGCTCAGCGACGCCGTGGATCGCCTCGACGAGGCTTCGCAGCGCGCCGGACGTTCCCGCAACGAGTGGCTGAGCACCCTCAACGTGATCGAGGAGGACGAGGCCTTCCTCGATCTCATCGATCACCCCAATCACCTGGGCATCGTGATGGACCTGATGGGCGCCACGATCCAGCTGCTTGCGTCGCAGGTGATGGTGCGCCCACCGACGCCGCATCCGGGCAGCCGCTGGCACTACGACGGCCCCAAGCCCTATCCGTTTCCGAGCGCCGGCGGGCTGACGCCTTTGCTGCACCTGAAGATCGGCTGGTTCCTGACCGACGTGGACGCGCCCGACATGGGCAACTTCCTGCTGATTCCCGGCAGCCACCGCGGCAACTTTCCGCACGAGGTCGCCGACGCCGAAACCCTCGCCTCGCCGAGCCGCTTCCAGGAGGTCGACGAGATCGACGCCGGCGTGCCGGGCGCCAAGCAGCTGCTGCTGCGCGCGGGTGACGCGATGCTGTTTCACAACGCGCTCTGGCACTCGGTGTCGCGTAACACCTCAAACGTGCGGCGCAAGAACCTCTTCTACGTCTACTCCCCGATCTGGATGCGGCTGGGCGATCGCGTGGCCAGCTCGCCGGAGCTGATCGCGCGCGCCGACCCCGTGCGGCGGCAGCTCCTCGGCGTGCTGGATCACGATCCCGCGGGCGTGCATCCCACCGATGCCGACGCGCCGCTGATCCGCCTCTGGGAAGGCAGGGGCTACGACGACGTGTGGGTGGACCAGGTGATGAAATACATCGGCGTGGACGGGTCGTAGGGCGTGTCCAGTCCTTCGTCATTCCGGCGGAGGCCGGAATCCAGGCCCGGAGACGCCCCTATCCCTGTAGGGGCGCCCCTAGTGGGCGCCCGTCCGGGTCGAACCGGGCAGCCACAAGGGCTGCCCCTACATCGAGCGGGCCGGGAATCCAGGTCCGGCGACGGCCAGGTCCGCGTAGGGGCGCCCCTAGTGGGCGCCCGTCCCCTCACCCTATCCCTCTCCCCGCGGGAGAGGGGACCGGAGCGACCGCTTGCCCGGTGGCCCGCGCTGCGTGCAGTGTGGGAAGCTCAGGGCTCAAATGCATTTCGTGAGACGTTCCACATGAACCGCTACACATTGCGATACGCAGCACAGGATTCCCCATGCCCAGCTTGAACCAATCCCAGCTCCGTCGCGACGGCTACGTCATCGTGCGCGACGTCATCCCGGCCGAGCGGCTCGACGCAGTGCGCGAAGCCTGCGAGGGCGTGCTGGACCGGCAGCGCGAGATCTGGCGCCAGGAGGCTGGGCCCGACGATCTCCCCGGCGGCGTGTGGGACATGCGCCCTCAGCCGCGCGTGCCCGAGTTTCACGCACTGGTGGACGCGGAAACCGCGCTGGCGGTCGAGATCTGGCTCAGCGAGCCGGTCATGAGTATCAGCCGCGAGCTGCTCAGCGGGCCTGAGGCGGTGCCCATGCGCATGATGATGATGTGCAACCCGCGCACCGACCACGGTCCCGCCAAGTGGCACCGCGACATCGGGCCGCTCGAGGTGGCGCCGCTGTGGCTCCTGCAAGAGGAGCTGGCGGAAACCGGCCCCCGCTACTTGCAGTGGAACCTGCCGCTCTACGACGACGACGTGCTCTGGGTGGTTCCGGGCAGCCACCGCCGGCTGAATACCCCGGAGGAGGATCGGCAGCTGGCGGACGATCCGCGGTCGCCGCTGCCGGGCGGCATGCCCGTGGAGCTCAAGGCCGGCGACGGCTTGATCTATCTCCACAGCATGCTGCACTGGGGCAGCAACTACAGCCCGAAGCTCCGGCGCACGGTGCACGGCGGCATGGCGGTGCACGCCATGCCGCGGGACACCGGCTTCACGCGCCATCTCTCGCCCTCGTCCGCCGCTGCGTTCCAGACGTGGAATCGCCGCGCGGCGGAGCAGCGGGACCTCACCGACCAGGCGCTGCGCGGAGTCTTGGCCGGCGACGCGCCGGGTTTTGAAGCGGCGCTCGAGCGCTTGCATCCCGGTGCCGGTCCCGCGTCCAAGCTGACCCTCACGGCATGCCTGGCCGAAGCCGCGCGTCACATTCACCTGCTCAAGCAGCCGGGCTTCGACGACCTGCCGGAGGCGATGCAGCGACAGGCCACGCACCTCCACCCGCTCACGTTGGGCTGGGGTCCGGCCTTCGCCGACCGGTTCAGCGACGCGGAGGCCGACGAGCTGTGGCGTCGCTTCGAGTGGTTGGCGCAGCGTCTCCAGGCCGAGCCCCGGCAGCGGGTGACGCTGGACCAGTTCGCCGCGAGCTGGGGCACGTAGGCCGAGCGACCCCGTTGCCCGCGTAGGGGCGCCCCTGGTGGGCGCCCGTCCGGTTCGATCCGGGCAGCCACTAGGGCTGCCCCTACACCGAACGGGGCGGGAATCCAGACCCGGCGACGGCCAGGTCCGCGTAGGGGCGCCCCTGGTGGGCGCCCGTGCAATTCGATCCGGGCAGCCACTAGGGCTGCCCCTACACCGAACGGGCTCGGTCCGGTGGCCCGCGCTGTGGGCAGCGTGGGAAACTCAGCGCTCAAGCACACTTCGTGAAACGCCTCGTCTGAACCGAGGCGTCGCGCGTCGCCCAACATCGGAGACCCCATGCCCAGCCTGAACAAGTCCCTGCTCCGTCGCGACGGCTATCTCTTCGTGCGCAACGTCATCCCGGCCGACCGGATCGACGCGGTACGCGAGGCCTGCGAGGGTCTATTGGAACGACAGCGCGAGGTCTGGCGCCGCGAGGCTGGACCCGACGATCCGCCCGGCGGCATGTGGGAAAAACACATGCAGCCGCGCGTGCCCGACTTTCACGCGCTGGTGGACGAGGAAACCGCGCCGGCGGTCGAGCTATGGCTCAGCGAGCCGGTCATGGGCACCAGCCGCGAGCTGCTCAGCGGAACCGAGGCGGTGCCCATGCACATGATGATGATGTGCAACCCACGCGTCGACCACGGCCCCGCCAAGTGGCACCGCGACATTGGAAACAACGGGGTGGCGCCGTTGTGGCTGCTGCAAGAGGAGCTGGCGGAAACCGGCCCGCGCTACCTGCAGTGGAACCTGCCGCTCTACGACGACGACGTGTTCTGGGTGGTTCCGGGCAGCCACCGCCGACTGAACACGCCCGAGGAGGACCGGCGGCTCAGGGATGATCCGCGGTCGCCGCTGCCGGGCGGCATGCCCGTGAAGCTCAAGGCCGGCGACGGCTTGATCTACTACCACAGCATGTTGCACTGGGGCAGCAACTACAGCACGAAGCTGCGGCGCACCGTGCACGGCGGCATTTCGGTGCACGCCATGCCGCGTGATCCGGGCTTCACGCGCCACCTCTCGCCCTCGTCCGCCGCCGCGTTCCAGAGCTGGAATCGCCTCGCCGCGGAGCAGCGGGACCTCACGGCGCGGGCGCTGAAGGGCGTCCTGGACGGCGACGCGGCGGCCTTTCGCACGGCGCTCGAGCGTTTGCACCCCGGCGCCGGCCCCGCGTCCAAGCTGACCCTTACGGCATGCGTGGCCGAGGCCGCGCGGCACATTTACCTGCTCAGGCAGCCGGACTTCGACGAGCTGCCGGAGGACTTGCAGCGCGAGGCCAAGTCTCTCCATCCGCTCACGCTGGGCTGGGGAGCGGACTTCGGCGAGTGGTTCAGCGACGCCGAGACTAACGAGCTGTGGCGCCGCTGCGACTGGCTGGCGCAACGCCTCCACGCCGAGCCGCGGCAGCCGGTGACCGTGGACGATTTCGTCGCAAGCTGGGCGGCCTGACCTCGACGCCACGCGCGAAGCCCGTGCATATGCCGGAACGGGCGGGTTTCAAACCCGCCCCTACGCCCGACGTGGCGCGCGTCTCCGGTAGGGGCAGGTTTCAAACCTGCCCGCCGTATCAACTACGGGGCAGGCTCTGCGCCAGGTATGTAGTCAACGCCGGCCGGGCGGCGCCCGAAGCCTAGGTGCCGCCGCGTCGCTGTCGCACAAGGAGTGTGGTCGCGAGAACGCCCACGATGACGCCCGATACGCCCGCGACGGTGGGAATGAGCCATACCGGATCGCTCGCGTCCTGGCTGATTCCCGCAGGATGTGGACTGGGGATGGGCGGTGGCTCTGGAGTGGCTGCTACCGCGGGCGTTTCTGGCGTCGATGCGGGCGTAGGTGTCGGTTGCGGGGTGGGGGTTCCCGGCACGGGCGTAGGCGTTGACATGGCCGTCGACCTCGTTGCAGGGAAAGTTGGAAAGGGCTCTGGACCCCAGCGGGCAAGAAGTCTTCTGACAGTTGCGATCAATTCCTCCTTGGAATGCCAGTATTCTAGGCCGAATGGCCTGGGAGCGACCCTTCCTGCTTCGGGCGCTTGGCCGGCTCCTAAGTATCCAAGATCTTCCTGCGCAGATGCCAGGGGTTTTGATGCACTGCAAAAGGACACCGTCATATTCGGCGGCTCGGCGTAGATGAGATACTCCTCGCCCAGCTCGAACGATCGATCGGAACATGATGACTGAGCTTTCCACTCTTGGATGTAAACCGTCTCATAGAGTGGGCCTTTCCAGATCTTGCTAACGAGGAAGGTGTAAACAGTTTCGGCTGCATCCGGTAATTCGAAACTAAAAGGAGACATTCCTGCGTAAGGGCTATACAGTAGACGCTCATCAATGACCCTTCCTGCGAAAACCATGGGGAAGTAGTCGAGGATCTCAGGTAGTGGTATCGGTTCTTCGCATGTACATGCCCGCACATGACGCGAATCCGTGAACAGCAAAGAAACGGTGATTAGCAAGATCAATGTCAGCTTCAGTGCAAAGACACGTACCATTCCCAATGGAAGTGTTTTAACCAACATGTTGAGCCTCCTCTAGCCACTTCATCAAGGGATGGCAAACGCCTGGAGTATTCCGAACAGATCAGCTTGAAACCAGCAATGTCCCACGGTCGCAAAAGGCCGGTCAACCCGTCGCAAGGGCAGAGTTCGCGACAAATAGACCAACGCCACGTCCGCTCGCAAGGGCTTGCGGCAGCGGAGTGTTCGGTATTTGTGTGGTGGGGAATGGTGCGTTAGGGTGGGCGGGCGATGCTCGGCGTGACGCGGGGCGTACTCCTGTATAGCTACCCAATACCAGCATGAACGCCGCGCAGCTTGCCGACCGGCTCTCGGGCGATGCCACTTTTGCCCGCGGCGTTACCGCCTGGAAGGTGCGGCCCGCGCGCGAGGCGCGGTATGGCGACTGGCCTCAGGGCGTCGCGGCGGTGCTGCGGCGGGCGCTGGAGCAGCGGGGCGTGCGCGAGCTCTACACCCACCAGTCCGAGGCCATCGCGCGCGTGCTCGGTGGCGAGGACGTCTGCATCGTCACTGGCACGGCTTCGGGCAAGACCCTCTGCTACAACGTGCCGGTCGTGCAGGCCATCCTGGACGATCCCCAGGCCCGGGCGCTTTATCTCTTTCCCACCAAGGCCCTGGCGCAGGACCAGCTGGACGAGCTGTACTCGCTGATCCAGGTCGCCGAGGCGGATATCAAGACCTACACCTACGACGGCGACACCCCGACGACCGCGCGGCGCAAGCTGCGGCAGGCCGGGCACGTGGTGATCACGAATCCCGACATGCTCCACCAGGGCATCCTGCCGCACCACACCCAGTGGACCCGGCTGTTCGAGAACCTGCGCTTCATCGTGCTCGACGAGCTGCACGTCTATCGCGGCATCTTCGGCAGTCACCTGGCCAACGTGCTGCGGCGCCTACTGCGCGTGGCCGAGTTCTACGGCTCGCGACCGCAGATCGTGGCCTGCTCCGCCACCATCGCCAATCCCAAGCAGCTGGCCGACCGGCTCACCGAGCGCGACCTGGGCGTGGTGGACGACGACGGCTCGCCGCGCGGCGAAAAGCACCTGATCTTCTACAACCCGCGGGTCGTGAACGCGCAGCTGGGGATTCGGGCCTCCGAGATCGACGCGGCGGCGGAGATCGCCGGGGTGCTGCTGGGCAATGACATCCAGACGCTCACGTTCGCCCGCAGCCGCACGGCCACCGAGCTGCTGCTGAGCAAGCTGCGCGGCGGTCCGCACCTGGGCCGCGGCGAGGTGCGCGGCTACCGCGGCGGCTACCTGCCGGCCGAGCGCCGCGAGATCGAGGCGGGCCTGCGCGACGGCACGGTGCGGGCGGTCGTCGCCACCAACGCCCTGGAGCTGGGCGTGGACATCGGGCAAGCCCAGGCGGCCGTGCTGTGCGGCTATCCGGGGTCGCTGGCGAGTTTCTGGCAGCAGGTGGGCCGCGCGGGACGCCGCCGCGAGTCGTCGGTGGCCGTCTACGTGGCCGGATCGAGCCCGCTGGACCAGTTCGTGGCGCGCAATCCGGACTTCGTGCTGCGCGAGTCGGTCGAGTCGGCGCTCATCAATCCCGACAATGTCTACGTCTACACCAGCCACCTCAAGTGCGCCGCGTTCGAGCTGCCGCTGGTCGAGGACGAGACCTTTGGCGTACCCACTACGGACGGCGGGGTGCGGATGCTCGTCGACGAGGGCATCTTGCACCCGGCGGGCGGCACCTATCACTGGAACGCCGACGACTACCCCGCGCAGTTCGTGAGCCTGCGCACCGGCACGTTGGACAACATCGTCATCGTCACCGACGAGAGCCGTCCCGAGGTGATCGGCCAGGTGGACCGCTTCTCCGCGCCCACGCGCGTGCACGAGGACGCGATCTATCTCCACGACGGGCGCCAGTACCACGTCAATCGCCTCGACTGGGAGCAGGGCAAGGCGTATGTCGAAGAGGTGTCGGTGGAGCACTACACCGTCGCCAGCATGAACGTGAACGTCGCCGTGCTCGACGACTTCGAGCGGCAGGCCGACGCGCCGCTGGGTCGTTCGTGGGGCGAGGTGCGTGTGACCGCGCGGCCCACGATTTTCAAGAAGCTGCGCATCAGCGACGACGACAACGTGGGCTGGGGGACCATCGATCTCCCCGAGCAGGAGATGCACACCCAGGCCTGCTGGGCCTGGATGCGCCCCGAATTGACCGAGGCGCTCTCCCGCGCCGAGATCGAATCCGGCCTCTGGGGCGCGCGGCACCTGCTGCCCAACGTGGCGGCGGTCCATCTGATGTGCGACCCGCACGACCTGGGCGTCGTCAGCGAGATCAAGTCGCCCTTCACCCAGGCGCCGACGCTGTATCTCTACGACCGCTATCCGGGCGGCGTGGGGCTGAGCGAGCGGTTGTACGCGACGTTCGACCAGGTGATGCAGTCCGCGGCGGAGCTGGCCGCCGGCTGCGACTGCACCGAGGGCTGCCCGGCCTGCGTGGGGCCGCCGGTGGCATCGGGCATCAGCGCCAAGCAGGCCACGCTGCGGGTGCTCCGGGCGCGCGCGGGCGTGGCCGTAGCGGCGTTAGCCGCCGCGCCTCGCGCCGGTGCCTTGTCCGTGGACGAGACCGTTGCGTAAACGGTCGACGACCGGCGCCCGAGCTTCGGATCACCCTCACCCCCGGATCGAGTCCGGGGCAGGCTCTAACCCTCTCCCATCAAGGGAGAGGGGACCGGACCCGCTCTCCAATCTCTGCTTGAGGGGTTGCTCAGGCGCCTCCCTTCACGGGAATGTCGGACCGTTGCGTGCCCTAGTAGGGGCGTCCCTGGTGGGCGCTGGTCCGGGTGGATCCGGGCAGCCACAAGGGCTGCCCCAACGGCTGCCCCTACGGTGATTGACGCTCACTCATGACAAGCGGACGGACGATGGCTTGGAACCGGCCGTGGGAGCCGGTGGAGCCGGCGCCTGCGGTTGCGACTCGAACGGTTGCACCGGGCGTGCCGGTCGAGGATGTCGTCGGCGGCGTGCTCGAATCCAGCGACGCCGGGTCGTTCGTCGTCATCAGTGAGACCCACCCGTTGCCGCGCGGGCTGTCGCAGGTCTGGCCCGGAGAGGCCGACCGGCGCGCGTTGACCACGCTCAGCGGCGATCCGGAGCTCGCGGACTTCGAGCTTGAACGGGCGCTGTTCGTCGACACGGAGACCACCGGGCTGGCCGGCGGGACGGGCACGTACGCCTTCCTGGTGGGATGCGGTTGGGTGGAGGATGGCGCGCTGCGGGTCGAGCAGTACTTCATGCGCGATCACGCCGACGAGCCGGCCATGATGGCGCACCTGGCGAACCTGATCTCGAGATTCGACTGGACGGTGAGCTTCAACGGCAAGAGCTTCGATCTGCCGCTGCTGCGAACGCGCTTCATCATGAACCGACGACGCACGTCTCTCGAGGCGCTGGGCGCGCTTGACCTGCTGCACGTCGCGCGGCGCCTGTGGCGCTACCAGCTCTCGCGCCGCGACCTGGGAACGCTGGAGCGGGAAATACTGGGTGTCGAGCGGGAGCTCGACGTGCCGAGCCATGAGATTCCCGACATCTACTTTCGCTATCTGCGCACCGGCGACGCTCAGGAGCTCGTGCCGGTGGTGGCCCACAACCGGACGGACATGGTGTCCATGGCCGCGTTGCTGGTGAGGGCCTGCGATGCATTTGGCGGCTGGCGAAGCCCCACGGCGCAGCCAGCCCAGGTGCTGGGTGCGGCGCGGTCGTTCGAGTTGGCCGGTGACTTGGAGGCGGCGCTGGCGGCTTACACCCGGGCGCTGGAGCTTGGCTTGGACGAGGCGTTGCAACCGCTGGCGCAGGCGCCGTTGAGCCTGGCCCACAAGCGTCGCGGCGCCTGGCCGCCGGCGCTGGAGGTGTGGGAGGGCATGCGGCGACGCCAGGGACGCGGCGCCGTGTGGGCGCTGGTCGAGCTGGCCAAGTACCACGAGCATCGGGCGGGCGCGTTCGATTCGGCGCGGGAGTGCACGGTGGAAGCCCTGGCGCACGCCGATCGTCTCTTGGACGCCCTACCCCAGCCGCTCGCGCGACCCGCGTTGGAGCACCGGCTGGCGCGGATCGAACGCCGGCTGAGGGCGGCCAGGGCGCGGAGTCCCTCGGGCTGAGTGCTCCGGGGATGGTGGGGGACCAAGCGATCCCCCGCTATCCCGGCGCGACCCTTGCACGGGCATCTAGGGGCGTCCCTCGCGGGCGCCCGCGCCGCCGATGACCAGGGCAGCCACGAGGGCTGCCCCTACACCGAACGGGCGGGTTTGAAACCCGCCGCTACCCGCGTCCGTCAATGTGGCACTCGCGGGGGGCTTGGGATGAGCGGCGCCCATGCCCCCTCTCCCCACCGTGGGAGAGGGTTGGGGTGAGGGGGAATGAACCCTGGCATCTCACCTGACGTAGGGGCGGGTCTCTGACCCGCCCGTGCATGGGTGAATTTCCCGAAACCCCCGAGCCAGGCGCCGGCCCAAGTGGACAAAGCCCAGCGCGCGCGGTTTGATGATGCGGCGCGGCATCCGCGAGGTAGAGCCATGCGATTCAGAGTTGGCGTCATCGGCGCGTCGGGGTTCATCGGCGTGCCCTATCGGCGCGAGATGCGGGAGGTCCCGGAGCAATTCGACATCGTCGCGGTCTGCGCGCGTCGCCGCGATCTGCTGGAGGCGGCCGGGCGCGAGGACGGCGCCGCGCTCGTCACCACCGACTGGCGTGAAGTGGTGGCCCATCCCGATGTCGACGTCGTCGTGGTGGTGGTTCCTGACGTCATGCACTACGAGATTGCCCTGGAATGCGCCGCGCAGGGCAAGCACATCGTGTGCGAGAAGCCGGTGGCCATGAATGCGCGCGAAGCCCATGACGTCTGGTCCGCCTACCGCGATGGCGGGTTGGGGCATATGGTGCCGTTTTGGATCCGCGGCGTGCCGGTAATCGCGCGTGTGCGGCAGCTGCTGGCCGAGGGCCTGATCGGCGAGGTCCGAGGCGTCGTCTATCGCTGGCACAACCCGCGGTTGACATCCATACCCTTCACCTGGCGTGACGACGCCGAGCAGTCGGCCGCCGGCAGCGTCGCCGATGGCGGTTCCCACGCCTACGACACCCTGCGCTGGCTCACCGGCCTCGAGGCGCGGCGCGTGTTCGCGCAGGCCGGCGTGCTGGCGCCGCCCAAGCCCGACCTGGGCGAGCCCAATCTCGAGGAGGCGCTTGCCTGGAGCGAAGCGCACGACGCCACGGCCGCGGAGTCGCGGCGCAAGGGCACGGCGTTCGACTACGGCAATCTCACGTTCGAGATGAACAACGGCGCCGTCGGCGTGCTCCTGGTTTCGCACGCGCCGTATCTGCGAACGGGGCTGGCGCCGGATATCGAGTTGCACGGCGAAGAGGCCTCCCTTGCCGTCGACCGCTGGACCGGCGATCTGCGCATCTCGCGCAAGCCGTGGGATTCGGAGCACCTCGAGAACGTGCCGCCGCCCGATGCCCTCAACAACTTCAGGGACATGGTCCATCCCGCGCTGCTGGCGACGATGGCCGGCGAGCCCACGGAGATGCCGGAATTGCACGGCGGCTGGCGGGTGCAGATCTTCACGGACGCCGCCGTGGCCTCCGCCGAGCGTGGGGCGTGGGTGGAGACGGCGGAGTTCGACGCCCCGTACGAGGCCTAGTGAACCTCTAAACGAGTGAAGCCCCCGGGGCACGCCGGGTATCCAATCCGTTCGGTAACCCCTTCGACAAGCTCAGGGCGAACGGATTGGGCGGGGCGGTGGCTTCTGACTCCCATCCCAACCTTCCCCCTGTCAGGGGGAAGGGGTTCAGGCAGGAGCCTCCTAAGTCACCTCGACCGGGCGGCCCGTGCGGCCCGAGTCGATGGCGGCCTGCACCGTGGCCGCGATGTTGCGCCCAACGCGTGCGTTGAGAATCGTGTCGCCGTCGGTGTCGATGGCTTGGGCGAAATTCTCCATCAGGAGCCAGTCGGCGTCACCGCCCACGCGCGCCGCGGGCGAATCGCCGGCGGTCCGTCCCCGGTAGAAGACCCGCACCGCGGGCCGCGGCTCGTCGATGACCATCGCGCCGGCGGTGCCCAGGATGCGGACCTTGATCTCGCCATCGTTGTCGTGCTTGGCGCGTCCGATGCGCCCGATGCACAGCGTGCCCACGATCCCGTTGTCCATCTCCAGCGTCACCGACGCGAGGTCGTCGATGCCGTGGTCCACGTTGCGCTGGTGGAAGTGGGCCGCCGTGCGGGCGAACACGCGCTCGACGCGCGCGCCCGTGAGCAGCCCGATGTGCGACAGCGGATAGATGCCCTCGATTTGCAACTCGCCCATCGGAGCGTGGCCCACACCGCCGTCCGAGCCGTCCACGTGGGCGGCCTTGAGCGCTTCCAGCCAGTCGATCTTGGGTGAGCCGGCCGGGCTCTCTCCGCGGCGCGGACCGGCGTCCTTGGCGAAGTAGAAGTCGACGTGCACGGCGCGCACGTCACCGATGGCGCCGCTTTGCAGCTCCTGTCGGGCGAGCAGCATCGCCGGCAGCATGTCGCGGTTCCACATCAGGAACTTCACGCCGTTGCGCTCCACGGCCTCCACGATGCGGTCGCACTCGGAGACCAGGGTCGACATGGGCTTGTCCTGCACCACGTGCAGCCCGGCGTCGGCGGCCCGCACGCTGAGGTCCGCGTGGCGCTCGGCCTCGGGGCTCACGCAGGCGACCTGGACGTCGTAGTCACGCATCGCCGCCTCCACGTCGCGCACGTAGGGAATGTTCAGCTCGTCGGCCAGCTTCTGGTTGCGCTCGTGGACCCATTCCGGCTGCGCGGCGTCGTCCGCCACCACGACCGGATCGAACCGCGGGTGCGTGATGAGGCCCAGGGGCACGTAGTCGTGCTTGACGACGCTCAGCACCGCCACGCGGAAGATCGAGTTGGCGCTAGACGAGGACATAGCCGTCCTCAGTGCGCGTGGCGGCGCGGCCGGACGCCGCCGACGCCATGGCGGCTTCGGCGACTTCGAGGGCGAGGACTGCGTCCTCAATGCTCGCCGCGGGGTCCAAGCCGTTGTCGATCGCATCCACGAATGCCTCAAGCTGGGCGAGGACCGTGGCGTCGCCGGTGCTGGTGAGCCGCGCGGCGGGCGACCCGCCCGCGTAGAGCAGCTGCATGTTGTGCTGGTCGTCGGCGTACACGGCGCCGTCCGCGCCGATCAGTTGCAGCGACCAATAGCCCTCGCCCTCGGGCAGACCGGTCGTCACGTCCAGCACGGCCATCCCGCCGTCGGGAAACCCGAGATGCACCACCGCCGCATCCGGTCGGTCGGGGTCTGCACCACGCGCGACTGCGAAGACGGTGTTGGGCGGGGCGTCGAACAGCCAAGCCGCCACGTCGATATCCCGCGTGAGCTCATGGATGAAGATTCCGCCGCTGCGGTTTGGGTCCAGCCGCCAGGCCGTGGGGCCGTCCGTGGGCGGCTGCCAGCGGTGGCTCCGCACGAGACCGGGTCGGCCCATCTGGCCCGCGTCCATGCTCGCGCGCACGGCCCCGACGTCCGGTCGGTAGCGATCGATCTGCCCGGCCATGAGCACCACGTTGGCGCCGGCGCAGGCTTTGGCCGTTTCGCGCGCTTCGCTGGCCGAGCGCCCCAGCGGACCACTAACCAGCACATGTTTGCCGGCCGTCACCGCCGCCTCGATGTGGCTCGCCCGCTCGTCGGTGGGCGTCTGGATAATCACGGCGTCGATCGCGTCTGAGTGCACGTCCAGCAGCTCGGCAAGCATCGCTGCCGCGACGACGTTGTGAGAGTCGCCCTGCGCGCCGTCGGTGACGGCGGCGATGCCGGCGGCGCCGGCGCGCGGCGCGATGCGGACATAGGACTCGTCGTCCGGCCCGTGGCCGACCAACGCCAAGCGCGTCATCTGCGCCAATCCGTGCTCCAAACGCGACGGTCCCAATGGTAAACCGGCCGGATTCGGGGCGCGACGGCTCTCCCGCGGTCCACGCACCTGAGGGTTGCGGCTTAGATTACTTCCGGAATATCGGGCGCCGGTCGGGCCCGCAGGCCCCGCCAGACGCCCACGGCGTAGTGAATGCCCGAGGCCAGCGTCAGCAGCAGGGCCACGCCGACCAGGAACCACGGCAGGGCGGTGCGTTCCCACATCAGCGCATTGAAGGCGATGTACTGCCACATCATCTTGGCCTTGCCCAGGCGGCCGGCGGCGACGGTCACGCCCTGGGCGCCGGCATAGGCCCGCAGGCCCATGACCGCGAACTCGCGCGCGATGAAGCTGGCGCCCAGCCAGCCCGGCATCCAGCCCAGCTCGACCATGGTGAAGAGCACGGCGGCGACCAGCAGCTTATCGCCAACCAGATCCAGAAAGATACCCAGCTGCGAGCCTGTGCCATAGCGCCGCGCCAGCGTGCCGTCGAAGACGTCGCTCGCGCCGGCGGCGGCGAACACGAATCCGGCCATCTGGTTCGAGAACCACCAGTCCCAGAACAGCAGCCAGACGATGATCGGGATCGACGCGACACGGGCGATCGTGAGGGCGTTGGGCAGATAGGTCTGCCACTGCTTGGGCGCGGCGCGGGCGTCCTCGGGAGCGGATGCCACGGGTCAGTTGCTCGTGGGTCGCGGCGCGGCGGTGGGCGCTGCCGGAATGTCCACTCGCCAGGTGTGCCGGGCCGGCTCGCCCGGGTCGGCGAGCGGCGGGAGCGGCTGTCCGTTGATGGTGATGGTCACCGCGTCGCCGGCGCCGACGTCGAGCACCGTTTCCCGCTCCATGCTCCATTGGCGCGACTCACCGGTCGCGAGGATCTCGTCCACGAGCGCGCGTCCGTCGACCTCGATGCGTACCTGAGTGTCGCTTAGCACGACCAGTTCGAACACAGCGCCCCGGTCGACAATCGACGGCGTAACGGCATCGCGGCCGTTCGTCGCCCCGCCATCGTCGGCCAGTCCGCCAAAGTTGGTGATCAGCAGAACGGCCAGGACGATCCCCAGCGCCACGACGAGCAACAGTGACGCCAGCAGCCGCTGACGCCCGCGCCGCATGGCGGGAATCGGACCGGCGCCGACGATCGACGGGACCTCGCCCGCTTGCGCGAAGTAGAGGTCGAGCAGCGGCTGGACCGGCAGTTGCAATGCTTCGGCGTAGATGCGAATGAATCCGGCGTTGAAGGGCGGTCCGGGGAGCACCGCCAGGTTGTCCGACTCCAGCGCCGCCAAGTGCTCGCGCGGGATGTGCGTGACGACGGCGGCTTCCTCGATGGTGAGCGCGGCGGCTTCCCGTGCCGTCCGAAGCTGTTCGCCAAGCGAAGCCATGCGGGAATTATTACCCGCCGCCGAGCCGTGAGACGGCCACGCTGCCGCCGCCTAGTCGCGCGAGAAGCTGTGGGACGGCTCGGGCCGCAGGGTTACGCCAAACGCCGCGAAGGCGTCGCTGAACTCCGTGAACTCGACGAAGTTTCCGAGCAATTCGCCGGCGCCCTCTTGGAGGCCGGCCACGATGAACGGCGCCGGCAGCGCGTTCGGCGTCGCCAGCTCCGTCTCGTAGCGCTCGGCAAAGCCTCTGGCCAGTTCGGCGGATACCACCCGGGCCAGCGCCGAGTCGATCTCGTCGAGGGACTCCATGGTCGCGACGAATGACTTCAGGTCGTCGATCTCGTAGCGGAACTCAACATTCAGATGCTGGTCGGGAGGGTCGCCGGGGAAGGGCACTGAGATTTCTAGCGCGCGGTTGGTGAGCGGCACCAGTCGGCGCTCGGTGATCGGCCGCGGCCAGCTCCAAAAGATGCCGGGGCCTTGCACCACGGTGAGCGTGCTCGTGCCGGAGTCCGCGGGACCGTCGAAGCCATGCCGGAGCGCGAGCACGGTGCCCGACGACGGGAAGACGATGGCTTCGTTGGTTCGCAGCAGCAGGGCTTCGTCGCCTCGGATGCCGAACACACCGGCGACGAAGAACGCGGCCGCCGCGACGACCAGCCCGCTGGCGATTCCCAGGAGGCGCGATGCCCGTGCTTGCACCCGCGATGTCCGCCGCTGCATGTAAGGGGCGAGGATCTTGACGACGCTGGCCGGACGGCGCCGCAAGCGCAGGCCGGGGATGAGCCGGGCGGGTGGCTGTGACGCGATGCGAAACTGCTCGCCGGCGTCGGCGGCAAGGGCAACCACGGACGGCACGTCGTGCCGCGCCGCGATGCGGGCCAGTGCCCCGAATCGGATGGCCAGTCGGTGCGCCTGTTCGCCGCCCGGTCGCGGGTTGCCGCTCAGAATGCCGCCGATGTCGCGCATCGTCTCGCGCGCGTCAGCGAGGAATGGTCCCAGGTCGTCGTTGACGGTGAGTTCGCTCGTTGCCATCGACTCCTGGCGCAGGTTGGGCTGTGGCGCCGCCCGCGCCGCGCGGCGAACGCGCCGGATCCACCACACCGACGGCAGCGCCGCAATGACCGCCGCGAGCGGCAGCCCTCCCACGTTGCCGCCGGCAGTGGCCACGAATTCGCCGACCGGCTCGCCGATGATCGGAACCGTGCCCAGCCACACGCCCAGGAGGCCCAGCAGCGTGGCGGTCAGGAATGGCAGCGCGGCCGCCGCCACATAGACTCGCCAGCGGCGCGCCTGGGCCGCCCGCGCCGCCTGCCGCAGGCGGCGAATCGCGCCGACCTCGATCCGGGCAACGGTGGCCACGTCGTCGGGAAGCTCATCAATCCGAAGGGTGCGGGCGACGGGGATTCCTCGCACCAGGGCGTCGTTCAAGCGGTGCCGGTCGTGCGCCACCAGTTCGGTTTCGTCGGGACCCACCGGAATGGGCGCGTACTCCACGGGGATGCTGGGGGCGTGGCGCACGGGATCGAGGCCGGCGGTCTGCGTTGGTCGCCCTTCCCCGGCCACCTAAGCCCCCATGCGGCGAAACTCGCGGATGGACTCGTCGACGCCCGCGCCCGCGGCCTCGGTCAACGCGATCGCTCGGTCAAGCTCCCGCAGCCCCAACGACAGCGCCGTGATCCCGACGGCTGCGACGAGATCGGTCGCGAGGCTGGCCACGGATCGCGAAGGGTCGCGCGGGCTCATGCGCGTGAGGGCGCCGTGGCCGAACTGCCGCAATCCGGCCGCCGCGCGCTCGCGCGGCGTTCCCCGGTAGGGCGAGATACCGCGCCTGCTGACGTCTCGGGCAATGGCCCTGCCCTCGGTCGTTCCCGGGAGCGCCTCGGCGTCGGTTGCCCCGGCCGCGTGCGTGAGGCTATGCACCACGAGGGCCAGGTTCGCGTCGGGGACCGCGGCCCCGGCATCGCGCAGGTCCATGGCGAGGGTCGGCCGGAACCGTTGCACCGACTCGCGCAACGCGCTCCACGCCTGCTCGTTGGCGACGCTGTGCGCCAGACGCAATCCGCCATCGAGTCCTTTCGCCAGCGGCAACGGCGGGATATCGGCGGCATCGCCGTCGACCTCGATCACGTGGATGCGCACGGCAATGCGATCGAGCAATTCGGCGCGTTCGCGTGCCCGCGAGGTGAAGACCCGGGTCACCGCGCGCCCGGCGACCAGCACCGGCCGCGACAGGCTCAGGGGCACGGCGTCGAACAGGATTCGAATGGGGCTGTCGGGATCGCCCGACGACAGTCGGACGACCTGCGCCCGCGGAAGGCCCGGCAGCGGTCCCTCGTACAGCGTGCGCACCTCGTAGGTGTCGCCCAGCGTCTGCCGAATCTCGCGCCACTTGCTGCCCCGCAGACTGTCCGTGAATCGGTCGATGTCCATGGGGATCTCGAGGCTCCGCGCCCCTGTCGTAATCATGGGAGGCGGTCCATTGGATCGTCGGACGCCTCGTCACCGGGCTCGATTTCCGCGACGGCGTCGGTGCCTTCGTTCGGCGGGTCCGACGCCTCGGCGACATCGGGCAGTGCGCCGCCCGGCGCTCGATCTTCGACCGACGCCGCGGGCGTCCACATGCCGACCTCGACCGGCAGCGCCATTGGGTTTGGGTGCTTGATCAATGCCGAGTAGACCTCGGCGGCCTCGTCGAGCCCCAGCGTTTGGGCTGCCGCGAGCGCCTCGCCGTAGCCTCCGGCGTCGTCAGGCGCGCGCTCGAGCGCGTCGGCGACCTGGCCGAGACCCGCGTGCGGCGCGGCGGTGACCTGCACGTCCGCGGCGGTCCAAGCGGTGGCGGGTGAATCCGACGGTCCGATGCCCAGCAGCGCCGCCATCCAGGGGCGCCCGGCGAGCAGCCACGCGCCCGCCAGCGCGAGCACCCAGTGCGTTCCGGAAAGCACCAGCAGCGCCGCGCCCAGCGCCAGCGAGGTCCACGAGCGGCGCAGGCGCTCTAAACGTCCGGCGGGGTTGGGGCGCGTCTGCGCGCCGCGGCGCATTGCCGATTCGATCGCCAGGACGGTTGGCCGGTGGACGCGCGCGGCGGAGAAGCCCGAAGACCCGGGATGCACGATGGCCACGGCCCAGTCAACGAATTGGGGACGGCGCCCATCCGCGGCCAGAACGGCGGCCCGCGCCGCCTGATCGGCGCGCAGCACATAACCGCCGCGCACAGGGACTGCCCAGCACACCAGTTGCATCATGGGCGGGGTCGAGCGACCAGCGTCGTCAGCGGGGCGACGGGTCGTTTGGGGAGGAGCAGGCGCGCCAGCCGACTTCGCAGCGGCCGCGGCTGCGAGGGCTCGTCCGCATGTCGCTGCGAGCGATAGAACGCGACGGCTCCGGGCCAGCGCAGCAGCCGCTCGGAGGCGAGCTCAAGCGCCACCGTGTCGCGGGCAAACGCGCCTTCCTCCAGCCCGCGCCAAATGTCGCGCACGTGGGCCAAGCTGCCGCCAAACTGCGAAATGGCCGGCTCGGCGAGCACTGCCCCGGATTCCATCAGACGGCGCGCGCGCGCGCCGTAGCCACGCTGCGCGAACGCGTGCAGCGCCGAGCGAGTGGCGATGAAGAACCCAAAGGGCAGCGCCCAGCCCACGATGAATGCGACGCGCGATGGATTGGCAATCAGAAACGCTACGAGCACCCCGAGGATCGTGAGCTCGAGGATTGCCAGCAGCGCGTGGCGCATCCACGACCGTCCCAGGCCGGCCGCCGATGCCGCATAGCTGAAAAGGTCTGCCTCCAGACGCCCGCGAACCACCGCGACCTCGCCCGGCGACACCTCATAGGGGCTGTAGATGGCCAATTGCACCGGCCCGTTGGCGGCGTCCAACTCCGCGTAGTCCGCATCGACGAAGAACGCGGCCCCGGTTTCGGTGGGCACGACGAACGCATCGACGACCTGGGTGGTGAAGTCAGGCCCGCTGGTAACGATAATGGGCTCCGGAGCGCGACCAACGGAACGATCGGCCGGCCAACGTTGACGCCAATTATAGCCCGCGACCCTCGTCTCGGACCGGGACGGACTGGCGCCGTCTCGCGCCGCCCCTGACCATGGCATCCGCCGCGAACTACGACGTCATCGTGGTCGGCGCGGGCCATGCGGGCTGTGAGGCCGCGCTGGCCGCCGCCCGCATGGGCGCCCGCACCCTGATGCTCACCCTGGGCACGTCCAGCGTGGCGCTGATGCCGTGCAATCCATCCATTGGCGGTCCCGCCAAGGGCAACCTGGTGCGCGAGATCGACGCGCTGGGCGGCGAGATGGGCCGCAACACCGACCGCACCCTCATCCAGATCCGGGAGCTGAACACCGGCAAGGGACCGGCGGTGCGCGCGCTGCGGGCGCAATCCGACAAGCGGCTCTATGGCATCGCCATGCGGCAGGTGGTCGAGCGCCAACCCGGTCTCGACCTGGTCGAGGGCGAAGTGGAGCGCCTAATCTGGCGCGAGGTCTCGGGGAGTGGCGAGCGACGCCGGCGGGTCGTCGGCGTTCGCACCGCGGACGGCCGCGCCTACACGGCCCGAGCGGTGGTTGTCACCACGGGCACGTTCCTCAAAGGGCGGCTGATCCGGGGCGACGAGTCGACGCCCGGCGGTCGCGCGGACGAGGCGCCGGCAACGGCCCTGGCGGACGATCTGGCGCGCCATGGGTTCGATCTGGGTCGACTCAAGACCGGCACGCCGCCGCGCGTGGACGCACGCACGATCGACTTCTCACGCGCCGAGGTCCAGCAGGGATCCACCGACCCGCTGCACTTCAGCTTCGATCCCGTACCCGTCGACGAGCGGCTCGCGGAGCCGCGGCACGCCGCCTACCCCCACGTGCCGGAACAAGGATGGCGGGTGCAGATGCCCTGCTATCGGGTCGCCACCAACGAGCGCACGCACGCGGTGATCCGCGCGAACCTGCACCGCGCGCCCATGTTCAACGGCGCGATCACGGTCCCCGGTCCGCGCTACTGCCCTTCCATCGAGGACAAGGTCGTGCGCTTCGCGGACAAGCCCGCGCACACCCTGTTTCTCGAGCCGGAAGGCTTCGCCACGCCCGAGGTCTACGTGCAGGGCGCGAACACGAGCCTTCCCGCCGAAATCCAGATCGAGATGATTCGCAGCGTGCCGGCGATGCGCGACGCCGGGGTGATCCGCCTGGGCTACGCGGTGGAGTACGACTTCGTCCGCCCCTTCCAACTCACGCGCACATTGGAGACCCAGCGCGCCGCCGGTCTCTTCCTCGCCGGGCAGATCAACGGCACGACGGGCTATGAGGAGGCGGCGGCCCAGGGCCTCATGGCGGGGATCAATGCCGTGCGGAGCATCCAAGACGCCGAGCCGCTGGTCCTGGGCCGCGACCAGGCCTATATCGGCGTGATGATTGACGATCTCGTGAGCCGAGACCTCACCGAGCCGTACCGCCTGCACACCTCGCGCGCCGAGTACCGCCTGTTGCTGCGCCACGACAGCGCCGACATGCGGCTCACCGAGATTGGCCATCGCGTCGGCCTGGCCGGCGAGGCTCGGGTCCGCCGGCTGCGTCGGACGCGGGACGAGATTGAGCGGGCCAAGGCCTGGATCGCGGACGCCCGCGTTCCCGCGACGCCGGCCGTCGCGGAGCGGCTGCGGCAGCTCGGCCTGCCGCCGGTGACCCAAACGCTGCCCGCCGCCGAGTTCCTCCGCCGTCCCGGCGTCACCCTGGACCTCAGCGTCGAGCTGGCGGGCGGCGGTCCGTCGGTCTCGCCGGCCGCCGCCGCGGCGGTGGAGTTCGACATCGGCTATGCCGGCTACGTGCGGCAACAGACCGCGCAGGTCGCGCGGGCGCGCGAGATGGAGCAGGCGCGCATCCCGGCGACGATCGGCTATCCGGACATCCACGGCATGCGCACGGAGGCGCGGCTGCGGCTCGAGAAGTTCCAGCCGGCCACGGTGGGCCAGGCGGCGCGCGTCGAGGGCGTTACACCGTCGGACATTGCCGTGCTGCTGGTGCATCTCAAGCGGTGCGCGGACGTGGAGTCGGGCGACGGCGGGTCGACCAGAGCGACCCAACCGGCGACTCGACGGATAGAGTCCATGAGAACGCCCAAGCCGCGGCGAGCCCCTGTCGAAGTGGCGACCTGACGTGACGACCGCATTCCCGGACTCCGCGCAGTCGCCAGGCTGGCGTCGCCGCCTGCTCGACCGGTTGCGTCCGCACACCGTCAAGGGCTGGGTGCGGTTCGCCGTGCTGGGCCCGGCGCTGCTGCTGGTGATCGGCCTGGTGCTGCTGGTGGTGTTCTGGTCGGTGCTCTGGTACGCACTGGCCGCCGCGTTCGCTCTGTTCGGTGCGCTGGTGGTGCTGATGTTCGTGGCGTTCGTGGCCTACGCCGTGGCGCGGCGGCGGAACCTGCTGGCGGTGTTCCGCGCGATCAAGTCGGAGGACTCAGTGGCCACCGGAGCCGCGGACGACGCGTAGGCTAACGAGCGTTCTCGCCCGCCAGCCCCACCGCCCGTTCGAGCACGTGGTCCAGCATGTCCGGCGTGAGGCGGCCGGTGAATGTGTTCTGCTGGCTGGGGTGATAGGAGCCGAGCAGCGTCCGGTCGCCCAGCGTGACCTCGGCGCCGTGGCCGAAGCGCGCCGGCGTGGGCGACGGCACGTCCCCCCGAGCGCGGCAAATGCGCACGACTTGCGACCAGGCGTAGCCGCCCAGGGCGATCATCACGCGGACGTCGGCGAGCAGGTCGAGCTCGGTCTCCAGGTAGGCGCGGCAGTTCTCGCGCTCCTCGGTGGTCGGCTTGTTGGCGGGCGGCGCGCAGCGCACCGTGGCGGTGACGAACGCGTTGCGCAGCCGTAGGCCGTCGCCCCGGTGGGTGCTCGTGGACTGGTTGGCCAGACCCGCCCGGTGCAGGGCGCCGAACAGGAAGTTGCCGGAGCGGTCGCCGGTGAACACCCGTCCGGTGCGGTTGCCGCCGTGCGCGGCGGGCGCGAGACCGACGATGAGAATCCGAGCCGTCGGGTCGCCGAATCCGGGCACCGGACGCCCCCAATAGGTCTCGGAGCGATAGGCGGCGCGCTTCTCACGCGCGGTCCGCTCCCGCCATGCCACCAATCGCGGGCAGCGCCGGCAGTCGGCGATCCGCTGTTGGAGCTCGGTGAGCGCGGCGCCCCGCGCTTCATCCCGGCGGCGCGACTCCCCGACCATTCTGAGAGAGGCTCTGACGGTGTACGCGCTCCAGGAACGGTCGCATGCAGGCGACCACCTGTTCGGGCACTTCCTCCTGGGGCACGTGGCCGGCGTCTTCCAGGATCACGGGTTCGGCGTCCTGGAAACTTGCCGCCAGGGCCAGGGCTTGACCGCGGCCCGCCAGTCGATCCGCCGCGCCCCAGATCAACAGCACCGGGCACCGCACCTGGCCGATCGATGCTTGCGCCGGGGCGGGATCGACGCCGGCAAGGAGTGCGGGCAGAGCGTCCAGGAACCCGGGCGCGCCATAGGGCAGGTACTGCCGGTCCACCGTCGCCCGGTCCACGGTCAGCGGATGCCGCCGGCCGATCATGTTGCTCAGGCGCACGTACCATCGCTGCGAGCTCAGCGTGCGCAGCACGATTCCCGACGTGCCCGGCAGCTGCCGGGTGAGCCAGATGCCCAGGCGAACCCCGGGCCCGGCGACCAGGAAGGGATCGACCAGCACCAGCCCCGCCACCCGGTCTGGATGCCGCGCGGCCAGGGCGACGGCGGGCTGACCGGCGGCCGAGCTGCCCACGATGACCACGCGCTCAAGCCCCTCGGCGCGGAGCAGCTGGCCCAGCCGCTCGGCCTGCGCGGGAGCGCCATAGTTCGCTGCGGCCGGCTTGTCCGAGAGCCCGTGCCCCAGCAGGTCCACCCAGTGCACGCGATGGGTCTCCGCCAGCGGCGGGGTGATGAATTCCCAGGTGCTGACATTGCCGCCGAAGCCCGGAAGCATCACCAGGTCGGGTCCGGCGCCTACCGCCCGGTGGTAGAGCCGTCCTTCCGACACCGGCCGCAGCGTTCCCCCGTCCAGGTGGGCTTCCACGTCAAACGGCTGCGGTCGCCCGCGCGTCGCCGCCCAGGCGCCGCCCGCCAGCGCAGCCAGCCATAGCAGTTGGGACCAGGACGCCATGCGTCAGCCTCGGAGATACCCCGTGCTAGTATGGCAACGAACGCAAGAACCCTTTCGGCGCGGCCGTTTTTCGAGCCGTGCAAACCCAGTGGGAAGGGCCGTTTGGTACGCGACTACGCGCTCGTGGTGATCTATGGCGTCGAGCGCATCCCCACCCTGACCTCGAGTCACATTGACACCGTGGCGGACCACATCAGCGGCGCGGGCGGCGAGGTCAACAGCGTGAACAGCTGGGGCAAGCGCAAGCTCGCCTACTCCATTCAAGACGAGCGCGAAGGGCACTATGTGCTGCTGGAGTTCTCCGCCGATCCGTCTCGCATCTGGAATCTCGAGCAGTCGCTGCGCATCAACGAGGACGTGATGCGTTTCCTGATTGCACGTCAAGAGTTCGATATGTCGCCCGCGCTGGCGGTCGAGAGCGAAGGCCGGCGATGAACGACGACGGCGGCCGTCGCCGCGGTCGGTCCCGTGGGCTCAACAAGGTGCAGATCATCGGCAATCTTGGCCGTGATCCCGAGCTGCGCTTCACGCAGGACGGCACGCCGGTCGCCAATTTCACCGTGGCGGTCAACGAGACTTGGCGCAGCCGCGGCGGCGAGCAGCGCGAGCGCACCGAATGGTTCCGCGTTGTCGTCTGGAGCCAGTTGGCCGAGGTTGCGAATCAGTATCTCCGGCGCGGCGCCAGGGTGTATCTGGAAGGTCGCCTTCAGACGCGCGAATGGCAAGACCGCGAGGGCAACGACCGCACGAGCACCGAGCTTGTCGTGCGCGACCTGATCATGCTCGGCGGGCGCGACGACGCCGATGGGCCGCCGCGCGACGACGACGGCGGCGGCGGGGACCGGCGCGAACCTCGCGGTCAGCAGCCCCAGGGCGGCCGCGCCAACGATGACGACTCGATCACCGCCGACGACCTCCCCTTTTGAGGTCTCCGTGTTTCACCGTGAGGTTGCATGACTGACCAAGGTTCCGGCGCTCCGAGTGAGGGCGCCCCGGCTTCGGCGCGGCAGATCCGCGAGGACGCCCGACCGACGACGCCCGACACACGCTCGGGTGGCGGCGCTGGCGGTGGCGGCGGCGGACGCGGCGGGCGGTCGCGGCGGGGCGGGCGCGGCTTTCGCCGTCGCGCGTGCTACTTCTGCGAGACGCGGGAGCCGATCGACTTCAAGAACGCCCAACTCCTGCGCCGATTCATCGCCGATTCGGGTCGAATCGAGACACGCCGCAAGACGTCGACGTGCGCGCGTCACCAGCGTGAGTTGGCCCGCGCCATCAAGCGCGCGCGCTACCTCGCCCTGCTGCCGTACGTCGTGCGTCGCCGCCTGCACGCGTAGCGCCTAGTCGCAGGCGCCGCATGGCCCCGCGCACCCATGCCCAGCGGCGCCGTGCCGAGCGCGACCGCCGGCGGGAGCAGCGCCGCCCCCGCACCGCGACGATCGGCTGGCGCGACCTCATGGTCGCCGTGCGGGACTGGCGCATGCTCAGCCGTCCCCAGCGCACCGCCGCGGCGGCGAAATGGATGACGCTCGTGGCCGGCCTGGCCGCCGCCGTGGTGCTCAGCCTCGTCGGGAGCGCCTTCTACTCGGAGTATGGCGCGCTGCCGAACTCGGCCGTGGCCACGGTTGGGTCCGAACCGGTCACGGCAACCGAGTACCGGGACTTCTTGTCGTTCCGCCGCTACCAGTTGCAGCAAGAGCTTGCGGCCCTGGACGCGGACGAGACGGTCGCGGACTACGAGGCGCGGGCGGGCGACCTGCGCGCGCAGCTCGGGGGCGTGGTGTTCAACGGCGTGTCCCATCTGGCGCATGCGGTCCTGATCCGCGATGCCTGGACGGCGGAAGGCCGTGAGGTCGCTCCGGACGAGCTCCGCGCGCAGCTGGTGGCGCTGGCCGGCGTGGCGCCGGAACGGGAGGACGCCCAGGCAGCGGCCGTCGAGGCCATCCGGGAGGCTACCGGTCTCGACGCCGCGACCATCGAGCGATTCGCGGCGGACAGCTTCCGCCGGCAGCGGCTCGCCGATGAGCTATTTGCCGAAACGGACCCCATGCCCGCCCACGTCAAGGCCGTGGAAATCGTGCTCGCCCGCGAGGAGGACGCCGCCGAGGTGATCCAGCGCATCGAGGACGGCGAGTCGATGGAGGACGTGGCGCGCGAGGTATCGGTCGATAGCGTCTCGCGCACCGCCGGCGGGGAGGTCGATTGGACGCCCAGCGGCATCCGCCCGGAGGCCTGGGACGCTGTGGCCTTTACCTCACCGATCGGCGAGCTCGTCGGTCCCTTTGAAGGCAACCTGGGCTGGTATCTGCTCCGCGTGACCGACCGCGTGGACGAGCGTCCGCTGAGCGCGGAGCACGCTCGAACGCTGCGAGCGCGGAAGCTCGATGCCTGGCTGGCCGAGCGCACCGAGGAACAGCCCATCGAATACATGCTCACCACCGAAATCATCGACTGGACGGAACGGAACTCTCTGCCGTAATCGGGTGTCTGATTAGGGCGAATCCATGGCTTTGGCCACCGGCGACGGAGCGGTTTCTTTCACGTGCACGCGAATGCGTGAGCTCAACGCCAGCGAGGCAACGGCCAGGATTGCGCCGGCAATAAACGGGACCCAGTGGCCATAGGCTTCCCAGAGGATCCCGCCGGTGATGGGGATGATGACCGCGGCGATGTGGTTGACCGTCATGCCGGTCACCAGGCTTGGCCTGATGTCGGCGGGGTCGACCGCGATCTTGCCGAGATAGGTCGTGACGCCCGTGTCGGCGCTGAAGAACAGGTTGTCCAGCACGTACAGCACGAAGAGCACGGCGAGCACGGGGATGGCGGCATAGCCGACGAAGATCAGGGCCAGCGCGCCGTAGGCGACCATGAGGATGCGGCGCTCGCCGAACCGGTCGATCAGGCGGCCGAATTGGTACACGGCCGCGATGCTGACGACGCCATTGATGAGGCTGAGGATCGCGATGGTCTGCACGGGCGATTCGTAATCTCGCACCAGCAGGAACAGGGCGAAGGTCATGAAGATGTGGCGGCGGGCGCCGTCGAGAAAGGTCAGCGCGTAGTAGAGCCCATATGCCCGCCGAACCAGGATGCGCGGCGGACGCTTGGTGCGCGGCACCCCGCGCACGCGCAGGACCAGTAGCGCGCCGGCGATCGCCAGCACGCCGGCCACGACGAAGAGCGGCCGCAGCCCACTCGCTCCCGCCACCAGCGCCACGAGCCCGATGCCGGCGAGGTTGGCCACCGCCGCCACGGCGCGGAGCCGGCCCAGCCGGCTGCCCTGCTCGGTGACGCGGCTCAGGCGCAGGGCCAGGGTGCTGGATATCGGCATCCACATGTGGAAGCCCACGCTGGCCACGAGCGAGAAGAGGATCAGGCTCGGGATGCCGTCGATGTGGAAGTAGTTGACGAATCCCACGCCAAGCATCAGCAGCGCCACGGCTCCCACCACCGGTTCCGCCACCGTCATCACCAGCGCCGCGATGCCGGCCGTGAGCAGCCCCGGAATCTCACGAACCGTCTCCAGCAGCCCCAGTTCATTGGGACTGATGCCGAGGTCCTGGCCGATAAAGTTGAAGAAGATCGTCTGGTAGATGCCCATGGCCAAACCGAACGCAAAGTTGGCGGCCGCGAGCCAGCCGAACGGGGCCATGCGAGGCGCACGCAGCACGCAGAGACCCCCGGGATGAACGGCGCGGCCATTCTACGGGCGCACCTGGTAGGCCGCGCTGCGCGTCCGGTGGCCCGCGCTGCGTGCAGCGTGGGATCGGCCGTTCCCCTCACCCTAACCCTCTCCTGCGGGGAGAGGGGACCGGACTCGAGCCGAGATGGGTCCACCGGGCGGCCTGGGCCTTCCGGCTGTAGGGGCAGCCCTTGTGGCTGCCCGCCGGCGGTCCCACCGGCGCCGAGATTCGGGCGCCCACCAGGGGCGCCCCTACAGGGCCGTCGGCGCCCCCCGTTTGTCCGCAATATGTTCGGTGCCTACAATGCCGCCGGCTGACCGGGGAGGCGCGGCGTGGCTGATTTCGCCCATCTGCATGTTCACAGCGAATTCAGCCTGCTCGACGGCTTCTGCCGCATTCCCGACATCCTCGACCGCACCCGCGAGCTCGAGATGGACGCCGTCGCCCTCACCGATCACGGGGTCATGTACGGCGCTGCCGACTTCTACCTGGCGGCCAAGGACGCCGGCGTGCGCCCGATCATCGGCTGCGAGGTCTACGTCGCCCCGCGGTCCCGCACCGACCGCGATGCCACCCTCGACCGGCGCGCGTTTCATCTCACGCTGCTGGCGCGCAACCACGAGGGCTATCGCAGCCTCGTCAAGCTCACCTCGCGCGCGCACCTGGAGGGCTTCTACTACCGCCCACGGGTAGATCGCGAACTGCTGCGCGAGCACAGCGAGGGGCTGATCTGTCTGAGCGGGTGCCCCTCGGGTGAGCTGATGCGCGCCATCGAGGCGGGCGACATGGCGCACGCGGAGTCCGTGGCGCGCTGGCACGCCGAGGTGTACGGCGAGGGGAACTACTACATCGAAGTCCAGCGCTCGCAGCCGGAGCTGGAGTCGAACTACCAACGGCTGATGGAGTTGGCCGACGGCCTGGGTCTGCCGCTGGTGGCGACGAATGACGTGCACTACGTGCGCCGGGAGGACCGCGACGCCCACGACACGCTGCTCTGCATTCAGACCGGGCGCACGCTCTCGGACACGTCACGCCTGCGGATGGAGGGCGACTTCCACCTTCGCGCGCCCGAGGAAATGGCGGGGGTGTTCACCGACGTTCCGGACGCCCTGGCGAACACGGTGACGATCGCGGATCGGTGCGACATCGACCTGCCGTTCGGACGCATTGCGATGCCCGAAATCGCTCTGCCCGGCGGAGGCAGCGCCATCGACTACCTGCGCGACCAGGCGCAGCGGGGCTTGCGAACGCGGCTGGCCGCCGACCCGTCGCCCGTCTATGCGGAGCGCTTGGCGTACGAGCTGGATGTGATTGAGCAGACCGAGTTCGCGTCGTACCTGGTGCTCGTCGGCGACATTGTTCGCTTCGCCCGCGACGGCGGGATGCTCACGGCCCCGCGCGGCTCCGTAAACGGCAGCCTGGTCGCCTTTGCGATGGGCATGTCGGACATCGACCCGATCAAGCACGACATCATGTTCGAGCGCTTCCTCACCGTCGGGCGCAAGGGGTCCATGCCCGACGTGGACCTCGACTTTCCCAGCGACCGGCGGGACGAGGTCATCAACTACATCTCCGACACCTACGGGTCGGATCACGTGGCGCAGATCGCGACGTTCGGCACCCTGGCGGCGCGGGCGGCCGTGCGCGACGTGGGCCGCGTGATGGACCTGCCGCTGCCCGACGTGGACCGCGTGGCCAAGCTGATTCCGGTGAATCCGGTGAATCCCTTCACCATCGAGCGGTCGCTGGAAACCGTGACGGAGCTGCAGCAGCTCTACCACGCCAACGACGAGATCCGGCGATTGCTCGACCGGGCGCGCGAGGTGGAGGGGGTGTCCCGACACGCCTCGACGCACGCCGCGGGGCTGGTGGTGTCGCGGGAGCCCCTCATCGAGCACGTGCCGCTGATGCGCTCGGCCGATGGTCAGCCCGTGGCGCAGTTCACGGGGCAGACCATTGATCGCATCGGCATCCTCAAGCTCGACATCCTGGGGCTGTCCAACTTCCGGACGATCACGCACGCGCTCGAGCTGGTCCGCGAGGACACCGGAGACGAGATTGCGCCGCAGGAAATCCCGCTGGACGACGACCGGGCCTTCGCCATGCTGCGGGCCGGGCGCACGGTGGGCATGTTCCAACTCGAGAGCAGCGGCATGACCTCCACCCTGCGCCGCCTGCAACCCAGGACGATTGACGATCTGGCGGCGATCATCGCCCTCTATCGCCCCGGTCCCATGCAGCACATCGACCGCTACATCGACACGATGCACGGGCGCGTGCAGCCCACGTACCCCCACGAGAAGCTCGAGCCGATCCTGCGCGAGACGCACGGGGTGCTCGTCTACGCCGACCAGGTGCTGCGGGTGGTGCGCGAACTGGCGGGCTATGACTGGGACGAAGCCGATCGCTTCCGCAAGGCCGTCGGCAAGAAGATTCGCGCGGCGCTGGAGAAGGAGCGCACGGAGTTCATCGAACGGGCGACGGCCAACGGGCTTACGCCGGCCGTCGCCGAGGACGTGTTCGGGTTGATCGAGCCGTTCGCGGGGTACGGATTCAACAAGGCGCACGCGGTGTCCTATGCCGTCATCGCCTACTGGACGGCCTGGCTGAAGGCGGTCTATCCGGTGCAATTCCTCACCGCCTTGCTGGACACCGACAGCGGCGATCTGGCCAAGGTGGCCCGGGCCAAGTCCGAGGCCGAGGTGCTCGATCTGGACGTGCTGGCGCCCGACGTCAACCGGAGCGGCGCCTCCTTCGTGCACCGCGGACGCCAGATCGTCTTTGGCCTCGGGACCGTGAAGACCGTCGGGGAGCAGGCGGTCGTCGCGATCTTGGACGCGCGCGAGGACGGTGGGCCGTTCGAGTCGCTGGCCGACGTGTGCGCCAGGATCGACGGACGGGTCGTGACGCGCCGAACCATCGAAGCGCTGATCAAAGTCGGCGCCCTCGACGGCCTGGGCGAGCGAAATGGGCTGCTTGCCGGACTGGAAGCCGCGTTCAAGCGCGGCCAGCAGGCGCGGAGCGACCGCGTGGCGGGGCAGACCACCATGTTCGAAATGGGTGCGCTGCCCGCCAGTGAGACCAGCGACGACGCATTGCCGGATGTCGAACCGGCTGACAACGCCGATCGACGGCGCTGGGAGAAGGATCTGCTCGGGCTGCATGTCTCGCCCAGTCCCCTGTCGAACCCGGGCATACGCGAGGCCCTGCGCGCCAGCGTCGACACCCAGATATTCGATCTGGACCCGTCGCACGTCGGCCAGAACCTCAGCGTTGGAGGTCTGGTGGCGGACGTGCGGCAACTCATCACGCAAAAGGGTGACACCATGGCCATCGTCACCCTCGAGGATGCGCCGGGAACGATTGAAGTCGTCGTGTTCCCGCGAATATGGGCGCAGATTGGCGACAGTCTGGAGATCGACCGCGTGATCGTGGCCCGGGGCAGGCTCGAGGACCGGCGGGGATCGCTGCAGCTGGTCGCGGAGAACCTATTCCCGCCACAACCCACCGCAGATGATTCGCAGGATGCGGCGATGCCCGTAAGCGAATTAGAACCCGACGCCCGTATCGGCCAGGTCCCTGCGGCCGACGTCGGGGCCGTGGCGATGCCAAGCGCTTCGGACATCGGCGACGATCCGGTGGTGGACGTTGAACCCGCGGTCAACGGCGACGCGATGGGCGCCGAGGCAGCCGCCCCGGCGGCAGATGCCGATGCTCCGGTCGAGTCGACGCCCGTGGCCGGCAGCCTGGAGGTCCAAGCCGCGGGCAGCGAATACGTGCCGCCGAGCGATGACGACGCGCCGCACGGTTCCGCGAATGGCGACGATGCGTGCGCGGTATCCGGGGAATCGAACGGCGCGACGAACGGCGGCGCGCCGCGACGCGTCGTCGTGGTGCTGCGCCGCAGCCCGGACCTGGGGCATGACATCGACCTGCTGCGCCGGCTGGACGAAGCGGCCGCCGCCCATCCCGGCGAGGTTCCGCTCGACCTGCACGTCGAGGCGCCCGACGGCGACGTGACGCGCTTGCGCTGGCCCAAGGCCGTGAGCGCCAGCCCCGAGCTGGTGGCGCAAGTGGCCCGGGAGTACGAACCCGACAACGTGGTGGTGGAGCGGGCGCCGGCCGAATCCAACTAGCCCCACCGCCCGGAATCTCGACAGGCGCAGCCTCTCGGGCCAAGATGCGCGCAATGCCGTGTGACGGAGGACCGTGCGATGGACCGACCACCCGAGGCCTACATGCACGTGGGCATCGTGCACTTCATGCTGCATCCGGAGCTGCAAAGCGGCGACGGGCCGATTCTCGAATCGGTCGAGGCGTTGGCCACCGACGGCTTCTTTCACGCGCTCGAGGTCACGCACGTCAATGACGACGCGACGCGCGCGGAGCTGGCCCGCCGCGCGCGCACGGCCCGGCTGGCGCTTGGCTACGGGGCGCACCCGGCGCTGCTGCTGGAGAAGCTCGATCTCTCATCGGCCGATCCCGACGTGCGCGAGCGGGGCATCGAGGCGATGCTGCGCGGAGTCGATGAGGCGCACGAGCTGGACGCCACGCTGGTCGGCGTGCTCGACGGTCCCAACTCGGCCCCGGCGACCGACGACGACGTTGAACCGGCGCTGGTCCGCCTGGCCGACTCGCTCAAGCAGATCTGCCACCACGCCGCCCGCTTGGGCATATGGATCGCGCTGGAGCAGTTCGACCGCGACATCGAAAAGTGCTCGCTGCTCGGTCCGGTCGAGCTGTGTATTCGCGTGAGCGAGATGGTTCGGGCCGAGACGCCCAACTTCGGGCTCTGCCTGGACCTCAGCCATCTGCCGCTGCTGGGCGAGGACCCGCCGACCTCGGTGCGAAAGGCGGCGGATCACATCATCCAGGCCCACATCGGCAATTGCCTCATCAGCGACCGCTCCCACCCGCAATGGGGCGACCAGCATCCGGTGTTCGGTGAGCCGGGCGGGGTGAACGACGTGCCCGAGTTGACTGCGTTCCTGCGCGCGCTGTTCGAGATCGGCTATTTCGACAAGGACCTGCCGACGCCCATGCCGCTGGTCAGCTTCGAGATGAAGCCGGCGCCCTACCAGACGACCGCCGAAATCATCGGCAACGCCAAGCGCACCTTTGCCGCGGCGTGGGCGCGCGTCTGAGTCCGTTGGTATGGTTTGCGGAGGCTGGGAATGCCCCAGCGGCGGCGCGGACGCCGAACGGTCACACCCGCGGGCGGGATCAGGGCTGCGGCGCGCCGCCGAATTGACTGAGTGACTTAAGGAGCTAGCCGCGCATGCGAATTGGATATATCGGCCTCGGCAAGATGGGCCTCCCCATGGCGACGAACCTGCGAGCGGCCGGGCACGACCTGATCGTGCACAACCGCAGCCGCGGCAAGGTGGACGACTTTGTCGCGGACGGCGGCACGGCCGCCGACACGCCGGCGGAAGTCGCCGCACAGTCGGACGTGGTGTGCCTCAACGTGCCGCTGCCGCAGGACTCTTTGGAGATCCTGCTGGGCGAGAACGGGGCCATCGAGACGGCCCGAGACGGCCAGCTTTGGATCGACTTCGGCACCAACGGTCCCGACACCGCGCAGCATTGCGCCGCCGAGGCCGCGGGCAAGGGCGTTGGCTACCTGGATGCTCCCGTGAGCGGCGGTCCGGCCGGCGCAACGGCGGGCACGCTTGCCGTATTCGTCGGCGGCACGGCCGAGGACTGGCAAGCCGGCCAGGAGCTGCTCGACATCGTGGGCGGCAACGTGCAGCACTTCGGCCCGGTGGGCGCGGGCTGCGTGGCCAAGCTGGCCAACCAAATGATCATTGCCGGGGTTCGCGCCGCCAACGCGGAGGCTTACGTGCTGGCGGTCAAGAACGGCATCAACCCCCAGCAGCTCTTCGACACGCTCATGGGGGCCTACGCCGCCAGCCGCTGCATGGAAGTGGACATGCCGAATCTCGTGTTTCCGGGCGATTTCGAGGCCCGATTCGGCGTCGAGCTGTTGCTCAAGGACCTGGGCCTCGCGCTGGAGTTGGGACGGCGCAGCAACGTGCGCCTGCTGGCGACGACGCTGGCCGACCAGCTCTATCAAGAGGTGCGCCACAAGGGGCTGGGCGACCTGGATGCGGCGGCGCTGATCAAGCCGCTCGAGGAGCTTGCGGGTGTGGAGGTTCGCTCCGGCGACTCCGCGTAGCCATGCGGCCGCTGCCGCCGGTGTTGCGACGGGTCGTGCATGACCCGCGAGCTGCGCTATCTCCTCGCGCGTTTCGTCACCTGCTTCTTCGCGGCGATGGCCGTGGCGGCCTTTGTGCCCGACGGCATCGTGTTTCCGCCGCAGGGCACGCGCGACTTCTGGACCACGATCGCGGCGTTTGCCGCCGTGCTGGCGCTGGTAAATGCGTACGTGCGACCGGTGGTGGATGTGCTGCTCAAGCCAGTCACCTGCGTGCTAGGCGTCCTCACCCTCGGGCTATCGCACGTGCTGGTCAGCGCGGGGGTCTTTTGGCTGGCGGCGCAAGCGGTGGAGGCCATCGAGATTCGCACCGTGGTCGGCGCGGTGATCGGTTCGATCATTGTCGGCGTGATCAACATGGTCGGGTCCGTTTTGCTCGGCGGTCGCAAGGAATGACGCGCCGCGCTCACGCCGCGTGACCGTGGCGGACGGACCGGCCCGTCCGCGGCGCAGCGCGCTCGTTGAGGCCGCCATCGGCGAGCTCACCGACGCCGACCGGCCGCTGTCGCTGCAACATCTGGCTCGGGCGGTGCTCCACGTGGAGTCGAAGGCCGCGGCCGTGGCGACTCGGGCGCTCGAGCCGCTTTTGCTGGAGGACGAGCGACTGCGGCAGGCGCCGGCAGGGCAGTGGGAGCTGGCCGCGTGGCGGCACCGCGCTGAAGACCTGAACGACGCGGAGTTCGTGATCTTCGACATCGAGACGAATGGCGGACGTGGAGGGCGGCATCGTGTCCTCGAAGTCGGCGCCGAGCGCGTGCGCGGCGGAACGGTCGTCGGCACGTTCGAAACCCTGGTCCGCATTCCCGGTCGCGTCTCAAAGTTCATCACGCGCTACACCGGCGTCACCGACGAGATGCTGATTGACGCACCGCCGATCGAGCGAGTGCTGGACGATTTCCGCGAATTTCAATCGGGCGCGGTGCTCGTCGCGCACAACCTGCCCACCGATCTCGGCTACCTCAACCGGGAGGCCGTGTGGGCCCAGCGCCCGCTCTTTCCCGGCGACGGCCTGGACACCATGGAGCTGATGCAGGTGCTGATGCCGGAGGCCGAAGTCTCCGGCCTGGCGGATGCGCTGGAGCTGCTTGGCGAGCAGGAGTCGCCCCGCCACCGGGCGCTGCCGGACGCTCGCGCCACGCATCGGCTATTCGCCGCGCTGGTGGACCGGGCGCGCGCCCGCGACGTCACCACCGTCGAGGCGCTGCGCGCGCTGGGCGCGGAGGGCGGTCCCGAGGGACAGATGCCCCAGCGGGCCAAGGAGCTGGCGCGTTGGGCCTCGCGAAACTTGCCACCGTCTCCCGGCGCCTATGTGTTTCGTGATCCCTCCGGTCGAGCGCTCTACGTGGGCAAGACCGTCTCGCTCCAGCGCCGCGTTCGGGCCCACTTCACCACGTCGCACAGCTTCGTGCGCCAACGGGCCGACATGCTGCCGCGAATCGATCACATAGATTGGGAGGTCACGGGATCGGAGCTGCGCGCGCTCCTGCGCGAGGCGGAGCTCATCGCGGAGCTAGCGCCGATCTACAACGTGCAGCGCCAACGCCGCGCCTCGCGGCTATTGGTCCACGTCGGTCCGGCGGTGGCGGCGGTGGTCAACACCGCAGCGACGATGCGGGGTGAGTCCGGCGACTACGTGGGGCCGTTCCCTACGGCCCGGGACGCGCGGCTGGCCGCACAGGCCGCGCGCCGGCTCCTGGACTTGCCGGCTCGGGGCGCGTGCTCCGTCGAACCCTGGCGGCGTGCCGCGGCGTTGGACTATCTGCGCGGTGGCCGAGAGGCGGCGATCGCCGTCGTGACCGATGCCGATGCACCGGCCGAGGAGCGGGAGTCGATCGTGCGGCGGCTGCGACGTTCGCGCGCCGAGCGTCTGCCACTCGCCGGTGGTCTCGGGGGCGAGCGCGTGATCGTCGTGGACAGCGGTCGGCGGCCGGGCGACGCGGAGATTGCGCTCATCGCCGACGGCCAGATCGCGCGGCACGTGGTTTTGACGCGCCCGCGCCGCGGTGGGATTCGCCGCGCGCTGCAGGACCTCCTAAAGCCCCGCCAGTCCAATGAGTCCGTGTCGGACGACCATCGCAATATCGTCATTTCGTGGCTGCACGCCCGCGCCGGGCGGGACGAGTTTCTGCCGGCGCCTCCGGGTGGCCTAGATCGAGAACTCGTCGAGCAGGTGTGGGAGCGCGTGCGGCGCGCGGCGCACGGTTAGGCGCGCCGACCGGTGGGAGAGTCGCGGTCGGTCCGATCAGGACCTCAATTGGAGGCGACGCTCGGAATCGAACCGAGGAATAGGGGTTTTGCAGACCCCCGCCTTACCACTTGGCTACGTCGCCCTGGCGGCCCCGAACCGCGCGCCAGAATACCTAACGGCGATTCGGGCCGGTTCAGCCCGTCGCGGCGTTAGCTGCTGTCGAACACGCGCCGGTCCGTGACCATCCATTGGCCGGCCTCGCTCCGAGACATGATGAAGCCCAGAACGGCGCGGTACGCCGGATCACTGCTGATAATGCGCCCGTCGCCCTGGCCGCGCAGCTCGGTTTCCCCCGTCTCGCGAAAGGCGATGAACGCCAACTCGTCTTGTACGCCTGAGTTTTCGCGCAAGACCTCGCGGTCGATGCGGGCGGTGATGTAAACGTTGTTCGCGCGCAAACTTTCGATTTGCTGCCGAATGCTGGCAATGACGTCGTCAGAGAAGTACCGGTTCAGGCCGGTGATCTCAAGCCGTTCCAGGGCATCTTCTTGCGCCTGGGCGGCGCGCATGGCCGTGACGCTGGCGGCGTCGAGGTTCCCGGCCGCGATCGACTCTTGGACCTTGGAATTGATGAACAGACCCGCGATCACGACCGCGGCGATTCCGGCCAGAATGAATCCGACGACGCGGAGGCGCTTGGCTTCCGCTTCCGACGCCTCGATCTCCTCCGAGATCGTCTGGTCGAATTCGGCGACGTTGGCCGCCAGCGTCTTCTGGTCGGCCTCAACCTCGACGATCTCGGCGGTGTCCGACGACAGCGCCAGCGCCGTCGGATCGTTTTCGGGCGGGGCCATTGGCAGGCGCGCAAACACTCCCGTTTCGCGCTGCTCGCGGGCCTTCCAGCGCACGGCGTGCGGCACGGTCCAACGGCCTTCCAGCAGCAGGGTCAGATCGCGGCCGTCGAGCAGGATCTTGCGGCGGTCACGTTCCGGATGCAGCCGCATTTCGCGCGGGAACCCTTGGAGCGCCACGATCAGCGTGCGCCGATCCTGCGCCTGGATGGATTCTTCCGACGTGTCGACCGTCAGCGGGTCGTCACCGGCTTCCCACACGGCCGTGAGGAGGTGCTCGATGCCGCCCATGCGCACGACGCCGCGCACATCGTCGGCGCGGGCTTGGGGCAGACGCAAGATGTCGATTTCGTTGGCCCGCAGCAGCCCGCCGAGGACATTCGCCAGCTTCAGGGGCCGATCCTCTTCCGGACCGCTCATCATGTCGGAGTAGAGCGCAAACATGGCGCCCAAGAGCCGGGTGCGCCGCTCGGCGCCGTCGACATCCGCGGTTGCGCCGTCGATCTCCTCCAATAGCGGCGCCGCAACTCCAAGTGCCTGCGCCGCCGCCGACAGCTCGCCGTATTCGACGGAGTCGACCGGCTCACGCGCTTCCCGTCGGTACAGGACGCTCTCGGTGACCAGGTCCCGCACCACGTCATCGAGGCGGTCGGCCTCGCCGGCCGCGACGATCAATTGGCCGGCGAATGTCTCCCCGTCATCGGCGGGCGCGACTTCGAGGTCGTACTTGGCGGCAACCGCCATCAGCGAGCGCTCGCCATCCACGGGAAGGATCTGCCCAACGGCGGCGGCGAGCCGCGCCGCGGCCTGGCTGTCCGGCGTGCTGTTCATGTTCCTCGCTCCGTCCTAGGGTCCAGGCCCTGCGCCGGCCGCGCCCGTCGCGCGTCGCCGCACATCCGTGACCCTGCTCCATTCTATTCCGTTCGTCGCGCCCGTCATACGCCAATTGGGATATATCTCGCGATAACGGGCATGAGATTGGTGAAAACCACGATCCCCAGCGCGATGAGCAGGATGCCCCCCGCGTGGGTCGCGTAGCCGAGCGCCTGGCCGTGGCGCTGGAGCAGCGCGCGCGTCCACCCGGAGAATGCCCCGGCGGCCGCGAACGGCAGCATCATGCCCAGCGAGTAGGCCAGCAGCAGCAGCGCACCTTCGCCCACGGATGCCGTGGTGGCCGCCAGCACCAGGATCGCTCCGAGGATGGGTCCCACGCAGGGAACCCAGCTGACCGCGAACGTGCCGCCGACCAGGAATGCGCCCGCCACGTGCAGCTGGGAGGACACCTGCGGGCGGAACGCAAAGCCGCGCTGCGCCAGCGGAACCCGCAGCAGCCCCAGGGCCATCAGCCCCAGCAGGATGATCAGCGTGCCGCCCACCCGGTTCAGCCACACCGAATGGTCGGCCAGGGTCTGCGTGAGCGCTCCGAGCGAAGCCCCGAGAATCACGAATACCGACGTGAAACCAACCGTGAAGGCCAAGACGCTTCGCAGCGTCGCGCCGCGGGTCGCGCGGGCGCCCGCCGCGTCTCCGTCGCTCAAGGTGAGGCCGCCGAGATAGAGCACGTAGGCCGGCACCAGCGCGAGCGTGCACGGCGCGATGAACGAGGCCACCCCCGCTCCGAACGCCACCGCCAGGTTGACCGATTGGTCCACGGCGGGAGGCGCTACGCACCGAAAACGAAGGTATAGAGCGACAGGCCGGCGTCGGAGGTGTGCAGCCGCAGCTCACGCGGTCCGGCGTCGCCGTTGCGCAGCAGTCCATAGGTGCCGAAGGCACCTATCTCGACAAACGTCGCGCCGTCGTACCCCGCGAAGACGTGAGCACCGCGCAGCGGTTCCGGAACAGGCATCCCGTCCAGCGTCACCTTCACGAGCACCGGCACTTCCGAGGTCGCCGCCGCGGAAAGGTTCGCCATGCCCGATGTCACGACGACGGTCGCGTCCCAAGCGGTCGATCCCACGTCCGGGTCCGGCTGCACGCGGTCGGACTCCACGGTCCAGCCACCGCGCAGCCCGAGTCTGGCCGCTTCTCCCGTGCCCTCGACGGCCAGGAACCGACCTTCGTCCCACGAGTCACCCGTGAACAGCGCCGTCTGCGCAGGCGCGGCGCCTTCGTCCACGCCGCCCACGGGGATGTGGTCGAGCGAGGCCCCGCCCTCGGTGAGCAGCTCGCGAATGCGGCGTTCCATCTCCGCGTAGGACCCTTCACCGATCACGTCGAACCGGATTCGGCCCTGCTGATCCACCAGGTATTTACGCGGCCAATAGCGATTCTGGTAGGCGCGCCAGGTGCCCCAGTTGTTGTCCATGGCTACCGGCCAGGTCACGTTCAGCCGGATCATGGCCTCGCGCACGTTGGCCTCGACCTGCTCGAACTCAAACTCGGGCGTGTGCACCCCGACGATCTGCAAGCCCTCGGAGGCGTACTTCGCGTGCCAGTCGCGGAGGTAGGGCAGGGTGTTGCGGCAGTTGTAGCAGCCAAAGGTCCACACATCGATCAGCACCACCCGGCCGCGCAGCTCGGCCAGGCTCAGCGCCGGGCTGTTTAGCCACTGGGTGACGCGCACGAACTCGGGCGCCAGCGGCCCCGAAGGCTCGGGCGTTGCCGCTGCCTGGGGCGTGGGCGGCGCCGTCGCCTGCGATGTGGCCGGCGCCGCCCACGACGCCGGGGCTGCGACTTGCGGCGTTGCCGGTACGGCCTGCGCCACCGTGGGCGCGGTCTCGGGCGCGGTCGGTTCGTCCGGTCCGGGAACCACGCTGACGGCCTGCGGCGGCTGCACCACGACAAGGATGACGGCGATGATCGCCACGATGGCGGCGAGGGCCCCCGCCAGACCTAGCCAACGCATTCGATCCGTCATGCTCAATCTCCGCTGCCCGGCGGTGGCGCGCGTCCGACGCTGGGCGGTTGCGCGCGCCCCAAGTGGCCAATGGCGTCTGTAGCGGCCCACCGTGTCGGGCGGGCTTCAGTGGGCGCTCCGTCTCCTTGAATCAGTACGCATTGGGCCCTTGGGTGGATTGTGCAGCGCCGCGTCGGGCTTGTCAGCGAGCGACGGCGTCGTGCTCCAGGGAAGGCAGGCCGTCGATCAGCTCGATCGAGCGTCCCGGATACGCCGGCAGGCGCTCGCCGGGCGTCACGATGCCAGTCAGGTTCAACGGGTCCACGGCGCTGATCCGGACGCGCCGGCCATTCGCCGCCTCGGAGCGGTGGCGGCGCAGGGCCGTCACGGCCTCGGGGAGGGCGTATTGCTCGCCAACGAATCCCGTCACGAATCTCCCGCCGCGGACGGCGCCTCTGGCTTCGAGCTGCCGGAGGGCGCGGAGCACGTCACGCCAGGGCAGCGTGAATGGTTCGCGGCGGCGCAAGTCGCGGAAGACTACGCCGTAGCGCCCCAGCATCACGTGCGCCACGCGCTCGGCCAGGTCGTCGGCCATGGCTTCGGAGTCCGGAGCTGCGGCCAGCAGCGACCATCGGCCGGGTGGTGAGGCCGCCGCGCCGAGGGCGTGCCGGCCGCCCCGGCGTCGCCAGCCACCACGGCGGCGCCGACCGGCCAGCGCGCGCACGCCGTGGAAGCCGTCGGAAGCGACCCACCCGCCGCCGATGAGGGCCCGCAGTCCCTCCTCGACATCGGTCGGCAGACGCCGGAGGGCCGCGGCGATTTCGTCGAAGAACAGCGCGCCGCGGGATTCGAGCAGCCGATGGATCTCGCCGCCGGCGCCCACCGTTGGGGGCAAGGCCGCTTCGACATCCACGCCGCGTGCGGCCGCAAGCAGCAGGGGGAGGTCCCGACGCGGGACAAGGGTGATGGGCGTCGCGCGCGTGGCGGCCAGGGTGTAGCCCGTGATTGGCGCGTGGCCATTGGGGCGCGGCTGCGACAGGCGGCCCCACGCCACCTCGCCGCTCAGGCACAGCTCGTCGAGCCAGCTGGGCTGGAAGTCCCGCACACGGCTCGGAAGCAGCACGCTCTCCCAAGCGGCCACCGGGGCCTCGAATCCCTGGAGCCGCTGGATGGCGGTGCGCAGGCCCGCGCGGCCCTCGAACCGACCGGCGGGCTCGAGTCCCTGCCATTCGACGAGGAAGCGCATGTAGTCCTGCGCCGACACGGGGTCGATGGCCCGCCGCAGCCGGTCGAGCGTGGCCCGGTGCATGCGGGCCAGCAGCCGCCGGTCGCAAAACTCTTCCTCGCCCAGACCCGGCGTGAAGTGCCCGCGCAGCACGAAGCCGCCCGCCTCGAGCTGCACCAACCCGCGCGCCACGTCGTCGGCCGGCAGTCCCGTGCGCCCGGCGAGCTCGTCCGCGGTGAACGGGCCCAGGACCTCGGAATGGCCCCGAAGCAGGAGCTGACGGGCCGATTCGCGGTCGTCGACCGGAAGCTCGGCGCGTGGAGGCAGCCGCACGTCCGGCACGGACGCCTCGGGGTACAGCAGCCGCAGGGCCTGCACGTGCTCCGCCGGTGCCCACAGGTCCGTGTCAGCGACGGAGAAACTGAGTGCCCGGCCGGCCGCGCGCAGCTCGTGGAGCCAGTCGAGCCAATCGCCGACGACCGGTTCGGCAACCGCCACCAAGCTCAGCAGCGCGTCGTGCACCTCCTCCGCATTGCGGGGATCCGGCCAGGCTTCCTCAGCGACTCGTGCGATGGCGTCGGCGTCCAACTGGCCCAGATCCCGCGCGCTTTCGGGCAGCGCCCGCCGCAAGCTGACGGCTCGCGTGCGGCGTTCCTCGATGGGCGCGTCGTCGAGGTAGGTGTAGGGCTTGCCGCTCACGATCTCGTGGGCCATGGGCGAGGGCTCCACGGTGTCTCGCGCGTGCAGCCGGATCTCACCAGACTCGATGTGCTCCAGGATGCCCACGAGCTCCGGCAGGGCCATCGCCTCGGTGAGGCAATCCCGCACCGTTTGCTCGATCAGGGGATGATCCGGAATCTCGAGCGGCCCCGTGACGTTCTCCTGGCAGCCGACTTGGTCGGGGAACACGGCGGCGAGCAGATCGTCGGATCTGAGGCGCTGCAGAAATGGCGGCACGCGCTTCCCGCCGCGCTGGCGCGGCACTGCCAGGGCGCGGGTGACGTTCCAGCGCCAGCGGGTTGGAAACAGCGGCACGTAGAGAATGGCTTGCCGGAGCGATTTCGCCAAGTTGCGCGACGTGACGTAGCGGAAGGTCTCCTCGAGCGGAAACGAGTGCTGCGGACCGAGCGACAGCAGGATGGCATCGTCGTTGGCCGCCGCCTGCAGCTCGAAGTCGAAGCGCACGCAGAAGCGCTTGCGCAGCGCCAGGCCCCAGGCCCGGTTGACACGCTGGCCGAACGGCGCGTGCACCACCAGCTGCATGCCGCCCGAATCGTCGAAGAACCGCTCGTAGACCACATCCTGGTCGGACGGCACCAGGCCCAGACCGTCGCGCGTGGCGCGGACGTAGTCGATCATCTGAGCCGCTGCCGTCGGGGAAAGCGCGCATTCCTGTTGCAGTCGCGCGTGCAGGCGAGATGGATCGTCCAGGCCGTCCGCGATGTCTCGGCGCAGCTGGCCGACTTCTTGCGAAAGCTCACGCGTTCGACCCGGGGCCTCGCCCAGCCAGAAGGGAATCGTGGGCGGCGCTCCCTGGGCGTCGACGACCCGCACGGTGCTCTGCTCCACCCGGCGGATGCGCCACGACGTGCTGCCCAGCAGGAAGATGTCGCCCGCCATGCTCTCCATGGCGAAGTCCTCGTTCACCGATCCCACCACCGCGTCGTCGGGCTCGGCCACGACCTGGTAGTCGCCCAGCTCGGGGATGGTCCCGCCGTTGGTGATGGCGGCGAGGCGGGCGCCCCGCCGTCCCCGCACCATGCCGTGAATGCGATCGCGGTGAATCAACGGCGCGGACCGGCCGGCGCCTTCGCCGATGCCACGGGCGAGCATCTCCGCGATCTCATCGAATTCGTCCCGCGCCAGCTCCGCGAAGGGCTCGGCGGTGCGCATGAGGTCGAACAGTTCGTGTTCCGGCCAGTCCTCGCTGGCGCTTTCGGCCACGATTTGCTGCGCCAGCACGTCGCGCGGCGCCTGGGGCACCTGAATGCGGTCCAGCCGGCCCGCGCGCACCGCCCGAATCAGCGCCGCGGCCTCGATCAGCTCGTCGCGCGTCGTCGGGAACAGTCGCCCGTGGGGGCGCAGGCCCAGGGCGTGCCCGGAGCGCCCGATGCGCTGCACGAACGTCGCAATGCTGCGCGGCGATCCGATCTGGCACACCAGGTCGATGCTGCCGATGTCGATGCCGAGCTCCAGCGAGGCCGTGGCCACCAGTGCCGTGAGGTCGCCGGACTTGAGCCGCTGCTCGACCCGGTGCCGGCGCTCCTTGGAGAGGCTGCCGTGGTGGCTGGCCACCGCCTCGTCGCCCAGCCGCTCGGCCAGGTTGTGCGCCACCCGCTCCGACAGCTTGCGCGTGTTGACGAAAATCAGCGTCGTGCGGTGCGCGGTGACCAGTTCGGCCAGGCGGTCGTAGATCTCGCCCCACTGCTCGCCCGGCGCCACGGCTTCCAGGTCGGTGGGCGGGACTTCGATCGCCAGTTCGAGGTCGCGCTGGTGGCCGAGATCCACGACATCGCACGCCCGCGGCGCCGCATCCGCGTCGACGCCGGTCAGGAATCGCGCGATCCCCTCTATGGGCCGCTGCGTGGCCGAGAGCCCGACCCGCTGCGGCCGCGCGTCGGCAATGTGGTCCAGCCGCGCCAGCGTGAGGGCCAGGTGCGAGCCGCGGCGGTCCCGCGCCAGTGCGTGGATCTCGTCCACGATCACGGTGGTCACGCGGCGCAGCGTTTCGCGGCTGCGCTGCGCGGTGACCATCAGGTAGAGCGACTCGGGGGTGGTGATGAGGATGTGCGGCGGCCGACGCACCAGCTGCTGCCGCTCGTTGGCGGGCGTGTCGCCGGTGCGAAGGCCGGTCCGGATTGGCGGAGGCTCCTGACCCTCCGCGATGGCGCGCCGGCGGATGCCCTCCAGCGGCTCTTCCAGGTTGCGCTGGATGTCGTTGCTGAGAGCCTTCAAGGGCGAGACGTAGACGATCGAGGTTTCGGCCTCGAGGCTCCCGGCCTCGGCCTGACGCACCAGCCGGTCGATCCCGGCCATGAAGGCGGCCAGCGTCTTGCCCGAGCCGGTCGGCGCCGCCAGCAGCGTGTCGCGCCCGCTCATGATCGCGGGCCACCCGGCCGCCTGCGCATCCGTCGGCGAGCCAAACCGCTCGACGAACCAGTCCCGCACGGTGGGGCAAAAGTTGTCGACTAGGCTCGAAAGCTCGACTGCGTTCGTCAGCCGCGGCATGGGGGCATGGTAGCCGCGCCGGAGCCCCTCACCCTAGCCCTCTCCCTGTGGGAGAGGGGACCGGACCGGCGGTCCCGGCCCGCGGGTGGGGCGGGAGTCTTTTGGCGGATGCGTCGCTAATCGGGCGGTTCGTTCGGCTCCTTCTCCCCTGGGGAGAAGGGTGGGATGAGGGGACGTCATCGCCGAAGTGCATGTTGCCCCCGCACCAGTAGCCACCTTCGGGACAGGCTTTTCGCGGGAATGACGGACTCGCGCGCCGACGAACAGTCGCGCCTACGGCTTCGCGCGTCTCCGCCCGATGATCTCGTGCCAGATGCGCGGCAGGCCGTCGTAGCGCACTTTGTCGACGGCCAGGCTCAGGTAGTGGCTCTGCTCCGCCAGGCTGAATTTGCGCGGAAAGTCCAGGTCGCCTGCCACGCCTTCCACGAACGCGGGATAGCGGGCGATGGCCTTGAGGGCTTCGCGCGTGAGGTGGATTGCCCGCTCCAGCTCGTGCACGACCTTGAATCCCGCCTCCTCGATCATCTTGCGGTAGTCCTCGGGCCGGCGATAGGGCAGCGAGCCGCCCTTGTCGTTGCGGCGGGCGCCGGTGAGTCGCATGAAGTGCAGCTTCCACTCGCCGTGTCCCCGCATCGAGTTCGCCACTGCCATCGAGACGGTCGTGAACGTGCTGTTCGACGACAGCAGGGCGCCCTCGCGCGCGATGGCCGCCATGCCGCTGTAGACCTGGCGCTGCCCCTCCTGGTCGGTGATCTCGTGGATGGCGTCGTGAATGCTCAGGCTGTCGGCGCCGTCGGCGGGTAGCTCATCGCCTTGCAGCCGCTCGAGATAGCGCGCGTCGGCTTCCACGAAGCGCAGGTCGATGTTTGACGGTCGGGGCGTGGTGGCCTCGGCGATTTCCAGCGCCTTGGGGCTGCGGTCGATGCCGATGATCGTGCCCCGGAATCCCTGCTTCTCGGCCTCCTCGATCAGGAGCTGCGGCACGAGTCCCGTGCCCGTGGCCAGGTCGACGTGCACGAAGGGATTCGGCATGTGGCGAAACAGCTCTTGCACGAGCTCGCGGTTGACTTGGCGATACTCGGGCACCGCCGCGAAGTGCCCAAAGTGCAGGTCCTCGGGCGAGGGAAGGTCCTTGGCGTCGACAGTCACGTCAGCCGCTCGGCAAGATGGTCGGCATCATGTGCCCGAACGGTGGCTTTGCCACGGTAGGCCAAACGGCATCGCGGCCGAATACGTATGGCTTGATGAAGGCCCCCCACCGGAGTCTTGGCAATGGACGTCAATAGCGCATGTGAAATACGGCGGCCTGACAATGGGGCCACTGACAGTAGCGGCGATGATAGCTCAAGGGCGCGCATGGCTGCTCAAGATGGAGCCGGTCATTGTGGTCAGGGTGAGACACCCCGCCACCGCCGCCGAAGTACGGTCCCGTCCCCCTTGAAAGAGACCCTTGCATAAATGGCCGATCTTCCACGCCCGAGTCTCGGATCCCCCTCACCCCAGCCCTCTCTCTCCAGGGGAGAGGGAGCCGGGCGCGCGCGGAGACAGCAAGCCGCCCCGCGACGCGCGGTGGTGTCGCGCCGCCGTGCGCTTGGGCTGCTGGCGACCGCGGGCGCGGCGGCCGCGCTGGCGGCTTGCGACGACACCCCGTCGACAGCCTCGCCGACCAGGCCCGCCGCTGCCGCCAGAGTGATCGTCACCGCGCCTCCATCGCCAACACCCAGCCCCACGGCCACACCCGCGCCGACGCCAACCGCCGCGCCCACGCCCACACCGACCGCCGAGGCCACGCCGCGGCCGGCGCTTGCCGGCACCCCGGTGCCGGACGACCGCCGGCTATCGGACGAGCAGGCGCAATCGCTGCTTGACGGCCTGCTGCTCGACCCGACCTATCCGGAGGCGCAGGTGGAGCTGGTCGCATACATGGGCACGACCGGCGACGAGCGGCTGATTTCGGTGCTCATCGAGGTCCTGCGGGCGGCGCAGCTTGGGGCGTTTCATCCCGACGCGTGGGACAACGCTCGGCAGGGTCTGTTCCAACTCACCGGCGAACAACACGAATCGTGGGCGGAGTGGGCCGAGTGGTACGCCAGGACCGACCTGACCGCCGTGCCGGGATTCGGCGCCTGGAAAGGCCGCATCTACAGCCGCATCGATCCCCAGTTCGCCCGATTCTTCGACGAGCGCGCGCCCCGCAGCATCCGCTTCGAGGAGATCGTCTGGGGCGGCGTGCGCCTGGACGGCATCCCACCGCTGGAGTCGGCCCCGATGGTCGCGGCCGAGAGTGCGGCCTACCTGGAACCCGACGACGTGGTCTTCGGCGTCGCGATCAACGGCGACTATCGCGCCTATCCGCTCCGTATCCTGGACTGGCACGAGATGGCCAACGACGTTGTGGGCGGCGAGCCCGTGGCGCTGGCCTACTGCACCCTCTGCGGCGCGGGCGTGCTGTTCAGCCGGCGCTACCGCGGCGACGTGCTCAGCATCGGCACGTCGGGTTTCCTGATGCGCAGCAACAAGCTGATGTACGACCGCGGCACGTTCACGCTCTGGAATCAGTTGACCGGTGAGCCCGTGCTTGGGCCGCTGGCGGCCGATCCGGGCCGGCTGGATGTCATCCCCATCGTCACGACCACCTGGGACGCCTGGCGCACGGCCAACCCCACGACCGCGGTTCTCAGCATCAACACGGGCCACCGGCGCGACTATTCGCCCGGCGCGGCCTACGGCGGCTACTTCGCCGGCCCCGACCTGATGTTCCCGGCGCCGACGGCGGATGGCCTGGCCCCCAAGGACCGCGTATTCGCGCTCGTGCTGGGGGACTCCGCCCGCGCCTATGCGGTGGCCGACGTGGTCCAGGCCCGGGTGCTCAACGACACCGTCGCCGACCAGCCGGTGGTGCTCGTCGCGCTCGGGGAGGAACTGACGATCGACGGCATCGACCGGCGGCGGGGCAATGTCTCCTGGAGCGCCGGGGCGGCGGTGCGCGCATTCGAGCGCGCCGAGCGGGAATTCGCGCCGGGCAGCGAACCGCGCACGGTCGTCGACGAGCAAGGAACGGTTTGGCAGGTCACCGAAGAGGCGCTGGTGCGCCCCGACGGCGCTCAGCTCGCCCGCCTACCGGGCCACCTGGCCTACTGGCTCGGCTGGTCGTCCTTCCACCCCGCCACGACGCTTTACGGCGCCGATCAGGGTTAGCGCTTCACGGGAGCTGGCGGCAGGACTTCCTCGAGCGGCGTCAGCGGCTGCCCGGGGTCCGGCGACCGGTCGAAGGCCCCATCCGGGCCGAACGGATTCAAGCGTGAGCCGCTCGAGCTGGCCACGCCCAGACTCAGCGCCTCCGGATCGCCGAGCTCCGACACGGGCAACCAAAAGAGCACGACGGCCTCGGCGAGGATCGCCGCGCCGCCGGTCGGCGTGCGTTCAAACTCCGGCCCGAAGGTGCGAACAAGCCGCCAGCCGCTACGCGTTTCCTCGATCCGATAGTTCTGGTCGGCGCTCTCCAGCACATCGCGGGAGATCATAGGCAGCTGCGGAGGGTCGTTTGCCGGGTCGCCGTCGTCGAACACGGCCCAGAAGGTGTGGAAGTGACTGTCGTCGTCCGGGCGAAGCTCGTCGACGAGCGCCATCCAGACCACGAGATACTGTCCGGGAGCGACTTCGGTGGCGCCGCAGACCACACCGGGATTCGCCGGGCCGCAGGACAGCGTCCCGTCCGGTCCGAACAGCTCGCGCGCCCCTGAGTCGCTCAGGTCGACCACTCCGGCGCCCCAGGTGTCGATATCAATCGTGGAATCGCTGCGCACGTTCGCGCTGTCTAGATCGGGGTGGAACAAGTCGCCGCTGCCGTCGCGCGCCTCGGTGCCCGGCAACGCGCCGAGCTCGGGAAGCAGCCGAACCAACTCCCGGAGGGCCCCCTCCTGGCCGCTCGCGGTTGCCGGGTCGGGCAGGTTGGCATCTACGTTGGCGCCCGTCTGTACGGCGATCAGCCTCGAGACCGCCGTTGCGAACTCCTCCGGAGTGAGCAACTGCGCATCCTGCGGCGCCGTGATGGCGACGTCGGCGTTCCAGTCGATGAGCATGTCGTAGAAGCCGGGGAATCCCTCGGGTCGCAGGCGCATCACCACCGGCAGATATGTCTCCGTGTCAACCAGCAGCTCCGCGAATTGCCCTTCTCCAAAGTCGGGGAGTTGGAGGAGAAAGCACGTTCCGCCGTCCGGGCACCCGACCGTGCCGATGACGCTGTAGCCGGGATCGTCGCCCGAGACGCCGAGGGCCTCGAGATCTTCAATCGCCGTCCCCATGGCGGCGGAAGGCAAGCCGAGGTCGTCGGCGACGATCGACCCCACCCACGGAGTCCAGTTGCCGTCGGCGTCTTGGCCACGGGCAAATGCCGTGGTTTCAACTCGAAGCATCTCGATGCTCAGCGGGCGGCCTGAAGACGCGCTGGTAATCAGCGTGCGCATCGTGTCGCCCGCCGGCCCGGTCTCGACCATCAGCGTGAGCTCCCCTGGTTTGAAGAGCGGCGGGCCCATATCAATCGATACCCGGGTGGCGTTTCCGGCGACGTTCTGGAGGGCGTCCTCGAACCGGCTGGCATCGAAGCCCACGGCTTGGGCGCGGCCGAGCGAGGCATCGGCGGGCGCCGCCGGCGAGGGCTGCGGCGTTGACGCCGGAGTGGCGGTCGGTTGGGGTGTTGCCGTTGGGGTTGCGGTGGGAGTTGGCGTGGTCGTGTCCGGCTGCGGTGTCGGGGAAAGCGCCGCCTCCGCCGTGGGCGCCGGCGTGGCCGCCTCGGGTGGAGGGGCGTCCTCGCCGCAGGCCGCAACGGCGAGCATGACCACGGTTCCAAGGGCCAGGGTGACGACGCTGACCGTGCGGCGGATGCCCGGCGCCTTCCCTGGCACCAACGTATCAATCATTGGGCGGAGTCTCTTCGTGTAGCGCATGAAGCCGAACTACGACGCCAATTGCACGGCGTGAGCATAGCCGCTGCCCGAGCAGCCCCAGCCTGGCGAGTCTCGAACGCCACGCCGCGACCCGCGTGCCATGTGGGAACGGCGGCGGGAATGCGCTCCCTAGAACCCCACCTCGTCCAGCGGCGTCAGCGGCTGCTGTGGCTCGGGTGACCGGTCGAGGGTTCCGTCCACGCCAGATGGATCTTCGACGGGACCGCTGAAGCTGGCCACGCCCAGGCTCAAGGCGTCCAGATCGCCAAGCTCCGACACCGGCACCCAGAAGACCACGACGTTCGTCAGGATCATGGCCGCGCCATCGGTCGGCATGGGCTGCAGCTGCGGGCCGAAGGTGCGGCGTAGCTCCCAGCCGCCCGGAATTGCCGCAATCCAGTAGTGCGTGTCGCTACCGTCCAGCACATCATTGGCGAACTGTGGCAGCGCCTCCCAGTCGTTCGCCGGATCGCCGTCCTGGAACAGGGCCCAGAAGGTGCGAATGAAAGCGGCGTCGTCGAGCGGCACCGGTTCGAGCATCTCGCTCCAGATCAGCAGGTAGTCCCCCGGGGCGACGCCATCCGCGCCGCAGGCGACCACCGGATCCAGCGAGCCGCAGGGGAATTCGCCGTCCGGCCCGAACAGCTCGCGCGCCGTGGCCTCGGCCAGCTCAATCCGTCCCGCGCCCCAGTTCCAGATGTCCACCGTGGGGTCGAAGCGCACCGGCGAAATGCCTGGGTCGCCGTGGAAAAGATCTCCCCTGTCGTCGAGAGCCTCTCCATAGAGCGATGCACCCAACGCCAGCCACAACGCCGATCGCTGGGTGTCGACGACTGCCTCGACCGGTAATTCTCTGACTACCTCCCGAGTGACGATTGTCTCGACTGGCACTTCCTTGACGATTTCCTTGGTGACGACAGTCTCCGCCGGCACTTCTCTGATGGTCTCTTGGCCGACGATGGTGGCGGTCGGCGGGGGCGACCCTTGTGCGAGGCCCATCATGCTAAAGAAGAAGCTGGCATAGGTGAGGGCGAACTCATCGTGGGAGACAAGCCGCGCGTCAGCCGGCGCGCTGATCGAAACCTCGGCGTTCCACTCGATCAGCGACTCGACGTCCGTGTCGAGATCCTCGCCGACGGCCGGGCGGCGAGACATCACGGGCAAATAGGTCTCGGTATCGACCAGCAGCCGCACCGAGGTGTCCTCAGGACTGGTGAGCACGAAGCACTGCCGGCCGTCGCCGCAGGCCTCCACGCCGACTGCCACGATGGGCGCCTGGTCGTCGCCGGGGATTATGTCGTCAACAAGGTCGCCTGATCCGATGGCGTCGACCAGCGCCGGCGCGCTCGCAGTGATCCTGGTCGCTACCCACGGGCTCTCGATGCCCGTCAGATCTACTCCGCGCAGGTACTGCGTGTCGCCGATCACGATCAGCTCGAGGCTCACTTCTTGGTCGTCCGCACCGAATGACATCAGCATTCGCGCCGCATCGTCCCCCGGCACGACCTCGAGTGTCACCGCGATGTCGCCCTCGACCATCGGCAGCAGGCCGGCCTCGGTGGAGAGTCGCAGCGACTCGAGCGGATTGCTCGCAATGGCTTGGTGCAGTCGGCTGCGATCGAAGTCGGACGCGTCGAGGGCCGCGGCAGTCGGCTCGGGCGTCGGAGTTGGCGAAGGCGTGGCCGTGGGACTCGGGCTCGGGGTCGGCGTGGGCGTCGGCGTCGCCGTTGGCGCGATCGTCGGGGTGGGAGTGGCCGTGGCGGTTGGGCTTGGGCTCGGCGTCGCCGTTGGCGCGGCCGTCGGCGTAGGAGAGGCCGTGGCGGTTGGCGCTGCCGTCACGGCTGCGGGCGTCTGGGGCGTTGGCGAAGGCGCCGCAGCCTCGACGGTCGGGGTCGGAGTGGCCGGCTCCGGCGGAGGCTCGTCCTCGCCGCACCCAACGACGGCCAGCGTCAGGAGCGTCCCTATCGCCAGCATTCCCGCCCACGCCGCGACACGAGATTGCGGCATCGACTTATCCATGCGACCGCATCCCTGGCATTGAGTCGAGATTGCCTGCGCCGTGCAGCGTCTCATTACCCAGGGCGAACGGCAGATCCTAAGCATAGTCACACGGTCAAATCAGCAACACCGCGACGAATCTCGCCCGCGGCAGCTCGCGCTGCGTGCAGCGTGGGACCGGTTGCGGGAAGTGCGCTCCCTAGAACCCCACCTCGTCGAGCGGCGTCAGCGGCTGCTGCGGCTCGGGTGACCGGTCGAGGGTTCCGTTCACGCCGTAGGGGTCTTCCACGGGGCCGCTGAAACTGGCCACGCCCAGGCTGAGGGCGTCCAGATCGCCAAGCTCCGACACCGGCACCCAGAAGACCACGACGTTCGCCAGGATCATGGCCGCGCCATCGGTCGGCCGCGGCTCCAACTGTGGGCCGAAGGTGCGGCGCAACTCCCAGCCGTCCGGTATTGCCGCAATCCAGTAGTGCGAGTCGCTGCCGTCCAGCACGTCGTTGGCGAACTGCGGCAGCGCCTCCCAATCGTTTGCCGGGTCGCCGTCCTGGAACAGGGCCCAGAAGGTGCGAACGTAGGCGGCGTCATCCAGCGGGACCGGGTCTAGCATTTCGCTCCAGATCAGCAGGTAGGTCCCGGGACCTACGCCATCCGCGCCGCAGGCGACCACCGGATCCAGCGAGCCGCAGGGGAATGCGCCGTCCGGCCCGAACAGCTCATCCGCCGTGGCCTCCGCCAGCTCAATGCTCCCTGCGCCCCAGTTCCAGATGTCCACCGTGGGGTCGTAGCGCACCGGCGAGACGCCGGGGTCGCCGTGGAACAGATCGCCGGTCTCGTCGAGCGCCTCTCCATAGGGCGACGCGCCGAGCTCCAGCCACAAGGCGGCGCGCTCGTCGGGGGCCACGATTTCAACGGCGGTTCCGGGCTGTCCCCCGGTACTGGGCGGCAGGGTCGGTCCCTGCGTAATGCCCGCCGAGCCAAAGAAGAATCCGATCAGGGCGAGGCCGAATTCGTCGGGGGACACGCGCTGCGAGTCTTCCGGCGCGCTGATCGAGATATCGGCGTTCCATTCCAAGCGCATCTCAACGTCCGTTCCGAAGCCCTCGCCGAGCGCGGGGCCGCGAAATGCGACGGGCAGATAGGTCTCGGCATCCACCAGCAGCTGCACCCAGGCTTCCTCGGGACTTGTGAGCACAAAGCACTGCCGGCCGTCGCCGCAGGCCTCCACGCCGACCGCTTCGATGGGCGCCTGGTCGTCGTCGGGAATCATGTCGTCCAGCAGGTCACCGGCGCCCAGCGCGTCGATAAGCGCCGGTTCACCGGGGTTGATCGACGACGCCAGCCACGGGCTCTCGGTTCCGTCCGGATCCACGGTGCGGAAGTACTGGGTGTCGCCGATCACGATCAGCTCGAGGCTCAGTTGCTGGTCATCCGCCCCAAGCACCATCAGCATTCGGATGGCCTCGTCGGCGAGCACGAGCTCGAGCGTCACCGCGATCTCGCCCTCGACCATGGGAATCAGGCGAGCCTGGGTCGTCATGCGAACCGTCTCCGGCGTGTTGTTCGCGACGGCCTCGTGCAGCCGATCTCGGTCGAAGTCGGACGCGTCGAGAGCCTCGGCAGTCGGCTCCGGCGTGGGAGTCGGCGAAGGCGTGGCCGTGGGGCTTGGGCTTGGAGTCGGCGTTGGGGTTGGAGTCTCCGTGGGCGTGATCGTCGGGGTGGGAGTGGCCGTTGGCGCGGCGGTGAGTGCCGCTGTCACGGGTGCGGTGGGCGTGGGCGGCTGCGGCGCGGGCGAAGGCGCCGCGGCCGCGACGGTCGGCGTGGCCGGCTCCGGCGGCGGCTCGTCCTCACCGCAGGCCGCTACAGCCAGCAGCATGACTGCGATTCCGACCATCAGCGCTGCCATCCAGGCCGCGCGGCCAGGCTGCGCCCGGCCTCGTCCGCCTCGCAGACGTATCCGGGACCGCCAGCCGCTAGAAATGTCGGCAAAGTGCATGGAGCCGTTCACCGGCGTGAAAGCCACGCTTCGAGCATAGCCTCGTCCCAGGCACGCCAGTGTGACGAATCCGGCGAAAGAGGGCCGCCTGTCGTGCTGGGCTGCCGATGCGGTGACATACGCCCTGGCGCCGAGTTCGACATTCCGAACGCAGTGAGGAATCTAAGGACGTTGGGATTTCTCGCCGCCCCTTAGACACCTTGCTGCGCTCGGAGTGACACGGTGGCCGGTTCGGGCGCGTCGATTGGTGGTAAAGCGCGAGCAACGACAAGCGGAACTGTGACCGACCCGCTCTATGGCGAAAAGTCCATCTCCGGCGTCAGTCGTTGGGCGAAAGCCGCCAGGAGATTCGCGGCCTGGTTGGCCACGTCGAGCGAGATGATTTCCGACGGCGTGTGCATGTAGCGCAGCGGCACGCTCACCAGACCCGTCGCCACGCCCGCGCGTGAGAGTTGCATGGCGTTGGCGTCCGTGCCTGTTCCGCGGGGCTCAGCCTCGATCTGGACTTCCATCCCGAGCGCCTCGGCGCTCTCCATGAGCAGCCGCTCCACCACGGGGTTCACGTTGGCGCCGCGGGTGATGACCGGACCGCCGTCCAGGCTGATGTCGCCGGCGGTGATCTTGCTCACGTTGGGATGGTCGGTGGCGTGGGTCACGTCGACCGCCACGCCGACCAACGGGTCGATGCCAAACGCGCTCGTCATAGCGCCGCGCAGGCCAATCTCTTCCTGCACCGTGGCCACGGATACCACCTCCGCCGAGCAGTTGGCGGCGTCGATGCGGCGCAGGGCCTCGGCCACCACCCAGGCGCCAATCTTGTTGTCGAAGGCCCGCGCCACGCCCAGCCCGTTGCGCAGCGGTTGCATGCCGAGCTCATAGGTCACCGCGTCGCCCACGCGCACCAACGACTCGGCCTCGGCCTTGCCCTTCACGCCGACGTCGATCCAGATGTCCTCGACCTTTTGCGCCGCGCCGCGCTTGTCTCGCGGCGTCAGGTGAACGGCCAGTCTTCCGGTCACTCCGCGCACCGGGCCGTCCTGGGTGTGGACGATCACGCGCCGCCCCGAGATCAGGCTCGGGTCGTGACCGCCGATGGTGTTGAAGTACAGAAACCCCTGGTCCGAGATGTAGTTGACTTGCAGGCCCAGCTCGTCGCAGTGCCCGGCGAACATCAGCCTGGGGCTGCCGCCCGGATTTCGTGTCGCAATGACGTTGCCGTGGACGTCGCCGCGCACCTCGTCGGCGAACTCGGCGACAGTGTCGTGCCAGACCCGGCGCACCGCCTGCTCGTAGCCGGACGGGCTTGGCGCGTCGATCAGCCGCTGCAGGAACTCCCGGCCCGCGTCGTCCATCCGGCGCGCTAGCCGTTCTCGGCGGCCGCCTCGGCGACGAGGCGATCCTGCACGTGCGGCGGCACTTCCTGGTAGCGAACGAAGGCGCTGGTGAACTGTCCCCGTCCCTGCGTGATCGAGCGCAGGTCGGTGGCGTAGCGCTGCACCTCCGCCTTTGGTACCTCGACTTCGACGATCGTGGCGCCGTCGTAATCGGCGGGATTCATGCCCAGCACGTGCCCGCGCCGCGCGCTGATGTCGCCGATCACGTCACCCGTGTTCAGGTCCGGGATTTCGATGGCGAGCTTGACAATCGGCTCCAGGATCACGGGGCTGGCTTGGTGGTAGCCGTCCTCCACCGCCAGCCGGGCGGCGTTGCGGAAGGACTCGTCGGACGAGTCGACGTCGTGGTATTGCCCGTCGAACGCCGCCGCCTTGATGTCCACCACGGGGTATCCCGCCAGCGAGCCACTGGCAAAGCACTCGACGAGCCCCTTCTCCACGGCGGGCAGGTATTGCCTGGGAATCGCGCCGCCCTTGATGCGGTCCGCGAACTCGAAGCCCGCGCCTCGCTCCCGCGGGGAGAACTCGATGTGCACGTCCCCGAACTGCCCGCGACCGCCGGATTGCCGCTTGTGCCGCCCATGCGCGTTCACAGTCTTGCGAATGGTCTCGAGATAGGGCACCCGCGGCACGTCGGACAACAGGTTCACGCCGAACTTGCGCCGGATGCGCTCGAGGCTGATATGCACGTGCGACTCGCCCAGACCGGCCAGGATGGTCTCTCCGGTCTGCTCGTCGCGCCCCACGCGCAGCGACGGGTCCTCCTCCGCGATTCGCGCGAGCACCTGGCCCATCTTGTCCAGGTCGGCCTGGGTCGCCGGCGTGATGGCGGCCTCGAACAGCGGCGTGGGCATGTCCAGCGCGCCCATCTTGTCCGCGGAGCCGTCCGACACCAGCGTGTCACCGGTGGCGACGTTCTCCAGCTTGGTGACGAACGCGATGTCGCCGGCCACGACGACTCGCGCTTGCTCGCCGCCCTTGCCGACGGGGTATTGGAAGCCCGAGAGCCGCTCGTTCCGGCCGCTGGTCTGGTTGCGCAACTCGACGTCCCCCGAGATCGTCCCGGTGTAGAGGCGCAGCAGGGACACCTTGCCCACGAACGGGTCGGCGAGGGTCTTGAACACCTGGGCGACGACCGGCCCGTCGCTTGCGAAGTCAATGGTCGCGCCGTTTGCGGTGGGCGCGACGGGCAGGTCCGACGGCGCCGGCAACACGGCGGTGATGGCGTCGAGCAATTCGCGCGCGCCGTGGGTCGCCGTGGCGGCGGTAAACACGACGGGGTAGACCTCTCCGGCGCGCACGCCTTCCCGCAGCGCCCGCTCGAGATCGCTGCGCTCGAGCTCTTCGCCCTCCAGATACTTTTCAAGCAGGTCGTCGTCGGTGGCGGCCACCGCGTCGGTGAGTTGCTCGCGCGCGATCTCGACCGTCTCGGCCAACTCGTCAGGCACCGGGATCGGCTCGCTGCCGCTGTCGGTGAACGCGCGGGCCGTGCCGTCAAGTAGATCGACCACGCCGTCGAACGCCGGCGCGTCGCCCAGCGGGATCTGGATGGGGGCGATGGCCGCGCCAAACTTGTCGCGCAGCTCCTGGACGACGTTTTCCCAGTTCACGTTTTCGCGGTCCATGCGATTCACGACCACGAGTCGCGGGCGGTCCCGTCGGTCGACGAGCCGCCACACGATTTCGGTGCCGACCTGAATGCCAGCGGTGGCGTCGATCACCACGATCGCCGCATCCGCCGCCCGCAGACCCGAGACCACGTCGCCGATGAAGTCCGGATATCCCGGCGTATCGATGACGTTGACCGTGGCGCCGCGCCAGGGGCAGGGCACGACCGAAAGGTTGATCGACATGCCCCGTTCCACCTCGTCCGGGTCGAAGTCGGAGATGGTGTTGCCGTCTTCCACCCGACCAAGACGCGAAGTCTGCCCGGTCACGAAGGCCATGGCCTCGGTGAGCGAGGTCTTGCCGGCGCCGCTGTGCGCCACGAACACCACGTTCCGGATCGTGTCGCTGTTGTCCCGATCCATGGCCGTGAGTTCCTTCGGGCTGGGCACGCCACAAGGCGCGCGGCGCGGGGGAGCGCCATTATATCGGCGAGTCCCTACAATCACGCACCCGAGCGGCACGGCGGATCTGGAGCCCCGGTCACCATGTCTGGTCGAAAGCGCATCGTCGTCAAGTGCGGCACGCAGCTGCTCACGACGCCTGCCGGCCTCAACGAGCCCTACATCGAGCAGATCGCGGCGCAGATTTCCTCGCTCATGCGGGGTGGCGCCGAGGTGGTGCTCGTGTCCTCAGGGGCGGTGGCGGCAGGACGCGCCAGGCTCCACCTGCAAGGCAATCAGCTCACCACGCGCCAGGTCCTGGCCGCCGTGGGACAGGCGCCGCTCATCGCCCGCTACGGCACGGTGTTCGCGGCGCACGACATCACCGTGGCGCAGACGTTGATGTCCCGCGCCGACCTGACCACGCGCGACGGGTTTCTCAACGCGCGCAACGCCCTCACCGGCTTGCTGGATCAGGGCGTGTTGCCGATCGCCAACGAGAACGACGTGGTTGCGACGGAGGAGCTGCGGTTTGGCGACAACGACCCGCTGTCGGCCCTGATTGCGCAGCTGGTTGACGCCGATCTGCTGATCCTGCTCACGGCAACCGACGGTCTCTATACCGGGGATCCTCGTCGCCATCCGGACGCGGAGCTGATTCGGGACGGACATGCGATAACGGACGAGTTGTTGGCCAGCGCCGCGGGAGCGGCCGGCGCCGGCGGCTCGGGAGGCGTCCGATCGAAGGTCGAGGCGGCTCGCAGCGCTAGCTTCGACGGTATCGAGGTCGTCGTCGCCAGCGGCAACGAGCCCGACGTCCTTTCGCGCATCGCTGCCGGCGAGCGCATCGGCACGCGATTTGCGCCGCGACCAGTGACCCGCACCAGCCGAGCCCGCTGGCTCAGCTCCGCGGCCACCGAGCGCGGCACCCTGCGCGTCGACGGAGGCGCCAAGGAAGCGCTCACCGATGCTGGGCGGAGCCTGCTTCCCGCCGGCATCTGCGCCGTGGATGGCGACTTCATCCGGGGTGACGTGGTGGCGGTGGCCGGGCCCGATGAACGAGTCTTCGCCCGCGGACTCGTAAACTATGCCTCGCACGACTTGGTGCGGATCTTGGGTCGGCCGTCACACTTGATTGCGTCGATCCTCGATTACGACCACGGGGCGGAAGCCGTGCATCGCAATAACCTGGTCTTGCTCGACAGTGCCCACGCCTGACCGAGGAGGTCGTCATCAACGCCGCAATTGACGCGCCAACCGCCGTTCGGCCGAGCGTTCCCGATCTGGTCGCGGCGGCGCGCCGCGCCGCGCGTGAAGTCGCCAAGCTGGACGCCGACGCCAAGAACCAGGCGCTCGAGGCGATGGCCGCGGCGCTCCGAGCCGAGCAGACCGATGTGCTGGCGGCAAACGCGCGGGACGTGGCGCAAGCGCGTGCCGCGGGTCGTGAGGACGCCTATATCGACCGTCTCACGCTTACACCGGCGCGGATCGACGGGATCGCGGACGCGCTCGGCACGGTGATCGGTCTCCCCGACCCGGTGGGCGAGTCGGTCGACGCGCGTCGGTTGCCCAACGGCCTGGAGGTGGCCCGACGTCGCGTGCCGCTGGGGGTGATCGGGGCAGTCTTCGAGTCGCGCCCCAACGTGGCCATCGATATCTCGGCCTTGGGCCTCAAGTCCGGCAACGCGGTGATTCTGCGCGGCGGCAGCGAGTCCCAGCACAGCACCGGCGCGCTGGTTCGGCTGGCGCGCGAGGCGCTGCAGGCGGCCGGCGTGCCGGCCGACGCGATTCAGGCCATCACCAATCCCGACCGGGACCTGGTGCGCGAGCTGTTGCAGGCGCGCCATGGCGTGGATGTCGTGGTGCCTCGCGGCGGCCAAGGGCTGATCGAATTCGTGACCAAGACGGCTTCGGTGCCGGTGATCGAAACCGGCTGGGGCGTGTGCCACACCTATGTGGACGCAGGCGCCGATCTGGCGGCGGCCGAGCGCATCGTGGTGAACGCCAAGACCCGGCGGCCGTCGATCTGCAACGCCCTCGACACCCTGCTGGTCGATCGATCGGTGGCGTCGGAGTTCGTGCCGACCGTGGGGCAGGCCCTGGCGGACAAGGACGTGGAGATGCACGCTGACGCCGAGGCGCTGCCGCTCCTGGACGGCCTTGCCCGGGTTGTGAACCTAACGGGCGATGACCTGGACACCGAATGGCAAGACCTGCGCATGTCGGTGGTCGTCGTGGACGGCATCGATGAGGCGCTGGACCACATCCAGACGCACGGATCGGGCCACTCGGAGGCGATCGTGACCCGCTCGCTCACCAATGCCGAGCGCTTCCTCGACGAGGTCGACGCGGCGGCGGTGTACGTGAACGCGTCCACCCAGTTCACGGACGGCGGCGAGTTCGGACTCGGCGCCGAGGTGGGCATCAGCACCCAGAAGCTGCACGCCCGGGGGCCGATGGGCCTGCGCGAGCTGACCACGTACAAATGGGTCGTGCGCGGCGATGGGCACGTCCGCCCGCTCTGACCGTCTGCCGCCGATCTCTGTCCCGGCACGTGGCCGGCGGCGTCCTGCGCGGCGGCGCGGCCTCACAAATAGCGCGTCCTGATCCGGTAGCAGCGGGACCGGGCCCGCAACGCCTTCGCTCGTGCCACTGATCGCGCTCTTCGCCGCCTGGATTGACGCCATTGGTCGGCGCCTGCGACAGGCAGGATTGCCGCCCGTCGGTCCGGCGGTGAGACCCCGCCTGGCGGCGCTCCTATTGCTGGCGGCGCTGCTCATCGTGGTCGCCAGCGTGATCCGGGCGCGTCCGGACTCGGGCGCGCTGCCGCCGCTCGTGGGCGGCGAGCTCGAGCTGCGCGCACTGGATGTCGGTCAGGGCGACGCCCTACTCATGCGGCTGGACGACGCGACCATGCTGGTCGACGCGGGACCCGATGCGCGGACCGCCGGCGCGGCGATCGTGCCGCGGCTGCGGCGACTGGGCGTGGAGCGCCTCGACTACCTAATACTGACGCATGCCGACGGAGACCATATTGGCGGCGCGCCGACGGTCATGCGCGAGTTCGCCGTCGGGACCGTGGTGCACGCCGATGATGATCTGAGCCATCCGGTGATGCGCGAGGTGATCGACCTGGCCCGTGACGCCGGCGTGGTGGTTCAGCCGGTGAAGCGGGGCGACGCGCTGGCATGGCACCCACGGGTGGACCTGTCGGTGCTCAACCCGCCGGAACCGGGTCCGGACGCCGACAACGACCGGTCGGTCGTGCTGCATCTGGCCTATCGGACATCGGCGATGCTCTTGACGGGCGACATCGAAGCGTCTGCGGAGCAGGAACTCCTGGAGTCCGGGCTCCTGCAGCCTGCCGACGTGCTCAAAGTGCCGCACCACGGCTCCAATAGCTCGTCCACCGCTGCATTCCTGGAGGCCGTCGGCCCTCAGATCGCGGTGGTGTCAGCCGGACGCTACAACGCCTTCGACCACCCGCGGGATGGCGCTCTGCGTCGACTCCGTGCGCGTGGCGCGGAGGTCTTTCGCACCGACCTTGCCGGCGCCGTCATGATTCGCACCGATGGACGGGTTATCCAGGTGTTCCTCGAGCGGGCGTAGTGGTCGACCGGACGGATCCAGGGCTAGTGGGCCGTCCAGCCGCCGTCGACGGTGAGCACGGTGCCCGTGACGAAGGCCGCTTCGTCGCTGACGAGGTAGGCGGCGGCGGCCGCGATGTCCTCGGGCTCGGCCCAGAGGCGCTCCATCAGGCTCATGTCGCGCAGCACCTGGTCCCAGCCGTCGGGATTGCGGCGCTTTACGTCCTCCATCACCGGCGTATATACGGCGCCGGGCGCGAGGGCGTTGGCCCGGATGCCGGCGCGGCCGTAGTCCCGCGCGATGGTCTTCATCAGCATCTCAACGCCCGCCTTGGCGGTGCAGTAGGCCGACTGACGATCGAAGGCGACCGAGCCGCCGACCGATGAGGTTGCGAGGATCGATCCGCCGCCGGCTTGAATCATGTGTGGAATGACGTACTTGCAGCACAGGTAGACGCCGGTGAGGGTGACGCCGATGTGCCGGTCCCAGACCTCCTCCGAGGTCTCGGCCACGCCGAAGAGCTCGTCCAGGTAGGCGGCGTTGGCGAAGAGGATGTCGATGCGGCCGTGGGTGGCGAGAGTCTCCTCGACGAGTGCCTGCACGTTTTCGGTGTCGGAAACGTCGCAATGGATGAACGACGCTTCGCCGCCTTCTTGATCGATCAATTCGACGGTCCGCTCGCCTCCGGCTGTGTTGATATCGGCGATCACTACGTTGGCGCCTTCGCGGGCGAAGCGAATGGCGCTGGCGCGTCCGATGCCGGACGCCGCGCCGGTGACGATGGCTATCTTGCCCGCAAGCCGTGGGGTGACCATGTAATGATCCGATACGCATCAATGCAATGGTGGTGTAAATGATAGCATGTGGTCAGATTCGGCTTGAATATCAAGAGAAACGTTGGGGTGAATATACTTATAAAGCACAATTTAGATTCGTGTGAAGTGATTGGAAGCAGTCCGGAATTGATTGGCGACTCTATCGGTCTCCGGTCCGTAGATCACAATCACCCATATTGTCAGAATGCTAAACTCCGGCGCTGCAATCCTGTTGGGATCTTCATGCTCCGGCATTGCCGACCGGACAACGCATGCGATGCGTGCCGCTCAAAATCGTCTGATCGCAAGGGCCAGCGCCAGGTGGTTGACGCATGACGGCTGAGCGAGAAGTTCGGGCGATTGTCGTGCCTGGGCATCCCTCGGCCGAAATCCCGCTGACCGAAATCTCCGCCGCGACGCCGGGGCCGTTGATCAACATCGTCGGCGGCCTTGCCGGCACGGCGTATCCGGGCATCTCGGCGTGCCGCATGTTGGCCAAGCGCTTGCCTGGGCTTCTGACCAGGGGACGCGTGCGCATCGTGCCGGTTGTGGATGTGACGGGGTTCTATGGACGGGCCGCCCGTTTCTGCCCGCTGGATGGCCGCGCAGTGGCCGGGGCTTTCGCCGCCGCCGAGAGAGCGGGGAAGCCGTCGGCGAGCGACCGTATCGCCCAGGCCGTGACCGAAGCCCTGGCGGACGCCGACGTTCACATCGACGTTCGCGGCGGCGAGCTGACCGAGCTGCACGCCCACTGGGCCGCCGTTCCGCCAGCGGCTTCGCAGTTCGAGTCCCTGGCCCTGGCCGTGGCTTCCGGAGTCGAGATGCGCGTTGCCGTGGATCCGAATGACCCGACGGCAATCGAATTGGGTGCCGCCGGTCACATGGCGACTCGAGGCCGCGCGGCGCTCATCGTTACGGGCGGCGGCGGCGTAAGCGACGTCGTCGGCGACGCCCAGGTCCTATTGGACGACCTGCTGCGCGTGCTGGATGCCCTGGATGTGATCGACGGAGTCGTGACGGACCGCGCGGTGCCGCTGCGTGTCGTCGGTCCGGAGATCTGGAGCCACGTGGTCGACTCCCCGGGGCTATGGGTGCCGGCAACCAGTCCGGGGGCGAAAGTAGCCGCCGGTGAAACGCTTGGTCAAATCTGGGATTACTTCGGCGAGCCAGTCCAAGAGGTGACCGCGCCATTCGACGGCGCGGTCCTAGCGGTTACCACCAGCATGGCCGTCAATGTCGAGCCCGACCCTGACGGCGATCCATGGTTCGCGCGCACGGTCACGGTGGCGGAGGCAGGTCGAGATGACCGCGACGCTTGACCTCGTCGCCGCGCGGGCGGCGGCCTGGGAGGCCTTCGACCGGCGCCATGACGAACACGTCGCCAGCCTCCAGCAGTTTGTGCGCATTCCCAGCCCGCGCGGGGAGGAGCTGGCGGCGCAGCAGTGGATGGCGCGCCGCATGCGAGACCTCGGGCTGGACGTGGAGATGATCGAATGCGACCCCGACGCGCTGGCCCGCTATCCCACCTGGAGCTCCACCGACTGGTCCTATGAGAACCGGCCGAACGTGGCGGGCCGCTGGCCCGGTGCCGGCGGCGGGCGGTCGCTGATCCTCAACGCGCACGTGGACACCACCTCCCCGGAGCCGGTGGAGCTGTGGAGCCGCGACCCCTGGGGCGGCGAAATCGACGGCAATCGCCTCTATGCGCGCGGCGCCCAGGACGACAAGGCCGGCTGCTGCGAGATGTTGTTCGTGGTGCAGGCGCTGCAGGACGCGGGCCTGCGTCTGAAGGGCGACCTCATTCTCGAGACCACCATCGACGAGGAGTGTTCCGGCAACGGTTCGCTGGCGCTGGTCGCGGCGGGATACGAGGCCGACGGCGTGCTGATGCTGGACGGCACCGGACTGGGTCGAGCGATCGTGGCCCACCCCGGTCACGTGGCCTTCCGCGTCACGATCCACGGCAAGCCGGTGCCGTACATCTCGGCCACCCACGGTGTGAACGCCATCGAGAAAGCGTGGGTGGTGATCCGGGCGCTGCGCGAGCTCGAGGCGAAGAAGAACGAGAGCATCCCGCCGCGCTGGGCCGGCACCGACCAACCAATTCACTTCAACGTCTACGGCATCGCCGGCGGTGAGTGGGTCGGCACGGTTGCCGCTCGCTGCGTGCTGGACGCGGCGTTGGGCTTCATGCCGCCCGAGACCGTGGCCGACGCGCGGGCGGAGATCGAGGCGACCGTGGCCCAGGCCGCCGCGCAGGACGAATGGCTGCGGGATCATCCGCCGCAGGTCACGTTCCAAGGTCTGGCGTTGGAGCCGCTGGACATGGGGGACGACAACGCCGTGGTGAAGCATCTGGCCGAGGCGCATCAGATCACCACGGGGCAGCCGCTCGGGCCGGTGGCGATCACCGGCTTCTGCGACCTGCACCAGCACAGCCTGCGACGGCCAACGCCGGGCTGCCTCTTTGGTCCCGGCAGCGGCGGCGGGGCGCACTCGGTGGATGAGTTCTTCGACTTGAACGATCTGGCCCCGGTGACGAAGACGGCGATTGCCTTCGTCCTCGACTGGTGCGGGTGGGAGGCGGCATGAGCGCTCGCGGCGGGTCCAAGACTGCTCGGGTCGAGCGGTATGTCCACCATTCGGGCGAGGAGTTGGAGATCCCCGTAGGCACGGTCGTCGGGGCGCGGTCGGGCCCCAAGTTCGGCATCTCATCCGGCATGCACTCGGGCGAGTTTGCGGGCATGCGCGCCGCGATTCGTCTCTGGCGCGAGCTCGATCCGGCGACGCTGCGCGGCGAGGTCCGCATCATCCCCATCATGAGCACGCGGGCGTTCTTCGCCCGGTCGACGCAGCTATCCCCGGTCGACGAGCGCGAGCTGCATTTCCAGCCGGCGGGCCGGCCCGAGGGGAACTACTCCGAATTCCAGATCGACTGCGTCTTCAATCTGCTGCGCGACCTCGATTTTCACGTCGACATGCACGCGGGCGAATACGTGCAGGCGCTGGACCCGTGGGTGGCGTTCGCCGACCCGACGACGAACGAGCGCCTGCGGCGGGACACCTGGCGGCTGGCCGGTTCCATGCCGGTGCCCTACCTGGACCCGCGCCAGGCCGACATCCAGGACAAGTTCTCCGAATTGGACCAGGGGTTGCCGTTCACGCTGCTGCGCGAGGGCGTCGCGAACGTCTGGACGGAGATCGGTCAGAACGGCGTCCAGGATCCGGCGGAGATCGAGCTTCAGTACCAGTCGCTAGCGAATGCCCTGAAGCGCTTCGACATGATCGACGGCGAGCCCGTGGAGGTTCCGCCGCAGGCGATCCTCGGTCCTCGGCGGTGGAGCATGGAATCGCTGGAGAGCGGCTATTGGCAGTCGGAAGTCAGCATCGGTCAGAAGGTGAGCAAGGGCCAGCGGGTGGGCGTGCTTGAAGACCTGGCCGGCAACCACATCAAGACCTATACGGCGCCGGAAGACGCGGTGGTCCAGTACTTCTGGACGAGCCCGGCGATCAACGCCGAGCGCGTGCCGCGCGGATACCCCTGGCACCGCGGCCTGATCCGCCTATCCGAGCTGCGCCCCGACGCCCACCGCGACCCGCGTTTGGAGTTGGCTCGCTGAGGGCGGACGACTAGGTTCCGCCGGCTGGTCGACTCAGGCCGAAACCTCGTCGTCCGGGAGGTTGGGCGCGAGGAAGCACATCATCAGCAGCGGGGCGTCGCCGACGACGCGGAGCGAATGCCGGTAGCCGCGGGGGGCGTAGAGCACCGAACCGGGGCTCGCCTCGAGCGGCGGCTCGTCGTCGAAGGTGAACTCGGCGCAGCCCTCGTGCACGACGAAGACCTCTTCGCAGTCGGGGTGGTAGTGCGCGGCCTGGGCGGTTCCCGGCGGCCAGTGCAGCAGCACGCTGCGGTGCTCGGTAGTGGCGCTGATGCGTTCGCGCCAGGTGCCCGAGCCGTTGCGCTGCTTGATGGCGGCGATGGCGTCGTGCGTCAGGTTATTGGCGGTTGTTGGGTCGACGAATGGCATTGGGTGATCTCCTTGTCGAGAATTCTGCCAGCACCACTGACGGGCGGGTCTGAGACCCGCCCCTACATCTAGTCCTCAGCGCGCCCCAGGTTCGCCCGGACTGGATTCCGACTTCCGCCGGAATGACGGTAGTTGACGAAGGACTCCTCTCCTAGAAGCCTAGCGGTACTCGCGCAGGTAGTCGGCGTGGGCGTCCAGCAGCTCGCGGCCCATGGCGAGGCCGACGTCAACGTCCACGATTGTGCGGTCGGCGAGGAGCGCCAGCAGGGCGAGCTCGCGGTCGCGCTGGATGATGGCGTCGGCGAGGAGTTCCAGTTGGTCGATCCAGGGACGCAGCGTCCCGGCGACGGCTTCAGGGAGCGCGCCCACCGGCTCGCGGGCCATGCCGCTCGCGTCGAACCAGGCCGGCACCTCGACGTTGGCCCACGGTGCGAGATTGCTGACGGCGCCCTCGTTGGGAATGTTGACGTGGTAGCTGCCGCCGCGGCCGGCCGCCAAGGCCGCGATCAGCTTGACGGCCTTTTCGCTGGTGGCCTTGAACAGCGAGTCGGGCAGCGGCGCCGATCCGCCGGCAATCTCCGTGAACCGCTGCTGAACCTCGGCCCCGCGATCGAAGTACTCGTCCATGTCGAAGCTGAACAGCCCGCGCGGCAGCTTGCCGTCGTCGCCTGGGCGCGAATACCAGGGGAAGAACTCGCTGACATGGCGATCGCCGGGTGAGGGGAAGAAGCCGTACAGCTCCATCAGGTCCCAGCTCACGTCCAGCCGCTCGCTCGCGGGCGGGCGCTGGGCGGCCTTGAGCGTGGGGTAAAGGTCCGTGCCGTTGTGGCGCAGATCGAGAATCCATTGCAGGTGGTTGATGCCGGCGGCGCGCGCGGAGAGGTCGTGCTGGGGAAGGTCGAGAACCTGCGCCAGCCGCCGCGTGGTGCCTTCGATGCCGTGGCACAGGCCCACGACCTTGAGGTCCGACGTCTTGGCCAGCGTGCGGCAGATGGCGCACATGGGATTGGTGTAGTTGAAGAGCCAGGCGTCGGGGCACAGGTCTTCCATGTCCTCGGCGATCGCCTGGAACACCGGCACGGTGCGCAGGGCCCGCGACCACCCGCCGGGACCGACGGTGTCGCCCGTGGTGAGGACCATGCCGTGCTTCTCGGCGATGTCGAGGTCGATGGTCCACAGGCGTCGGTGGTCCAGCGCGATGGCGACAATCACGTAGTCCGCGCCGTCTAGCAAGTCGCGGCGGTCGGTCGACGAATCGACCCGGTAGGGCATATCCCGCTCGGCGACCATGCGCTGGATGACGCGCGTGGTGACGTTGAGCGTGTCCGCGTCGACGTCGCAGAGGGCGACAGTGCTTCCGGCCAGGTCTTCGCGGGCGTGCCAGAGGTCAGCCACGATGCTTGGGGCGAAGACGCGGCTGGCCCCGATGACGACGATCTTGACGGCTGCCACGGCTCGATCCGCCGGTCTAGCGCGTGGGCGGCTTCGGCGAGCCCCCGCGCGTCACTGCACCAACCGCCCGCCGTCGACCACCAGGGTGGCGGCAGTGATCCAATTGGCGAGGTCGCTGGCCAGAAACACCGCCGCGCCGGCCACGTCGGGCGGCAGCCCGAAGTCGGGTATCGGCGCCCCGCTCCAGCGCACTGCCTGCTGGCCCGCTGGGGCTGCCTTGCCCGTCATGTTGGTGTAGACGGGGCCGGGGGCAATGCAGTTCGCGGTGATGCCATGCTTTCCCAGGTCCTCGGCGATTGACCTGGTGAAGCCCTCGACCCCGGCCTTGGAGGCCGCGTAGCTCACCTGGCCGGGGCATCCCTGGTGCGCGCACAGCGACGAGATGTTGACGATGCGGCCGCCGGCGCCGCGGGCCGTCATGCGCGTGGCCGCGGCTTGCGTGCAAAGAAAGAGCCCCGTCAGGTTGACCGCGAGCGTGTGATTCCAGTCCTCGAGCGTGATCTCGTGCCAGTGCCCTCGGCGCAGGATGCCGGCGTTGTTGCACAGGATGTCGATGGGGCCGAGCTCGGCCTCGGTGCGCTCCACCATATGCTCGATGTCGCTGGGGATCGACACGTCGCAGTCGATGGCGATGGCTGTTCCGCCGTCCGCTCGGATTCCGTCCGCGACCTGCTCGACGGCGCTGCCGCCGGCGACGGCCACGCGGCAGCCATGCTCGGCATACGCCAGCGCGATGGCGCGTCCGATGCCGTGCAAGCCACCGGCGCCGGTGACGATGGCGACTCGATCTTGCAGCAAGCCCACGCGCGTCACTCGGGAAAGTGGCAAGCGACCTGAGCGCCGTCCAGGGACTCAAGCTTCGGCACGTCGGTGCGGCAGATATCGGCGGCCTTCCAGCAGCGCGTGTGGAAGGGGCATCCAGGCGGAATGTTGGCGGCGCTGGCCGGTTCACCGGACAGGCGGATTCGCTCGCCGGCGGCTGTCTTGACTCGGGGCACCGCCGAGAGCAGGGCGGTGGTGTAGGGATGCCGCGGGCGCTGAAACAGCCTGCGAGTTTCCCCTTCTTCCACGATCTTGCCGAGGTACATCACCGCCACCCGGTTGCACAGTTGCTGGACCACGGCCAGGTCGTGGGAAATGAAGATGACGCTCAGGCGCCGCCGGTCACGGATGTGCCGCAGCAGGTCCAGGATCTGCGCCTGCACGGATACGTCCAACGACGACAACGGCTCGTCGGCGACCAGCAACTCGCTTTCCACCGACAGGGCTCGCGCGATGGCCACGCGCTGCTGCTGTCCGCCGCTCACCTGCATCGGGAAGCGCGCGCCGAACTCGATCGGTAGCCCGACTTCCTGCAGCAAATCGTTGACGCGCTCGTCAATCGCGTCGTCGGGGACGATCTCGTGAATCTTCAGCGGCTCGGCAATGGCGTCGCGGATGCGCTTTCGCGGATTGAGCGATCCCAACGGGTCCTGAAAGACCATTTGAGCATTCCTCGCCACGTCGAGGCGTTCATTTCCACCGGAAGACGACGCCTTGCGTGCGCTGAAGATGACGCTGCCGCTGGTGGGCTGCTCCAGTCCGACGATCAGGCGTCCCAGCGTGGTCTTGCCGCAGCCCGACTCGCCGACCAGGCCCAGCGTTTCCTCGGCGTCGAGGCTGAGGTCGACCCCGCCAACCGCGAGCAGTGACCGCCGCCGTTCCATGAGTTTTGTGCGGGGCAGGCTGAACGCCTTGACCAGCCCTTCGCATTGCAGCAGTGGGGCAACGGTGTCGCTCATGAGGCCGCCTCATAGAGGTGGCAGCGCACGGCGTGTCCGACGGCTACCTCGCGCAGCAGTGGGTTTTCGACCGGACAGCGCTCGAAGCGCTGACTGCACCGCGGCTCGAACTCGCAGCCCGGCCACTCCCGGGTGATGTCGGGCGGGAACCCTTCGAGCGGATCGATGATCTGGTCGGGCTGATCGAGGTCTGGGACTGACCCGAGCAGCGCCTGGGTGTAGGGATGCTTTGGATCGTCGAAGACCACCGGCGTTTCGCCGCTCTCGGCGATCTTTCCGCCGTACATCACGATGGTGCGGGCGCAGCTTTCGGCCACCAGCGCCATGTTGTGGGTGATGTGCAGCACGGCCATGCCGAACTCCTGGTTCAGCTCGGCCAGCAGGTCGATGATCTGCGCCTGGATGGTGACGTCCAACGCCGTCGTCGGCTCGTCGGCGATGAGCAACTTGGGCCGGTTGGCCAGCGCCATGGCGATGACAACCCGCTGCGCCATGCCGCCGCTGAACTGATGGGGGAATTGCGGCAACCGCTGCTCGGGATCGGGAATCCCGACGCGCTCGAGCAGGCCGACGGCTTGTTGGTACGCCTCGCGGCGGCCGACACGCTGGTGGGTGCGGATGGCCTCGACGAGCTGACGCCCGACGCTGAACACCGGGTTCAGGGCGCCAATGGGATTCTGAAAGATCATGGCGATCTCATGACCCCGGACGCGGCGAAGCTGGCCGCCGGACATCCTGCGCATGTCGCGACCATCGAAGGTGATGGTGCCGTTCACCACCCGTCCCGGGGTGTCAACCAGCCCCAGAATGGACATTGCGGTTACCGACTTGCCGCAGCCGGATTCGCCGACGAGACCCACGATCTCTCCGGGATAGATGCTGAAGCTCACGCCGTTGACGGCGCGCACCGTCGCCGTCTTGGTGAAGAAGTGCGTGTGCAGGTCCTTCACGGCGAGCACCGGTTCCGTCGCGGCGGTGACGCTCATCCTAAAGCTGGCTTTCGCGCGGGCTGAGGATCTTCTGGACCTCGTCGCCGAGGATGTTGAAGCAGATCGCCAGAATAGAGATTAGGATCGTCGGGCCCAGGATCACCGCGGGCTGCTCATAGAGCGCGCGCAGGCCGTCCGACATGATGGTTCCCCAGTCGGGGTCGGGCGGCTGGAGACCCATGCCGATCAGGCTGAAGCCGGCGGTGAAAATGAAGAAGCTCGTGGCATTCAGGGCCGTCACCGTGATGATCAGCGGCATCACGTTCGGCAGCACTTCTCGGAACATGATTCGCAGATTGTTGTACCCAAGCAGGCGCGCAGCCTCGACGTATTTGGCGTTTCTCACGGTTAGCACTTGGCCGCGGAAGAATCGAATGTTGAGTGGCACGGACGACAGGATGACGGCAACCGCCATGTTGATGACCGACGGTCCGAGCACGGTAAGGATGAGGAGCGCCAGCAGCAGGCCCGGAAACGCAAGCCCGATGTCGACCAGGCGCATGATCACGCCGTCCACACGCCCGCCGAGATATCCGGCGAGCAGGCCGAAGAAGACCGAAATCAGCACGACCGCGACATTGGCGAAAATGCCAATCAGCAATGAGACGCGGCTGCCCCATATGAGCCGGGAGACGATGTCGCGGCCGAGGCTATCGGCCCCGAGAACGTAGTGCTTGCGTACCGGAGGCTCATAGCGCTCAACGACGCTTGAGGGGAACAGGTCTGGGTTTCGTTCCGCGTGTACGACGTCGTTGCCCTGGCGATCAGTCCCCAAGATATAGGCTTCGGATAGCGGTGGAAGATAGCGAACGGATAGATTGGCTCGATTCGGATCGGTGATGGGCAGCAACGGTGCGATGAGGGCGATGATGATGAGGAGGAGAATGGGAATGAGCGATGCGCTCAAGACCGGATGATCACGCAGAAATGTGGCAGTCCGCCTTAAGCGTTGCCCGGCGGGTTTATTCGGTGATAGCGCGCTATGCATAGCGTACACGCGGGTCGACGATGGCGTAGAGAATATCGACTGCTAGGTTAAGGACGATATACAGCGAAGCGATCAAGATTGTTGCGCCCATGACGACCGGAACATCACGATTTACCGTAGACTCGACGAGAAGTAAGCCGATGCCGGGCCAGGCGAAGATGTATTCCAGGATGAACGATCCCGTCAGCAGAGATCCGAACAGCAGTCCGGCGCTTGTCAGGAGCGGGACAAGGGTTGTGCGAAGGCCATGCACAAAGTAGACGCGCCAGAGCGGTAGGCCTTTGGCGTGGGCCATTCGAATATAGTCTTCACGCAATACCTCGATCATGGTGTTTCGCGCCAGCCGCCAATTCCCGCCGACCGAGGCCAGCGCCAGCCCGATAGTCGGCAGGATGAGGTGCTTGGCGAGGTCAATGACGTCGTCGCCTTCCCGGGGATTGGATACACCGCTGGTGGGCAGCCATCCGAGGGAGATGCCGAAGATGAGCACCATGAATACCGCGACGGCGAATCCGGGGATGCTGATCATCAAGACCGGAGCCTGAGCCAGGAAACGCGTGATGGCCTGAGGCCAGGCGCGGTTGTGGACGACCGCGGAAAGGACGCCCATCGTCCACCCGACCACGATCACGAGAGCGACCGAGGCGGTGGCGACGCTGAACGTGTTTCGCATCCCCCGGAAGAGCAGGTCGGAAACGCGTTCACCCCGCCGAATCGACTCGCCCATATCGCCTTGAAACATAAGGCTGAGCCAGGTCCAATACTGCACCGGCAATGGGTCATTGAGGCCATACTTGTCCCGCATGGCGTTTACTAATTCTGGATTCGCTATGTCCGCTTGCTGCAGGAAGATCGCGACAGGGTCGCCCGGCAAGGCCTTGCTCATCCCGAACACGATGAGGCTCACCGCGATGAGCAGCGGGATGACTGACAGAAGACGGCGCGCGATGTATCGGGTCATGATGGGGAGGCCGGTCCGTGGCGAGGCGGGGAAGCGGGGACCCGCGCCTGCGGTCCGTTAAGACCGCGAGCGCGAATCCCCGCCACCAAGGCAACTCCTAAACGGGCGCCACCTTGTACAGCCACGGGTAGCTGTACTGGGTCGCGCCGGAGGTCACGTTGGTGACTTTCTCTTCCCGCCAGGCCGCACCGAGCGTGGATACCGTGGACGGAATCCAGGGGACCTGATCGGCGGCGATCTCCTGCATCCGGTGCACCTTCGACGTCCGGTTGTCGGCGTCGGCCTCGACCAGGATGTCCTGGTAGAGCTGGTTCATCTCAGCGTTGTCCATGTAGCTGAGGGCAAAGAAATCGCCCGCCGTCCAACGCTGATAGGCGAAGGCCGGGTCGCCCAGGAACACGCCGACACCCCAACCGCCCACGTTCAGGTTCTGCTGGGCGAAGGGGCCGCTGTCGAAGTCGGCGCGGATCGCGGGATCCCAGGCGTCGAGCTCCACGGAGAATCCAAGATCGTTCAAGCCCTGCATCCAGAACGTCTCGCGGTCCGGCGGCGCGCCCGGGTCGCCAGAGTACTGGATCTTGAACTCGGCCCGCATGTCGCCATTGGCCCACACACCGTCGCCGCCCATGGAGAAGCCGGCGTCCTGCATCAACGACGCGACTTGCGCCGGGTCGTAGTCCAGCTCCGCCGCGTCGTTCAGATACGGCGAGCCGGGGAACCAGAACCTGCCCCACGGCAGCACGGTTGGGCCGGCGGTGGCCTCGTAGAAGCTGACGCGGTCGAACGATCGCGCCACGGCCTGGCGCACCCGGTTGTCCTGGAACAGCGGGAACGTGTGGTTGATGTAGAAGTACCCCAGCACGAAGTTGGAGAACCACTTGGCGCCGATTCCGGGGGTGCGAAACAGATCATTGCGCCGCGTGGCCGGCGTGTACAGCGCCACGTCGACCTCGCCGGCCAGCAGCGCGTTCACCCGCGCGTCGGCCCCTGCCTGCCCGCCCGGGAAGAGGCGGAAGATCAGCTCGTCGAAGTCGGGCTTGGGGCCCCACCAGTTCTCGTTGCGCACCATGCGCACCAGCTCGGCCGGTCTCAGCTCCACGGGGATGTAGGGCCCCGTGCCGACGTACTTGTCCACATCGGTGGAGTACTCGCGGTTGCCATGCTCCATCACGCTCGGCGGATGGGCCATGTACGAGCTGTCCAACGCACCGAACTTCTCCGCCGCCAGCGCGTCGGGCTGCGTCAGGTTTACGCGCACCGTGCGGCCGTCGAGCACCTCGGTGTCGCCGTAGAACGGCTGCGCGAACCCGTTGTAGTAGAACGTGCCCTCGGCGTGGTACGGGTCGTCGTCCCGGAAGATCCGGTTGAAGTTGAAGACCACGTCTTCCGGCGTGAACGGGTCGCCGTTGTGCCAGGTGACGCCTTCACGCAGGGTGAAGGTGACCGACGTGGCGTCGGGCGCGACCTCCCAGCTCTCGGCCAGGCGGGGCTTCAGCGTCTGGGTCTGATAGTCGTAGAGCAGCAAGCTCTCCGAGGTGCAGAAGGCGTGGATCTTGGTCTGGAACTCATAGACCTGCGATCCGTCGAGATCGTCGACCCGCGCCGTCACCGGAAGCCCGATGACGAGGCTGTCGGCCTTCGGGTTCTCGACCATGACCTCGACGACCTTCTCCTGCGTCACGACCTTCTCGACCTCGACCTCGACGATCTTCTCCTGGGTTACGACCTTCTCGACCTCGACCTCTTTGACCTCGACGACCGGAACTTCCTTGATGACTTCCTTGGTGACGACCGTCTCGACCGGAACTTCCTTGACGACTTCCTTGGTGACGACCGTCTCGACCGGAACTTCCTTGACGACTTCCTTGACCTCGGTGACGGTGACCGTCACGGTCTTTTCGACGACCTCAGCCTCGCCACACGCCGCGAGCGCGGCAGCGCCAACGCCGCCAGCGACGGCGGCGGCTCCGCTCCGCAGAATCATCCGGCGGCTGAGGGCCTTCGATAGTGCTCGTTTTCCTGTCACAAACATCCTCCCCGTCTCAGATCAGCCCATGTCCAGGAACGTCCTAGCGGGATGATCTTGACTGTGTGTCCTTCAACTACCTGGTGCTAAGTACGGCCCTCCTATTCGCTGCTTGCTCGGCTTGAATTGGTTGATCGCTGGTATGGGTGGCGACGACGTCCGCCATGCGGCGTCCGGCTTCGCGAAGGACTTCCGGAGACGCGCCGAATGCCATGCGCACGTGCCGGTCCGACCGGCAGAAGTGCCCCGCGGTGGTCGGGATGCCGGTCTCCAGCAGGGCCGCCGAGGCCTGCGTCGATGAGTCGAACGCCCCGGACACGTTGATGAACACGAATGGCCCTCCGGCCGGCTTCAGGGCGTGCAGCGGACGATCGGACGATACGAATGGATGAATCACGTCGCGGAGTTGTTGGAATTCGCGAGCCATGCTGTCCCCGGGATACACCGGATGGCGCATCGCGGCCGCAGCTCCGGCTTGTGCGACGTGGTTGCCGTGAAGCTGTTCCCATTCGAGCGCCTTGGTGCTCGCGTCGATGATGCTTCGGGGGCCGACAATATAGCCCACCCGCCACGCCGGCATCGCGAAACTCTTGGTGAAGCTGCGAATCAGCACGGTGCGCGAGGCGGCGTTTCCGATGCTCGCGCAACTCACATGCCGGCGTCCGTCGTAGACCATGGTGTCGTAGGACTCGTCGGACACGATCAGCAGGTCGCGGCGCTCGGCCAGGTCGGCAATGGCGCGCAGCGTGCCCTCCTCCAGCACCACGCCCGTGGGATTTACCGGGGTGTTGACCACGATGGCCACCGAGCGCGGGGTGACGGCGGCGGCGATCCGCTCGATGTCCCAGGCGTAGTCTCCGGCCTCGTCCATGGCCACGTGCACTGGGCGACCGCCGGCCATTTCGACGCAGCCGCCGAAGAAGTAGCAGGGCGCCGGAATGATGACCTCGTCGCCGGGGTCGAGGATCGCCCGAAACACGAGGTTGAGGGCCTGCATGGAGCCGTTGGTGATGAGCACCTCGGCCTCGGGGTCCACGGGCTGGCCAATCTCGGCGCCGATGCCCTCCGCCACGACCTCACGGAGCTCGGACAGGCCGCGCGAAGGGGCCTCGCGGTTGAGGCGGATTTCGCGCGCCACGGCCTCGATTGCCTCCGGGGATGGAGGCCGCTCGGCGTAGGGCATCAGCGGCAGCACGTCGATTCCCCGACGGCGGGCGGCCTTCACCTGCGTGGCGAGCAGCCGCGACCCTACGGGGGGCATGGCCCCAATGTGATGCGCAATCTTCAACGGCGCCGCCTGCACCGGAAATTGGGTGGGCGCGAGGCTACCACGCAGCGCCATTTCGGCTCGACTTGGGGCGGCGCAGGGAGTCGCTCGGTGTGGCGGTATCGTTGGGCGGCGGTTATAGAGTCAGACAGATCGGGAAACGAACAATTGCGTACAAAGATTTCGGCCGGGCATGCCCTGCACGAGCGCGCGCTGGTAGTGCTGGCGCACGACCACATGGTGCGGGCGGAGGACTTGCGGCGGGATATTGCCGGCGGCGTGACGGCCAAGGTGGTGCAGGCGACGGTGTCGGGGCGCGCCTTCTCGGACAGCCGAGCCGAGTTCGAGCGCTCGCTCTACAGCAGCGAGGGCTTCATGCGCGACGCCATGGAGGCCTACGACGAGATCTTCGCCACCATCGAGACCATGCCCGACGAGGTCTTCGTGGTGCGCCGCGCGGCCGACATCCTGGAGGCCAAGCGCACCGGCCGCCTGGGCCTCATCCTGGGCGCGGAAGGCGCGAAGCTGCTCGAGGGCAGTCTGGCGGCACTTCGGGTTTTCCACCGCCTCGGTATGCGCCACTTGCAGCTCCACTGGGCCACCCGCAACCAGGTGGGAACGGCGCAGTCGGACACCGACGAACCCGGCCTGACGGAGTTTGGCCGCGAGGTCGTGGCCGAAGTGAACGCGCTGGGGATGCTGCTCGACGTGTCGCACTCATCGGTCGCCACGATTGCCGACGTGCTGGCCATCACCGATCGGCCCGTCATCAACTCCCACACCGGCGCCCGTGAGCTCAACCCCAGGAGCACCCAGCTGCTCTGGGACGATCAGATCAAGGACCTGGCCGACAACGGCGGCGTGGCGGCCGTCCACTTCTGCTCGCGGGTGCTGCTCGACAGTGGCCACGCCACCATCGACGACGTGCTGACGCACATCGACTACCTGGTTGACGCGGGCGGGATTGAGAGCGTCGGCCTCGGTCCCGACTACCTCCTGGACGGCACCCAGCGGACCCGCAACGTGAGCTTCAATCAACGGATTGCCGAGGACGACTTCACCTGGGCCAAGGACTTCGAGGACACCAGCACGCTGCCGAACGTGACGGTGGCGTTGCTCGAGCGTGGCTACACGGAGGACGAAACGCTCAAGATCCTGGGCGGCAACATGCTCCGGGTGATCGAGGCGTCGCTGCCTTGACCGGATACGTCGGGGGCCGGGTTCTGCTCGGTACCTAGAGTCCGAAGAATCGCTGCGCGTTCTGCCCCAGGATCTTGTCCACCCCGTCCTGGTTGAGGAACGGCGCCTCGCGGATGGCGCGGATGAGGTTCTCGTAGGGCTGCACGCCCAGGTAGGGCCAATCCGTGCCCCAGTGAATGCGGTCGGTTCCGATTCCTTGCACCAGGATTTCAAGGATTGTTAGCGCGCTCAGGTACGGATAGGGCTCGTCGGCGCCGATCACGTGCTGATACGCCCCCAGATCGCAGTGAAGATTCGGGTAGGCCAGCATGAACTCGATGACTTCATCGAGCAGGTGATAGCGCAATGGCGCTGATGGATTCTCGCGGTCCCGCAGCGCGGGCGTGCCGTAGTGGGCCAACTGGATCCCGACATCCGGGAAATCGGCCACAAGCTCGCCGAAGCCTTTCACGTACTCCGTGAACGAGGCGTACTTGCCGAGGACGCTGGGCGCGAACCAGGGGAAGTGGGCGTACCACCACGAGATGTCGATGATGCAGGGCTTGCCGCGGTCGCGCAGCAGCTCGAAGATTGGCCGCCAGCGCGGATCGCCCATCTCGGTATCGACGAAGAGCGGCAGCAGCTTGAGGCCGGCTGCGCCGAGGTCCAGGTCCGCGGCCGCTCGCTCCACGTATCCGGGCACCCGCGGGTCGATCGAGTCTGAAATCCACACGAACCGGTCCGGATGTTGCCGCCACATCCGCACGAAGTATTCCTTGGTCAGGTAGTGCTGGAAGACGGCGAGCTTGTGGTCGCGCTCGTCGGCTGGATAGTGCGCCATGACGTCGACCGGCGTGTAGCTGATGAGGAAGGCCTTGTCGATGCCGGCCCGGTCCATTTGCTCGATGAGGTCCGGTGCGCTCGCGCCCCAGCGGTTGCCCGGCCAGAGCGGGAAGTTCTCGCTCGCGCCGCCAACCGAGCGGTCGAAGATGTGGGTGTGCGCGTCAATGATCATGGGTGCTTCCTGACTCGGTGGACGGAGGACGGCGGGATCGGCCCTGGCACTTACTGCAGGTAGCCGAGGTAGTCGGTCTGCGAGTCGAGCATTTCGTCGACCATTCGCTCGACTTCGGCCGGGGTGAGGATGGCGGCCGTCAGCGGGTCCAGCAGCACGGCTTGCATGGCCATGCGGCGGTCGCCGGCGAGGCCCGCCGTCACGCACATCTCCTGCACGCTGATATTCGAGAGATTCAGCGCGGCAAGCTGCGTCGGCAGGTCGCCCACGTGGCAGGGCTGCACGCCGGTCTTGTCCACCAGGCAGGGAACTTCAACACAGGCGCCCGCAGGCAAGTTGGTGATGAGCCCGGTGTTCTCCACGTTGGCATTCACGCGGAGCGTCGTGTCGGTCTCGATGGCGTGAATGATCTGCACGCCGTACTCGTGGCTGCGGGAGAGATCCAGCGGCTCCGTCGAGGCCAGCTGCTTTCTGACCTTCTCCTGTGACGCCTCGCGATCGATGGGCCAGAAGTTCGGATAGTCCCACTTCTCCGGTAGGTACTTCGTGATCAGATCGGCGTTCTTGCGGTAGTAGGGGATGTATTCCGACATGTGGTTGCTGGACTCGGTGACGAAGTAGTCGAAGTGCTTGAAGAGGTCGAATCGAATCGGGTCTTGCGCCACGATGTCCGGGTCTTCGCTCGCCTGCCAAATGAGCGGGTAGGCGTCTTGGTCCTGGTGCTCGAATCGCAGAAACCACGCCATGTGGTTGATTCCCGCGACCCAGTAGGTCACCTCGTCGGCGGGGATGTTGCAGTACCCGGCCAGCTGCCGGGCGGTGCCCTGCACGCTGTGGCAGAGGCCGATGGTCTCGATGTCGGTGGCGGCGTTCATGGCCCAGCAGTTGATGGCCATCGGGTTGGCGTAGTTGAGCAGCAGCGCGTCGGGGCAGACTTCCTCCATCTCGTCGGCAAGCTCCAGCAGAAACGGAATGGTCCGCAGGCCGCGGAAGACCCCGCCGGGACCCAGCGTGTCGCCGACCGTCTGGTCGATGCCGAATCGGGCGGGAACCTGGATGTCGATTTCGAAGGGCGCCACGCCGCCGATCATCACCATCACGATCACGTAGTCCGCGTCCTCCAGCGCCTCGCGCCTGGTCGCCGGGGCTTCGATGCGCATGCCGGCGCCGAGCTGCTCGACGGCCCGCTCGGCGTGCGCCCGCGTGGTGGCCAGCCGCCGCTGATCGACATCGACGAGCGTGATGGTCGAGTCGGCCAGTTCCGGATAGGTCAGCATGTCGCCGATAAGGCGTGTGGCGAAGACGGTGCTGCCGGCGCCGATCATGGCCACCTTGGGCATGGTGCGGCCTTCCTCGCGCGAGTGGGGCTCAAGGCGTCCACTGTCGTCGCCGCTGAAGCTACCACGCCGAACTCGGTCCGGGTGGGGTAGCGTTATGACGCTGCGCCGGCGTGCGTCGGCGCGTTGCAGGGAGAATTAGATGCCGAAGGTCGTGATACGAGAGAGCGACGCGCAGGTTTTCGATCGAGGATCGGGAGTCCGGAGCATCCCGCTGATGAACGGCGATCGCGGCTCACAGAACGTCTCGTCCGGCATGACCATCATGGAACCGGGCGCGGGCCTGCCCATGCACTTCCACGACACGGAGGAGTGCATCACCTGCGTCGAGGGTGAAGCGATGTGCTCGGTCGACGGCGAAGTGCTGAAACTGCGGCCCTTCGACCACATCTGGATCGCCGAGGGCTCGCACCACCGGTTCTGGAACGAGGGCACGGAGGCGATGCGCATCGCCTGGACCTACGGCAAGCCGGAGGTCATGCGGACGTTCGCCGACTCCGGCAAGACCGTGCGTCACATGTCCAAAGGCGATGTCGCGCGACCCACGTGAATGACCCGTCCGTAGACCGCGGCGCGCTGCGGCTCGGCTCTCGCGTCCTCGACTGGGGCACGCGCACGTTCGTGATGGGCGTGCTGAACGTGACCCCGGACTCGTTCAGCGGCGACGGCGTGGCGAACGATGCCGAGGCGCTGCAAGCCCGCATCGATGCGCTGCTGGACGCGGCGCCGGACATCATCGACGTGGGTGGCGAATCCACGAGGCCCGGTGCGGCGGAGGTACCGCCGGACGAGGAGATCGACCGCGTCAGTCCGGCGATTGCGGAACTGCGAAAGCGGTCGCCGAACATGCCGCTGTCCATCGACACGCGCAAGGCCGCCGTCGCGCGCGCGGCGCTCGACATGGGCGCGGTGATGGTGAACGACGTGACCGGCGGCATGCACGATCCCGAGATTCTCGAAGCCGCCGCTGAATCCGGAGCTGCCTTCGTCGTCACTCACAATCGTCGCGGCGAAGTGCGGCGCTCCGCAATCGGCCCGCACGTCGGAGCCGTGGACTACGACGACCTGGTGCGCGATGTGTGCCGCGACGGCGAGCGGCTGCTCGACCGGGCGCTGGGCGCCGGCATTCCGCGCGATCGACTGGTCTTCGATCCGGGATTCGGATTCGGAAAGTCTCCGGAGCAGAACGTCGACCTGCTCCGGGGAATGCCGGCGCTCAAGACGCTTGAGGCGCCGCTCATGGTAGGCGTGTCTCGCAAGTCGTTCGTCGGTTATGTGCTGGGACTGCCGGCCGATCGGCGTCTCGAGGGCTCACTAGCAGCTGCCGTAGTCGCGGTAGCCAATGGCGCGGATTTGGTACGGACCCATGACGTGGAAGCCACCAGGCGAGCGCTGGCGATGGCCGACGCGATCTATCGTCCGGGCGCTTAGGCGGACGGCGGGCGAGCCGAGATGGGAGGCGCTCCTCCGAAGACTTCGGCGTGACCCCTCCGTCATTCCGGCGGAGGCCGGAATCCAGTCCGGTCGAATCTGGAGGCGCGCCGGGCGCTTGGCATCGGGCGGGTCTCAGACCCGCCCCTACCGGATTCAGCAAGGACTCTCCCTCCGGAGATCGCTGCAAGATCCAGCCAAGCTTGACGATGACCGGGCGAGTCCCATCCGCCCGCAGGTTCAATGAAGGGTAGATTCCCGCTCCCCGCCTCCGCGGGGAAAGGCTCCACGGGAATGACGAATCTGTTGAAACTGGGCTTCGCAATTCTGGACGCGTTGCCAGGCTGCCTCGCCGTTCGTATGCTCAACCACTCCTTTGCGCACGCCTCATGCCAGGGCGCCGCGCCCACGCCGTGAATCGAGGTTCCGTGCGCACGGTGCTTCGCGGCCGTGACGGCCTGGAAGTGGTGATCAGCCCGGATGAGGCTTTCGTGCCCATCGGCGAGCGCCTCAACCCGACGAACAAGCCGAGACTCCAGCGCGCCTACGACGAGGGCAACTGGACCTACGTCCAGCGTGACGCCACGCGGCAGGTCGCGGCGGGCGCCAAGGTCATCGACGTCAACACGGGTGATCCGCACCACGAGATCGAGGCGCGCAAGATGCGCGACGCCGTGCGCGCGGTGCAAGAGGTGGTGGACGTGCCCGTCTCGATCGACTCGTACACCATCGACGTGCTGCTCGCGGGGCTCGAAGTTGCGCGGGGTCGGCCGCTGGTGAATTCCGTCCCATTCGAGGCGGACTACATGCAGGAGTTGCTCCCGGCCATTGCCGAGCACGACGCCTGCATGATCGGCATGTGCACCAAGGGCGGCGCCGCCATGCCGGAAACGGCGGAGGAACGGGTTGAAAATGCGCGCGCGCTGGTGGCGAGCGCCGCCGAGCACGGCATTGCCGCCGACCGGATCGTCATTGACCCGGTGTGCCTGCCGGTGGGGGCCAACGATGTCTTCGGGCCGGGTCTTTTGGGCGCCATTCGCACGCTGCATCGGGAGGACGACCTGAACATGTCCGTCGGGCTGAGCAACGTGTCGTTCGGATTGCCGGCCCGGCGCTCCCTGAACGGGGCGACCCTGCTCATGGCGATGGAGGCCGGATTGACCGCGGCGATCCTGGACATGACGCACAAGGAGATCCGGCACGCGGTGCTGGCGGCCAACCTCATCCGGGGCCGCGATGAGTACTCCATGAACTGGATCTCCAACTACCGCGCCGAGCAGGCTCGCGAAGAGGCGCGCAAGGCCAAACGCGCCGGGGGCTGAATCAGCCGGCGGAGAGCTGCGGGGCTTCCGTAGCCGCGTCTGCCAGGCGGGCAAAGCCCATGCCGTTGCTGGCTTTCAGCAGCACTGCGTCGCCGGCTGCCAGTTCCTGGCGCAGCCATACCGCCGCCGCGTCCACCGCTGCAGCTATCGATGCGGCGTCCTCGGTGTCGGCGGGAATCAAGTCCACGGATTGCAGACCCGCCGCACGGGCGCCCGCGGCAATCTCGGTGGCCAGCGCGCCGACGCAGACCAATCGATCCACAGTGGCGGCATCCCGTCCCACCTGCTCATGGGCGGCTGGGGCAAAGCTGCCCAACTCGAACATGTCGCCCAGCACGGCGATGCGGCGCCCCGCAACGGTCACGGCGGAAAGCGTGTCCAGAGCGACCTTCATGGAGGATGCGTTCGCGTTGTAGGTGTCGTCCAGCAGTAGGCCGCCTCCGGGCAGCGCCTGGAGCCGCATGCGGTGCGGCGCGGGCCGAAACTTGCGCAACCCGCGGCAGGCCGTCGCGGGTTCCACCCCAAGAGCCTGGGTCGTCGCGACCGCCGCGCCGAACGCAAGATCGATGGCGCCGGCCGTGCCGGGAACGTCAACGCTGTCGGTGAAGCTCCCAGCCGTGATGTGCACGCGTGTCCCCGGAGGATCGGCCAGCAGTTCGCCGCCTACGCGCACATCCGCCGCGTCCGACCGGCCGAACGACACCACCGGCCCTGGTGCGCGACGCCGCAACGCATCGGACCAAGGATCGTCGGCGTTCACGATGGCGGGCCCGTCTTCCGGGAGAGACTCAAAAAGCTCGCCCTTGGCCGTGGCGATGGCCTCCATCGAACCGAGTAGCCCCAGGTGCGCGCCGGCGATGGACGTGATCACGCCCACGTCCGGCCGCGCGTAGCCGCAGTAGCGGGCGATTTCCCCGACCACCTGTGCGCCGATTTCGACCACCGCGTAGCGGTGCCTGGGCGCTAACCGCGACAGGGTGGCCGGCACGCCCACCTCGGCGTTCTCGCTTCGCTCGGTGGAAATGGTGGATCCGGCGGCACTCAAGGCCGCAGCCACGGCTTCCTTCGTGGTTGTTTTGCCATTGCTGCCCGTGACGCCCACAAACGTCGCCGTCGAGCGCGAGCGCAGCGCGCCCGCCAACCGCTCGAACGCGGACTGCGGCGCCGCGGCGATCACTTGGCGCTCGATGGGCTGATCCGGATCGCGCCTGGCGCACAGCACCGCCGCGGCGCCGCGGGCGAAGGCGTCGCCAACGAAATCGTGGCCGTCCACTCGGGCGCCGGGCAGCGCCACGAAGAGCATGCCGGGCTCGATGCGGCGACTGTCGAAGTGCGCGGCGGTCATGACAAGGTCGTCGGCGCCGCGCGGGACCGGCTGCTCGGCGGCGACGGCCACGTCGGCCAGGCTGAACATCAGCCGTTGAGCCCGGACACCGCGCCGCGGATGCGACGACGCGCGCCGGCATCCAGATCCAGGCGCTCCAAGGTCTCGTCAAACACGCCGAGATACCACCGACGACGCGAGGCGTAGGTCGACGCCCGATCAGTTTGCGACGCTGCCTGACCGCGGCGCTCGCGCACGGCGGCGGTGGCGGCGTAGGTCAAGCTGCGCTCGGCGGCGGCGGCCCAAAACACCTGGATTGGTGCGGCGGCATCCGACGCGCCGGCCAGCTGGGCGGCGTGATCCTCAATGGCGTCCGCGGAGAGGGCGAATCCCGGAAACGTCAGCAGGTCGGCCGCGTCCAGTGCGGGGGCGGCCACCGCCAGGGTCTCCCAGTCGATGACGGCCAGCCGCCCGTCGGGACGCGGCATCAGGTTTAGCGGCGAGAACCCGTTGTGCACCACCAGCCGCGACGCGCGGATGAGCGGTCGCACGATGCCGGCCTCAAGGTCTTGCCAAGGGAGTTGCGGCGCCACGGCACGCGGCGTGGCGTCAGGCTCGGGAGCGGTCGACGGATCGCCGAGCCGGGCCGCGGCAATGGCAAGGCGCCGGCGCAGCGTGTCGCGCGTGATGCGGTCCAGATCGCTCTGGTAGGCGAGCGCCCTCAGCATGCCCGAGTTGCGAGCCGCGGCCTGGTGAAAGGCGGTCAGTGCTTCAACGGCGCGCTTCACCGAGCCGGCGCGCTCGTCCGAGTCCGCCGTTTCGAGCCGGTCGGCCAGGGAATCGGTTCCCAGGTCCTCCATGGCCACGGCGGCAAAGGCGTCCGGCGCCAGCACGGCCCCGTGTGGCTCGGGCGCCAATCCGGGCGCCTGGCGGCTAAGCAGGTCCAACGCCCGCTCCTCGCGCCGCCAGCGGTGGTGGTAGTAGCGGTCGACCTGCGGCCGGTACACCTTGACGATCAGCGACACCGGGCCGGAGCGGATGCGCCAGATTTCATGCCGCGCGTCGGCGGCGACGGAATGCCAGGACCATGGACCCGGCTGGCCACTCGCCTCAAGTATTGCGCCCACTCCGACACGCAGGTCCTCACTCGCGCCGGATGTACTCACGTCCCCAGCCGTTTCGCGTCGTCGGCCAGCAACTCTTCGAGGGTCGCGTCGAGCACGTGGGCGTTCATCGGCCGGTCGAGGAGACCCCCGTCTGCAGCCGCCCGTACCGCATCCGCGTCGCCCACCACGCGTCGTCGTCGCGCCAACAGCCATCCAAGGAAGCTGATGGGCCGGCCGTGATAGAGCAGCAGGAAGTCGCCGTCGGCGGCGACGAATGCCGGACGGGTCCACGTGGCGACGCCCCAGAAGGCCGCGCCCACCGCCGCGGCGAGGGCGATGGCCAGCGCCGCCCACGCCGACTCCAGCATCGCAGCCGCGATGGCGCACAGGCCTGCGGTGGCGAGGGTGCCGGCCCAGAATCCCAGCACGATCTTTTGCCGATTCAGGCCGACGATCTCCCAGTGGTAGTGCAGCGGCGACGCCAACAGCGGCAGTGGGAATCGCTGATGCGGAACCGGCGAGCCGTCCGACAGCCGGGGATCGCGCCAGCGTCGGTACAGCGGCACCAGGATCTTGGCTTGCAGCAGTGACGAGAGGCCTTCCAGCAGCAGGGGCGCCGCGATCAGCGGCCACAGCAAGTCGACGCCGGCCACGATTGCCGCGGCTGCCGAGGCCGCACCGAGCATCAGGGCTCCGCTGTCGCCGATGTAGATGCTTGCCCGCCGATTGGCGCCGCGATTTGCCGGCGACCACTCCGAAGGCAAATTCCACACTAGGAGCCCGGCGGCAATGGCCGCGACGCCGAGCGGCCAACCGGCATGACCGACACCGGCGGCAATCCCGGCCGCGAGCGCGGCGCCGGCCGTCGCGATGGCCACCGTGCCGGGCGTGAGGCCGTCCATGCCGTCGCTGAAGCTGGTTGCCAGCGTCGTTCCGAGGATCAGCGCCAGGTACCAGACGCTCAGCGGCACGTGCGCGCCCGTTCCCAGCCAGTGCGCCAGCGCGTAGGGCGATGCCGCGCCGGATTCGTGGGCGCCGGGGCCAACCACGAGCGCCGTCGCGCCGACGCTGAGGATGAGCGCGATGACCAGGTAGGCGCCCTCGGGCACGCCGCGTCCGACGCGCGTCTTGCGCAGGTCGTCGGCGAGCCCGAATAGAAAGAACCCGGCCGCGCCGGCCAGCACCCACCAGGCGCTGGATGCGGCTGGGCCCGCCGACAACAGCGCCGCGGCGACAACCGCGGCGACGGCGGCGGCAAGGCCGCCCACGAGCGGCAGCTTGCCGGACACGCCGAGCGGCGTGGCGATCTGGTGCGCCCCCCGCTTGACCTCGGCCGAACGAAAGTGCGGCAACCAACGTCGAAGCGCCGCAGAGCCCCCCGCGGCAATGACGAAGGCGAAGCCGGCCGCCAGGCCGATCGCCAACCCAGGCTCTATGCGACCCTCCGACGTGTGGCGGGCGTCAGGGTTACGGTAGCAATCAGTCGTGCCGCGCTTCCGCGCCAACCGACGCATAGACGTCGAGAATCTTGCCCACTTGTCGCCGCCAGGAGAACTCCTGCTCGGCGCGCGCTCGCAGATTCTCGCCGTAAGTTCGGCGCGTGTCGGCGTCTCGCACGAGGCCCAGGATCTCGACGGCGAGCGCCGGCACCGACCCCCGCTCGGCCAGCCGGGCCTCCGGCCCCAGGAACTCGGCGGCTACTCCACGTGCGTAGGCCACGGTCGGCAGGCCGGTGGCCATGTAGTTCAGCACCTTGCCGTTGCCCTCCGTTTCCGACCGCTTGGGCGCCACCGCGAGGTCGCAGAGCCGCAGGTGCGCCGGGGCTTGGGCATAGGGGACTCGGCCCGTGAACGTGACGTGCTCCGCGAGCCCGGCCTGTCTGGCCGCCTGCTCGTATTCCGCGGCGTTGGGGTAGCCCATTATCAGGAAGTGCGTTCCGGGCTCGGCGTCCACCACCAGGCGCGCGGCCCGAATGAGGTCGCCGGTCCCCTGGTATTCCGCGAGCAGGCCCAGGTAGCCGACCACCAGCCGACTCGGCGGAATGCCGAGCTGCCGGCGCATCGTGGAGAGGTCGGCAGCATCTTCGGGCGCTCGCGGGCGAAACCGCGCCACGTCGACGCCGTCCGGAACGCTGAGAATCCGTCCCGCCGACCACGACTTGCGCCCGGCAAGCTGGTCCCGGGCAAACGCCGAACTCGTGACGACGCGGTCGGCCGCAGCCTCGGTCACACGCTCGATCAGGCTGAAGATCTGCAGTCCGGGACCGTCCGGCGAGAGGAATCGATGGTCCACCATCTCGCTGGTCAGGCTTCCCTGGTAGTCCAGGATCAGCGGCACCCGACGAGCGCGCGCGAGCGGCCAGCCAATCGCCGCGCCTTCGTGCAGGTGGCCGTGCACCACGTCAATGGGTTGGCGCAGGCCGCGAGCGAGCACCAATCCAGCCAGCAGTGGGTCTAGGAGCAGCTTGCGCCGGTGCGAGCCGACGTGCGCGCCCGACTGACGGCGAAACGCCGGAAGTCGCACCACGCGTAGCCCGTCCGGCGTGGCGCCGGTCGGATAGGTAAAAATTGTGACGGTGTGGCCCAGCGCTTGCAGCGCACGGGCTTCCTCCAGGATCCGCACGTGACACCCGTAGTCCGCGAAGAATCCCGTCGGCGCGATCATGGCGACGCGAAGGCTCATCGCCGTCGTCTTTCGTGGAGGGTGCATTGACCATCCGTACGGATGCCCAAACCCAATTCGTGTCCGACGGGCCTGACGCTACGCGGGCCGTTGGCGCCGCCATTGGTCGGTCTGCGCGGCCGGGAGACCTCGTCGCGCTTCAGGGCGAGCTGGGTGCGGGCAAAACCGTGGTCGCCCAGGGCATTGCCCAGGGGCTTGGCGTCGTGGAGGGCGTGACGTCGCCGACCTATGTGCTCGTGTCGGTCTATGGGTCGGGCCGATTGCGGCTGCAGCATGTTGATCTCTACCGCCTGGCGGGCGCGCTCGACCTGGATTCCATCGACTGGGAGGACTTGCTCGACGAACCGGCGGTCACGGCTGTCGAGTGGTCCGAACGAGCCGGTGATCGAATGCCCGCCGACTGCTTGCTCGTGGCGATCCAGGCGGAGTCGACGAACCGGCGCACGTTGACGCTCTCAGCCGGCGGACCTCGCAGTCGGGAACTCCTCGCGGGCGTGGGAGCACGGATGGCGGCGCGCTGACGATGGTACTCGCGATGGACACCACAGGCTCCGCGCCCGCCATGGCGCTGCTGCACGGTGACGATGTGCTGGCGTCGTGGCAGGGCGACACCGCGCTGACGCCGCTCATCAGCGGCCTGCGGGCCGTGCACTCGGGCCAGAATCTGTCCGTGCAGGAATTGCATGGGCGCCTGAGCACGGTTGCCGCGGCCATGGGGCCGGGACGTTATGCGCGACTGCGCGCCGGCGTGGCCTTCGCGAAGGGCCTGGCGACCGGCCTGGGCGTGCCCTTCGTTGGTGTGCGATCCGCGGCGGCGGTGACTCGCGCCGCCGGCGGCCACGCCGGGCCGATCGTCATCCCCGCCGGCCGTGGCCGCCTCTACTGCTGGACCGCTGGGCGGGGCGCGCCGCTTGGCCCCGCCATCGGCCCGCCCGAGCTCGCGGCGCAGCTTGGATCGGGCGTGACCGTGGCCGGTGACGTCGACGACGACTCGGCGGAGGGAATCCTCGCTTCCGGACTGCGGCTGCGACGCATTCAGCCCGTTGAGGTCGCGCAAGCCGTCGGCCACCTGGCGGGCGAGCGCGATCCGTCGATGGTTGGCGTGGAAGTGGCCCGGCCAATCTACGCCCCCGCTGCCGGCCATGGTTGACGGTCGCGCCGCTGGTCCGGAGATCGTGATCGAGCCGATGCAGCTCGATGACCTGCCCCAGGTGCGACGCATCGAGAGGGCCTCGTTCTCCGTGCCCTGGCCGCGCGACTCGTATCGACGGGAGATCATGGATAACCAGCGGGCGTGGTATTTCGTGGCGCGCCGCCCCGGCGTGGAGCCGCCGCCGCAGCCCCCTCCGCGACGGTTTCCGTTCAACCTGTGGCCGCGCGCCCCGGCGCCGGGCACCGACATCGTCGCGTTCGGTGGGATGTGGCTCATGATCGACGAGTCGCATATCACGACCATTGCGGTCGATCCCGACTACCGCCGGCGCGGGTTCGCCGAAGCGCTGATCATCGAGATGGCCAAGCTCAGCCGGCTGCGCGGCGCCACGCGCATCACGCTCGAGGTGCGCATGAGCAACCGGGCGGCGCAGAATCTCTATCGCAAGTACGGCTTCGTAGACCATGGCGTGCGCCCGCGCTACTACAGCGACGATCGGGAGGATGCGCTGATCATGTGGAGCGAACCCATCCACGGGCCGGACTTCCATGCGCGCCTCACGCGCAATGAGCGCGATCTGGCCGAGCGCCTCAGCTGGGCCGCACGCTTATGACGGTCGCGGACCGGCCGCTGGTCGCGGCCATCGAGACGTCCTGCGACGACACTTCCGTGGCGGTGGTCCGGGCGGGACGTGAGGAGTTGGCGCTGAAGAGCCAGACCCAAATCGAGCCGCACGCCGCGATGGGCGGCATCGTGCCGGAAGCCGCCGCTCGCATCCACGTCGAGGCCATCGACGCCGTGTGGAACGCGTGCCTGGCGGACGCGGGAGTCGAGTCTGCCGAGATCGATGCGCTGGCCGTCACGCAGGGCCCCGGACTCCCCGGCTCGTTGCTGGTGGGTCTGGGCTTCGCGCAGGGTCTGGCGGCGGCCGTGGACTGCCCGCTCATTCCGGTGAACCACCTGGAAGGCCACTTCGCCTCGCCGTGGCTCAACAACGGCGATCCGCCGGAGTTTCCGCTGATGGCGCTAATCGTGTCCGGCGGTCACACCGAGCTTGTCTATGGCGCCGCGCTCGGCGAATACCGGGTCATCGGCCGCACGCGCGACGACGCCGCCGGGGAGGCCTTCGACAAGGTGGCGCGGATGCTTGGCTTGGCATATCCGGGCGGGCCGGCCATCCAGCGGGCGGCGGAAGGGCGCGACGGATCCCCCTTCGAGCTGCCGCGAGCCTGGCTCCCGGGCACCAGCGACTTCAGCTTTAGCGGGCTCAAGACCGCGGTGCGGCGGCTGGTCCACGACGAGCTGGGTCCGGTCGAGGCGGCGCGGATTGGTGCGGCGGACAACGGCGCGGCCGGCATCGACGATGCCGACTTCGTGGCGGATGTGGCCCATGCGTTCGAGGTTTCCGTGGTTGACGTTCTCGTGGCCAAGACCGTGCGCGCGGCCAAACAGATGCGCGCCGCCACGATCACGCTCACCGGCGGCGTGGCGGCGAATGCGAGGCTGCGCGCGGCGCTGGACGCGGCTTCGCCGGTTCCCGTGCACGTGCCCGCGCTCAAGCACTGCGTGGACAACGCCAGCATGATCGCGGTCGCCGGGACCTGGCGACTGGAGCGCGGCGAGGTGGCGACCAATCCCCTCGAACCCGAACCTGGATTGACGCTGGCTTAGGCGAGTCCGGCGGGCCGTCGGCTGTCGAGCGCGCGGCTGTAGAGATCGAGATAGCTGCGCGCGGCGGCGTCCCAGGAGGCGTCGTGGGCCATGCCCTGGCGCATGAGCGCGCGCCAGGCGTCCGGGTAACGGTAGGTCTCCAGCCCGCGCGCGATGGCCCCAAAGAAGTCGATGGGGTCGTAGCGATGAAACACGAACCCGGTGCCGTGCTTGGTTCGCGCGTCAAAATCCGGCACCGTGTCGGCGAGCCCGCCCGTGGCGCGCACGACCGGCACGTTGCCGTAGCGCATGGCGATGAGCTGGCCCAGGCCGCACGGCTCGTGGCGCGACGGCATGAGGAACATGTCCGTCCCGCCGTAGATCCGCTGCGCCAGCGGCGGGTCGAAGCGGAGAGCGACCGCGACGTGATCGGGGTGCTGGCTGGCGGCCTGGGACAGCAGCTCGTGGTGGCGCGGGTCGCCGGTGCCCAGCACCGCGAGTTGCGCCCCGCGCTCGACGATGTGGGGCAACACCGGCGCCAGCAAATCCAGCCCCTTGTGGTCGGCCAGTCGCGACACCATGCCCAGCAGGGGCGTGTCGGCTTCAACCGGCAGCCCGAGCTCGCGCTGCAGCGCGGCCTTGTTTCGAGCACGAGGCGTCATGTCTCGCAAGCTGAAGTTGCCCGCCAGGTGCGGGTCGGTTGCGGGGTCGAAAGTAACCGTGTCGATGCCGTTGACGATGCCCGCGATGCCGTCCTGCCGCTCACGGAGCAGCGCGTCCAGTCGCTCGCCGTAGGCCGGCGTCAAGATTTCCCGGGCATAGGTGGCGCTGACGGTGTTGACGGCGTCGGCAAAGCGAATGCCGCGCGCGAGGAAATTCACCCGCGGCGAAGGCTCGGGACCTGTCGTGTGTTCCGGAGATTCCCCGTCCGCAAGCCCCGCGGCGTGCAACAGCTCTTCGCCGAAATGCCCCTGGTAGGCCAGGTTGTGAATCGTCAGCACGGTCGCCGGGCCGTTGGCGTGCGCCCGATTGGACCTCGCGGCGTGAATCCAGTTGGGAACCAGGCCGGAATGCCAGTCGTGGCAGTGGACAACGTCCGGTCGCCATCCCAGCGTCCGCGTGGCCTCCAGCGCACCGCGCGAGAAGAACACGAACCGATGGCCGTCGTCTGGGTAGCCGTACAGGTCGGGCCGGCCTGCGAAGTAGTCGTCGCTGCCGATCAGGTATAGCGGGAACGGGCTCCGCTCCACCTGCCCGACCTTGCCCTGCTCGACGGCCCCATTCATGGACACCCTCAACGCGGCGCCGTTCGACGTGATCGGATGCACTGCGGGATCGATCGCTCCGTAGTGCGGCAGCGCAACCCGCACGTCGGCGCCAAGGTTGCGCAGCGCGGTTGGCAGCGACCCGACCACGTCGCCCAAGCCGCCGGTCCAGGCGTAGGGCGTGCACTCGGCGGCGAGCATCAGCACCCGCAGCGGGCGCGCGTCGGCTGAATTCAATGTTTGAAGTGGCGTTCGCCCACGAACACCAGCACGCCCTCGTGAGCATCGACGGCGGTCACCACCGCGTCGTCCTCGACCGAGCCGGAGGGAGCCGCGATGGCCCGCACGCCGGCTGCCAGCGCCTCCTCCGGGCCGTCCGTCTTGGGAAAGTAGGCATCGGACACCAGATAGCTCCCCGCGGCCATGGCTCCTGCGTGGGCGATGGCGTGGCGCACCGCGTCGACGCGGTTCATCTGGCCGACGCCCACTCCGACGAGCATGCCGTCATTGACGAGCACCACGGCGTTGGACTTCACGTGCCGAATCACCCGCATCCCGAATCGCAACTCCGCCAGATCCGCATCCGTTGCTGGCACGGCCGACACCGACCGCATTTCGAGGTTTTCCCCGGGGCTTCGGTCGGGGTCCTGCACCAGATAGCCGCGGTCGAGGCCCCACACGTGGGCCGACTCGAACCGCAGCGGGCGCCTGTCCGGCGGATCGGACCAGCAGATGATGCGCAGGCTCTTGCGCCGGCGCAGCCGTCGCAGCGCGTCGTCGGCGTACCCGGGCGCCACGACCACGTGATAGAAGTGGCCCTTCATCGCCGCGACGGTCTCGATGTCGACCTCGCGGTTGAATCCCACAATGCCGCCGAATGCGGACAGCGGATCGCCGGCGTGCGCGCTCACATACGCCTCTTGCAGTGAGTTCCGCACCGCAAGGCCGCACGGATTGGTGTGCTTGACGATGGCGACGGCCGGCCGGTCGTGGTCGTTCGCGGCGGCCCAGGCGGCCTGTAGGTCGAGAATGTTGACGTAAGACAACTCCATGCCGTGCAGCTGCTCGATGCCCGCGAGCGCGCCGTGGCCGAGCTCCGGATCGCCAGCCGCGTAGAACGCGCCGCGCTGGTGGGGGTTCTCGCCGTAGCGGAGGTCCTGCACTCTCTGCAGCGGCACCGTCAGCCGGCGTGGAAAGTCGTCCCCGGCCTCCGCCTGGAAGTATCCGGCCACGTGCGCGTCATAGAAGGCCGTGAGCGCGAAGGCCTTGGCCGCCAGCTCGCGCCGCAGATCCGCGCCCTCCCCACCGGCCTCGATGGCGGCCAGGACGCGGTCGTAGTCGTCTGGATCGGTGACGGTCCAGACGCCGGCGTGGTTCTTGGCGGCGGCCCGAATCATGGCCGGACCGCCGATGTCGATGTTCTCGACCAGCTCCGCGTGATCGTCGGTTCGGGCCAGGGTCGCCGCGAACGGATACAGGTTCACGGCCACGAGGTCGATCGGCGCCAACCCATGCTCGACTAGCTGGTCTTGGTCCGATTCAAGGTCGCGTCGCGCCAGCAGGCCGGCGTGAATCGCCGGGTGCAGCGTCTTCACCCGGCCGTCGAACATCTCGGGCCAACCGGTCACCTCGTCGATCGACCGCACCGAAACGCCGGCGTCCCGCAGCGCCTGGGCGGTGCCCGACGAGGCCACGATTTCCCAGCCCAGGGCGTGCAGGCCCGCGCCCAGGCGGTCGATGCCGCGCTTGTCGGCGACGGCCAGCAGAGCGCGCGGCGCGCTCATGCCGTGGTCACCGGCGGATCAACGTGCGCGACGCCGTCACGAACGTGAACTCGCCCATCCGCGAACCATTGCAGCACTTCGGGATAGATGCGGTGCTCCTGCTCCAGGATGCGTGCCGAAAGCGTGTCCACCGTGTCGTCAGGATGCACGCACACGGCCGCCTGCGCCACGATCGGCCCGCTGTCCAGGTCTTCCGTCACCAGGTGCACGGTGCAGCCGGAGAGCTTGACGCCCGCGGCCAGGGCGTCGGCTTGCGGTCTGGGCGCCATCGTTCCGCCGAATGCCGGAAGCAGCGACGGGTGGATGTTCAAGATCCGGTAAGGGAATGCCTCCAGGAAGAACGGACGAAAGATCGCGCTGAATCCGGCGAGCGCGATGGTGTCGACCCGCGCGTCCTGCAGGACCTCCAGCATGTGCCGCTGCTGCGCGCTGCGCGTGGGAAAGTCGCGGCGGACGATGAGGTGGGCGGGCACGGCGAACTCGCGTACGAGATCGAGCACCCCGGCGCCCGCGCGGTTGCACACCAGCGCCGGCACTTCCGCGCGCAGCCGACCCTCCCGAATGGCCTCGAGGATCGCGCGCGCGTTGGAGCCGCGGCCCGAGGCCATCACGCCGAGCCGCATCAAGCGGCATCCGGCGCGCTCACGCGTCGATAAGCTCCACCGCCGCGCCGTCGCGCGGCGCCACCGATCCGGCCACGAACGCGCCGGAAAGCTCGTTGAGCAGCGCTTCGCCGGCATCGGGCCGGCACACGATGATCACGCCGACGCCCATGTTGAAGACCCGGTACATCTCCTCACGGGTGACCTCTGCGGTTTCCTCGATCCACGCATACAGCGGCGGAGTCACCCACGCCGCGGGCGACAGCCGCGCCGCAAGCCCGTCCGGCAGGATGCGCGGCAGGTTGTCAACGAGTCCGCCGCCGGTGATGTGGGCGGCCGCAAGCACGCCGGGAACCCGAAAGGCCGGGAGCAGCGCCTCCACGTAGGATTCGTGCGGCGTGAGCGCCGCATCGATCGCGGTGGTCTCGCCAAGCGGCGCCGCCGGATTCCCGCGCTCCAGCGCGCGCCGGACCAGACTGTAGCCGTTGGTATGCGGACCCGCCGCCGGCAGCCCCACGCAGACATCGCCCACGCGAATCTTGTCTGGATCCGCCAGGTCGACCTGCTCGGCGACGCCGATCACGGTGCCGGCGAGGTCGTAGGCCCCGGACCGATAGGTGTCGGGCAACTGCGCCGACTCGCCGCCGATGAGCGTCACGCCTTCGGCGCGGCAGGCCTCGGCGATGCCGCGCACCAAACGCGTCACCACGTCGCGCTCGAGGTGCGCCGCCGCCACGTAGTCGAGGAATGCCAGCGGGCGCACGTTCTGCACGGCCAGGTCGTTCATGCAGTGGCGCACGATGTCGCCGCCGGCAAGCTCGGGACGATCCCAATCCAACGCGAGCAGGAGCTTGGTGCCCAGCGAGTCCGTGCTGGCCAGCAGCACCGGGTCTCTCATATCCGCGGGCAGCCGCAGGCCGCCGGCAAAGGCTCCAAATCCGGGCAGCGACGCATCGTCCGACGTGCTGGCCACGGCGTTCCGCAGCGCCGCCTTGAGCGAGTCGTTGTGGTCGAGGTCGACGCCGGCGTCCGCATAGGCCGAGCGCGGCGCGGTGCTCATGGGCCGTGCTCGGCGGACTCGGCCTCGGATTCCTCCAGCGGAAACATCGCGGCCTGGCGGGGGAACACCGGCGCGGTCTGCAACTCGGTTGGCCGCTCGAGCTCGAACTTGTCGAAGGCCAGCTGCACGTCGATGGGGTAGTCACGCGTGAAACAACCCAGGCACAGCTCGCCGTGCGCCTGGCGGGTGGCGGCCACCAGGTTCGGAATGCTGAGGTAGTCGAGGCTGTCGGCGCCGATGGCTTCGCAAACGTCCGCCACCGGCCGCTCATGCGCGATCAACTCGTCGGGATCGGGGATGTCGATGCCGAGAAAGCAGGGCCAGCGGATCGGCGGGGCGGTGATCCGGACGTGGACCTCGCTCGCCCCGCCCCGCTCGCGCAGCAGATCCACCAGTTGGTGCTGCGACGTGCCGCGCACGATGCTGTCGTCGACCATGACCACCCGCTTGCCCTGCGTGACGCTGGGGAGCGCGTTGTACTTGAGACGCACCCAGAGCTTGCGCAGCTCAATGGACGGCTCGATGAACGTGCGACCGATATAGCGATTGCGCAGGAAGCCGTCGGCGTAGGGCAGGCCGCTGGCCTCGGCGTAGCCGGTCGCGGCGGCGATGGCCGAGTCCGGCACGCCCACGACCAGGTCCGCGTCTACCGGATTCTGCAGCGCGAGCCGGCGTCCCATCTCGCGGCGCACGGAGTGGACCAATTCGCCCCTGAGGGACGAGTCGGGCCGTGTGAAGTAGATGTACTCGAAGGTGCAGAGGGCGTGACGGTGCGGCGGCGTTGCGTGCTGGGACTTCAGGCCGTTGGCGCCGATGGACAAGACCTCGCCCGGCTCGATTTCCCGTTCGAATTGGGCGCCCACCGCGTCCAACGCGCAGGTTTCCGACGTCACGATCCACGCGCCGTCGATCGAGCCGAGGCACAGCGGGCGGTTGCCCATGGAGTCACGCGCGACGATGACCTCGTTGGGGGTGGCTACCGCCAGGCAGAACGAGCCCTGGAGCCGCGGCACGGTGTGGCACACCCGCTCGAACACGCTGCCGCCGGGCGCGCCGGCAATTGCCTGGGCGATAACGGCCGTGTCGGACGTGGCCGTGGTGTGATAGCCGGCTTCGCCATTTGAGTCCCGCAGGTGCAGGGCGTTGACGATGTTGCCGTTGTGGGCCACCGATATCGGCCCCAACTCGGTCGCTTGCAGCACCGGCTGGATGTTCTGCGTGGTGTTCGAGCCGCTGGTGGAGTAGCGGCAGTGCCCGATCGCGAGGTGCCCGTGGGCTTCGGCCAGGATGTCGCCCCGAAATACCTGCGAAACCAGCCCCTCGTCCTTGACGGTGTAGAGGTCCTCGCCGTTCCCCAGCGTGATGCCCGCGCCTTCCTGCCCCCGGTGCTGGACGGCGTAGAGCCCCACGTAGGCCAGGGCGGCGACATCCGCATCGGGACCATAGACCGCGACGACGCCGCAGGCTTCGCGCAGGTTGGGCAGCCCCAAAGGGGCAGCAGGTTCGTAGATTGGGAGAGGGTGTGATGGGACTCGGAATCTTGCCGGCGCCGGTGCGTTGGACGGCGTCGGCCCGCATGGACTGGAGCGCGTGAATGCCAGCGGGGCTACCCCGGATTCCCTCCCTGCCGCATCTTAACCGTTCGGCTGGCGTCCGGCGAGTGCGGCATCCAAGCCCTGGTCCCATGCTCGATGAGCTTCGTCGAGCGGCACGTCGATGGAGCCGAGGCGCAGCCGGTCGCCGCCGACGCGGCCCAGCGCGCGCAGGGGGACGTCCGCCGCTAGAGCGAGTCGTTCCACGTCCGGCCACGCCGCGGCGGTGGAGCTGATCACGATTCGCGACGGAGCTTCGCCGAAGAGCGCGACGTCGTCTCGCTCGTGAGACGAACCGATTTCGAGCCGCACGCCGATGCCGCCTGCGAAAGCGCTCTCGGCAACGGCGACGGCCAGTCCGCCGTCGCTGCAGTCGTGGGCCGAGACCAGCAGCCCGGCCTGGATCAGGTCACGGAGCGCGGTCTGGACGGCCAACTCGGCTTCAAGGTCGATGGTTGGGGCGCCGGCAACTTGCCCGTGGACAACCGCCAGATACTCACTGCCATCGAGCGCCGGCGGCGTGTCGCCGAGCAATCCCACGACATCGCCCTCGGTGCCCAGCGCGACTCCGCAACTCGCGTCGGCGTGCGCCAGCAGGCCGAGCATGCCGACCACGGGCGTGGGCCAGATGGCCTGGTCGCCCGATTCGTTGTAGAGGCTCACGTTGCCGCTGATCACCGGGGTGCCGAGCGCTCTGCAGGCCGCGGTCATGCCGTCGATCACGCGCGCCAGCTGGTAGTAGACCGCCGGGTCTTCCGGCGAGCCGAAGTTGAGGCAGTTGGTGATCGCGAGCGGCGTGGCGCCGGTACAGGACACGTTGCGCGCGGCCTCGGCCACCGCCATGGCGCCGCCGTGGAACGGGTCCAGGTAGCAATGCCGCGCGTTGCCGTCGGTGCACAGCGCGATCGCGCGGTCCGTCCCCTTGATGCGCATCACCGCCGCGTCTCCGCCCGGCGGACCCATCGTCCGGGTGCCCACCATGTGGTCGTATTGCCGGTAGACGCCGCGCCGGCTGGCAATGTTGGGGGACGCCAGCATCGTGAGGAGGGTCCGCGAGAGATTCTCCGGCTCGGGCACGTCCTCAACGTTCAGCCGCTGCACGTCGTCCAGGTAGGCCGGTCGCTCGACGGGAAACTCGTAAGTCGGGGCATCGACCAGCATCGACACCGGCAGCTGCGCCACGTCGACCGAACCCTCGGTAACCCGGATGTCGCTCCCGTCGGCCACGTGGCCGATGACGTCGCTATGCAGTCCCCACTTGGTGAAGACGGCGCGGACGTCATCCTCGCGCCCGGCGTGCGCCACGACGAGCATGCGCTCCTGGCTTTCACTTAACATAACTTCATAAGGCGTCATGCGGTCGGCGCGCCGCGAGACGCGGGCCACGTCGATGGCGACGCCGCAGCCGCCGCGTTCCGCGGCTTCGATCGTGGCGCTGGTGAGGCCGGTCGCTCCCAGGTCTTGCAGTCCGGCCACGCCTCCCGTCGTCAGCGCTTCCAGGCACGCCTCGAGCAGCAGCTTTTCCATGAAGGGATTGCCGACCTGCACCACGCCGCGATGCGAGGCCTCAGGGTCTTCCACCGAGGCGAACGTGGCGCCGTGGATGCCGTCGCGACCCGTGTCCGTGCCAACGAGGATCAGGGGATTGCCCGGTCCCGAGGCGGCGGCGCTGGTCAGGTCTTCATGGCGAATGAGGCCCGCGCACATGGCGTTGACCAGCGGATTGCCCGCGTAGCACGACGCCACCTGAATCTCGCCGCCGACCGTGGGCACGCCCACACAGTTGCCGTACCAGGCGATGCCCCCGACCACGCCGTTTGCCAAGAATCGGCTGCGGGCGTCGTCGAGGGATCCGAATCGCAGGCTGTCCAGAATGGCAATGGGCCGCGCGCCCATCGTGAAGATGTCGCGCAGGATCCCACCCACTCCGGTAGCCGCGCCCTGAAACGGCTCGACGGCGCTCGGGTGGTTGTGGCTCTCGACCTTCATCACGATGGCCAGCCCGTCGCCGATGTCCACGGCCCCGGCGTTTTCCTCTCCGGGACCGATCAGCACTCGCGGGCCGGATCCGGGAAAGCGGCGCAGCAGCGGGCGCGAGTGCTTGTAGCCGCAGTGCTCGCTCCACATGCCGCCGATGATTCCGAGCTCCACCGCATTGGGGGCGCGGTCGAGCAGGTCGAAGGCGTGATGATATTCGTCGCGCGTCAGCGCCACTTCGCGCAGGGTGGCGTCGTCGGGGACGGCCCGATCGGTGGGCGCGGTCACGCGGCCACGCGAGCGAGCACGGACTCCCACACCATTCGCCCGTCCGTGCCGCCAAGCGCGGTCTCACTGCAGCGCTCGGGGTGGGGCATCAGTCCAACCACGTTGCCCCGAGCGTTGCAGATGCCCGCGATATCGCCGACTGAGCCGTTGGGGTTGGCCTCCGCCGCGCGCCTGCCGTCGGCGTCGATGTAGCGCCAGACGATCTGGTCGTTGTCGTGCAGCTCCTCCAGGGTGGCGCGGTCCGCGACATAGTTGCCCTCGCCGTGTGCGATGGGCATGCGCAGGACCTGGCCCACGTCGGCCGATCCGGTAAACGGCGTGCGCTGCGTCTCCACGCGCACGTGCACCCATTCGCAACGGAACTCGACGCAGGCGTTGGGCAGCATCGCGCCGGGGAGCAAGCCTGATTCGAGCAGGATCTGGAAGCCATTGCAGATCCCGAGCACCGGTATGCCGCGCTCGGCCGCTTCGCGCACGGCGCGCATCACGCGGGCCTGCGCCGCCATGGCGCCGGTGCGCAGATAGTCGCCATAGCTGAATCCGCCGGGCAGCACGACGAGGTCATAGCCGTCGAGCGACGATGTCGCGTGCCAGACCAAGTCGGTCGGCACCCCCATCACTTCCGCCAGCGCATGGTGCGTGTCGGTGTCGCAGTTGCTGCCCGGAAATACGATGACCGCCGCGCGCACGCCGTCTACCAGGCGGTGTCGCTGAGTTTGAGCGGTTGCGGCTCGATCAGCTCCAGCTCGAAGTCCTCAATCACGGGATTGGTCAGCAGCTGCTCGCACATGGCTTGGACGCGCTCGCGCGCGGTGGCGGCGTCCGGCGCGACCAACTCGACATCGACGATCTTCCCGACGCGCACGTCGCGAACGCCGTCGAAACCAAGATCTCCGAGTCCCCCCGCGACGGTGGCTCCCTGCGGATCGTTGACGCCGGGTTTGAGGCGCACGAATACGTGCGCGGTGTAGATCTGGGGCAGGCCGCTCACGCCGCCAGGCGCTCGCGGATCTCGCGATAGCGCGCCGCGGTGCGCTCCACGATCGCGTCCGGCAGCGCCGGAATCGGGGGCTCCCGGTCCCAGCCAATCTCGATCAGGTGGTTGCGCACGATCTGCTTGTCGAAGCTCGGCGGCGAGAGGCCGACATCGTATTCCGCCACGTCCCAGAAGCGGGACGAATCCGGCGTGAGGACCTCGTCGATCAGGGTCAGCTCGCCATCGACCCAGCCGAACTCGAACTTGGTGTCGGCGAGGATGATGCCGCGCTCGCCCGCGTAGTCGCGGCCGCGGGAGTACACCGCAATGCTGACGTCCCGCAGGCGCCCGGCCAACTCGGCTCCCACCAGGTCGCTCAGCTGGGCGAAGCTGATGTTCTCGTCGTGGCCGGTCTCGGCTTTCGTCGCGGGCGTGAACAGCGTGTCGGCGAAGGGCTCGGCCTCCTGCATGCCTTCGGGGATGTCGATGCCGCAGATTTGGCCCGTGCGCTGATAGTCCACCCAGCCGGAGCCGGTGATGTAGCCGCGTACCACGCACTCCGCGTCGATGCGCTCGGCGCGCTTGACCAGCATGGTCCGGCCGCGCAGTACGTCGGCGTGCCGGCGCACGTCGTCGCCCATGGCGTCCACGTCGGTCGTGATGAGGTGGTTCGGCACGATGTCCTCGGTGAGACCAAACCAGCGCTCCGACATGCCCGTGAGCACGGCGCCCTTGTCTGGAATGGCCGTTGGCAGCACGTGGTCGAATGCCGAAATGCGGTCGGTGGTGACGATCAGCAGCTTGTCGTCTAGGTCGTAGATGTCACGCACTTTCCCGCGGTTGATGAGCCGCAAGCCCTCCAGATCGGTTTGGGTAACCGTGTTTGTCATGTCGCGCTCACCTCCGCCTATGGCGCCGGGGCGTCCGGCGCGGCGTCTTCGTTCAAGCCTAGTCTCTCGTACGCGGCGTCGATCCATTTCAAATGCGGATCCGGGCTAAAGGCCGAATTCAAGTCGTCGGGTGTGAGCCGATCGGTTACGCGCGGATCCCCGGTGATCAGGTCGCGGAATGACGCTCCACTGGTCCAAGCCGTGCCGGCGTGGTCCTGCACGATGGCGTAGGCCTCCTGGCGCGACATGCCGGCGCGCACCAGGGCCAGCAATACCCCCTGCGAGTAGATGAGGCCGCCGGTCATGTCCACGTTCGCGCGCATCCGTTCCGGGTAGACCCGCAGGTCGCGCATGACGTTGGTGAAGAGCCACAGGATGTAGTCCAGCGCCATGCATGAGTCGGGGATGAGCACGCGCTCCGCCGACGAATGACTGATGTCGCGTTCGTGCCACAGCGCCACGTTTTCCAGCGCCGCCTGAGCGTTGGACCGGACCAGCCGCGCGAGGCCGGAAACGCGCTCGCAGCGCGACGGATTGCGCTTGTGCGGCATGGAGGACGACCCGTGGCGGCCCTCTTCGAACGGCTCTTCGGCCTCGCGAATCTCGGTGCGCTGCAAGCTGCGGATCTCGGTGGCGAATTTGTCGAGCGAGCTGGCGATGCCGGCCAGCGTGGTCATGAAATGCGCGTGGCGGTCGCGCTGGACGATTTGGTTCGTAACCGGCGCCGCGGTCAACCCAAGCTCGGCGCAGGCCCACTCCTCGACCCGCGGCGGCACGTGGGCATGCGTGCCCACCGAGCCCGAGAACTTGCCCACGCTCACGGTCGCCTTCGCGTCGCACAGGCGCTGACGTTGGCGCCGCACCTCGTCGATCCAAATCAGCAGCTTGAGACCGAAGGTGATCGGCTCCGCGTGCACGCCGTGGCTGCGCCCGATCATGAGCGTGCGGCGATGTTCCAGCGCCAGCCGTGTCAGGACTCGCGACAGGTCGTCCAGGCGCTCGAGCAACTGATTGGCGGACGCGACGAGTTGCAGCGCCAGCCCCGTGTCCAGCACGTCGGACGAGGTGAGGCCCAGGTGCAGCCAGCGGCCCTCGGGACCCACCGACTCGGCCAGGGCATCCACAAATGCGTTGGTCTCGTGGTCGCTGGTTCGTTCGAGCTCGTCGATGCGCTCGAGGGTGAAGCTGGCGCGCTGCAGCAGCTCGGCCTCGTCGGCGGGAATGCGGCCGTCCCGTGCCCAGGCGTTGACCGCCGCCAGCTCGACGCGCCGCTGGAACTCGAAGTACATCTGGCGGTCCCAGATCGCGCCCATCTCGGGCCGGGTATAGCGCGGAATCACGATGCGACCGCCATGCCGAGCGCGTCGGCGGCGATGTCCGACCGGTATCCCGCGCCCCGAAAGCGAATCGAGGCGGCGAGGGCATAAGCCTCGTCGCGCGCCTCACCCAGGTCGTCGGCAATGCCCACGGCGGCGAGGACGCGCCCTCCCGCCGTCCGCACCGCGCCGTCTCGGCGCTCAGTGCCAGCATGAAAGACCAGCCCGCGGTCGATGGCGTCCAGCCCGTCGATCGGAAGACCGCTCTCGGATGGGCCCGGGTAGCCTTCGGACGTCACCACGACGGCCACCGCCGCCTGTGTCGGAGTGGAAATGCTTGCGCGATCCAGCGTGCCGCTCACCGCGGCGTCGATGAGGTCAACGAAGTCGCCTTGCAGCACGGGCAACACGACCTGGGTCTCCGGGTCGCCCATGCGGCAGTTGAACTCGATCACCTTGGGTCCCTCGGCCGTCAGAATGAGTCCGGCGAACAGGATTCCGACGTAGGGGCGTCCCTGCGCCCGCATGCGGGCCAGGACCGGGGCGATGATCTCGCGCTCGACGCGCGCCACGAGCGCCGCGGGCGCGTCCGGCACGGGTGTGTAGCTGCCGACGCCTCCGGTGTTCGGTCCTCGGTCGCCATCGCCGATGCGCTTGTAGTCGCGGGCCACGCCGATGGTGCGAAACGTCGTGCCGTCCGACAGCGCGAGCACGGATAGCTCGGGACCATGCAGCAGCTCCTGCACCACCACGCGCGCGCCGGAGGCGCCGAACGCGCCGTCGACCATCATGTGGCGAATCGCCGCATCGGCTTCCTCGGGGGTGCCGCAGACAATCACGCCCTTGCCAAGAGCCGGACCGTCGGCCTTGACCACCACTCCTCCCGGTTCGTCCTCCACGTAGGCCAGCGCCTCGTCGACATCGTTGAACGTGGCGTGGGCGGGCGCCGGCACGCCGAGCTGCGTGGCCAGGGCGCTCGAAAAGGCCTTGCTGCCTTCGATCTCCGCCGCGCGCCGCGTCGGTCCAAAGGCCGGCACGCCGATTGTTTGCAATGCGTCCACAAGACCGTCGATCAGCGGATCCTCGGGCCCGACCACGACCATGTCGGGACGTTCCGATCGGGACCACCGGACAAGGTCGTCAATGTCGCCCGCGCCGATGTCGAGCGTTCGGGCGACATCCTGGGTGCCTGCGTTGCCCGGCGCGCAGTAGATCTCGGCATGCGGTCGGTCTTGGCGCAGCCGCCAGCAGATCGCGTGCTCGCGACCGCCGCCGCCCACGACCAGCAGCTTGGGGGCCGCCTGCTGAATGTTCATTCCCATTCGATGGTCCCCGGGGGTTTGGAGGTGATGTCGTAGACCACACGATTGACGCCCGGAACCTCGTTTACCAGCCGGCTCGAGATTCGCGCCAGCACTTCGGCCGGGATGCGGGCCCAGTCGGCGGTCATGAAGTCGTCGGAGGTGACGGCGCGGACCGCCACCAGCTCGCCATAGGTTCGCTCGTCGCCCATCACGCCCACGCTGCGCACTCCCGGCAGCACGGCGAAGTACTGCGCGAGGGAATGCGTGGCGGCGATGGGCTCTAACTCTTCGAGCACGATGGCGTCCGCCGCCCGCAGCGTTTCGACCCGCGCGGGCGTCAGGTCGCCGAGCGCGCGCACGGCGAGGCCCGGCCCGGGGAAAGGCTGGCGGTCGACGATCGATCCCGGCAGGCCAAGCTCGCGCCCCACGGCGCGCACCTCGTCCTTGAAGAGCTCGCGCAGCGGCTCCAGCAACTCCAGGCCCAGGCGATCGGGCAACCCGCCGACGTTGTGATGCGACTTGATGACCGCCGCGCCCTCGCGACCACCGCTTTCAATCACGTCGGGGTAGATCGTGCCCTGTGCAAGGAAGCGTGCGTCGTCGATGCGGGCGGCCTCGCGCTCGAAGGCGCGAATGAAGGCCTCGCCGATGATGGCGCGCTTCCGCTCGGGCTCGGTCACGCCTTGCAGGCCGGTTAGGAACTCCTCCGCCGCGTCCACGACGATGAGATCGAGGTCTTGGCTGGTGCGGAGCGCGTCGCGGACCTGCGCGACCTCGCCTGCGCGCAGCAAGCCGGTGTCGATGAGGATGCAGGTGAGCCGGTCGCCGATCGCGGCGTGCACCAGCGCGGCGGTGACGGCGCTGTCGACGCCGCCGCTGAGCCCGCAAATCACGCGGGCGTCGGCGGCACGGCGGCGGATGTCGGCGATGGCCTCGCGTACGAGGGACGCCGGGGTCCAATCACCGCGGCAGCCGCAAACGTCGCGCGCGAAATTGCGCAGCAGATCCAGCCCATGCGATGTGTGCCGGACCTCGGGATGGAACTGCAGCGCGCTGACGCCGTTGCCGTTGGACATGGCCGCCGTGGGCGAGTGTGCGGTTGCGGCGACCGAGCGAAAGCCGGGCGGCAGCTCTTCGACCACATCGCCGTGGCTCATCCACACGTCAAACGCCGGCGGCAGGCCGGCGAACAGCGGATGCGCCCCGTCGGCGACGCGCACGCGCGCCGGGCCGTACTCGCGCCGCGACGCGCGTTGCACGCGGCCGCCCAAGCTGTGGCTGAGGAGCTGCATGCCGTAGCAGATGCCCAGGACCGGAACGCCCGCGTCCAGCACGTCCGCCGGAAGCTGAGGCGCGCCCGGCGCATAGACGCTGGCCGGACCGCCGGAGAGCACGATGCCGCGCAGGTTGCGGCGGTCGACCGTGCGCAGTTGGTCAGGGGCAAGGAGCTCGGTGCGGACGCCGACTTCGCGAATCCGCCGAGCGATGAGCTGGCTGTATTGCGACCCGAAATCGAGGACCGCGATGGTCTCGTGTCCGATCGATGCAGCGATGTCCGCGCCGGCGCCGATCGCGTCCGGGCGTGGGACAACTCCGCGGGCGCTCGATTCGGTGAGCAGTAGGCCTCCCTGCGGCGCCCGTCGCGCGTTCAGGCGACGGTGCACGCCGACGCCCGATTATAGATCGGCTGGCCGTGTCTGCGTTCGCCAGGCCTCGGTTGGATGGGCGCCCTCAACGGCTGCGCTGACCACGTAGGTCTCACACGAGTGACCGCTGTCGAGGCAGGCGTCGGCCATCGAGCTGGCCACCGAGAGGTTGCGGTCGCGCGGACCGAACGCAATGACGGTGGGCCCCGACCCACTGAGGGCTGTCCCATGGGCGCCCGCTTCCAGCGCCGCCGCCATGCAGGGCTCCAGCGCCGGATTGAGTGCGGCGCGGTAGGGCTGGTGGATCCGGTCGGTCATTGCCTCTTGGAACAGGTCGAAACGCTCCTGGCTCACGGCGCCCACCATCAACGCCGCGCGGGCGAGGTTGGCCACGGCGTCGGCCCGCGGAACCTGATCGGGCAGGACCTGACGCGCGCGGTGGGTCGGTACCCGGTAGCCCGGCACGACCAGCACAATCCCCACCGTTGCCGGGAATTCGAGCCGCAGCCAGTCAAGGTCGGGTCCGTCCGGTACGGTGACCACCATGCCGCCGAGCAACGCGGGCGCCACGTTATCCGCATGCCCCTCGAGCTCGACCGCCCGCCGCAGCAGGTCGTCCTGGGGTACGTCGAGGTCGAAGGCGAGCGTGGCCGCCACGAGCCCGCCAACGATGGCGCTGGCCGAGCTGCCCAGGCCCCCCTGGGCGGGGATGATCCGCCGAGCGTGGAGCCGATAGGGGCCGGCCGCCGGCGGCGCGAGAGACCGGAACGCGCGAAAGGCCAGATTGCGCCGGACATCGCGCGGCACGAATTCGGCGAACTTTCCCGTGGCCTCGATGTGGTCGTGACTGCTGGGCTCGAACCTGTAGGTGTTCCGCAGTTCCAGGGCCAGCCCAAGCGCATCGAACCCGGCGCCCAGATTCCCCGACGACGCCGGGACGGCAACCTCGGCCCATCCGGGGCCGCTCACGGCCGCGGCGAAGTCCCGGGACCGGCCGTCAGCCGCCTGACGCTCGACACCCACCAGACGCCCTGTTGCCGATGCGGGGCGGCCATTCGGTGCGCATTGATGCTGAGCAGAATGCCGATGGCCGCCAGCGTGACCACCAGAGAGTTTCGGCCGAAGCTCAGCAGCGGAAGCGTGATTCCGGTCACTGGCATCAGCCCCACGTTCATGCCGATGTTGACGAAGGATTGGAAGAACAGCATGCCCGCAATGCCGATGGCGAGGTAGCGGCCAAAATCGTCGCGCGCGCGAATGGAGATGATCACGGCCTGAATGAGCAGGATGGCGAAAAACAAGATGACGCCCAGGGCGCCGACGAATCCCAGCTGCTCGCCGAGCACGGCGAAGATGAAGTCGGTGTCGCGGACGCGCAAGAACTCGAGTTGCGACTGCGTGCCCTGGCCGATGCCCTGTCCCCACCAGCCGCCCGAGCCAATCGAAATCCGAGCCTGCAGCACGTTATAGCCGGCGCCAAGTGGATCGCTCCCAGGGTCGAGGAACGCGACGAAGCGCTCACGCATATAGTCCTGCGCAAAGAACCAGCCAAAGGGGAATGCGGCCAAGGCCATCCCCGCCGGAATCAGCGCATGCCACCAGCGCGCGCCGGCGACGAACACCATCGCCAACCAGATCGCCACGAATACCAACGCCGAGCCGAGGTCCGGCTCGATGAATACCAGTGCCGCGGGCGCCAGCACGATGAGCAAGCTCAGCAGCAGCGTCCGAATGGAACGAACGCCTTCGCCGCGCCGCGCCAGAAACCGTGCCAGAAAGATGATGACGGCGAGCTTCATAATCTCGGACGGCTGGATGACGATGGGACCGACCACGAACCAGCGTTGGGCGCCCAGGCTGGCGTCGCCGAACACCACCACGGCGGCAACCAGGATCGTCCCGAGAATGAACGCCGGCAGGGCCACGGCATTGAGCAGGCGATAGTCAAGGAAGGCCATCACCAGGGCGACGGCGAAACCGATGGCCACGAACACGCCCTGCTGCACCGCCTTGTGGTCCAGGCCGGTTTGGCCGGGATCGCCGGTGGTGGAGAGCATGAGAATTCCCGCCGAAACCAGCGCGATCGACGGAATGATGACGGCGAGATCGAAGCGCCGCAGGGTGTGCGTCATGCCAGCCGCCGAGTTGGCGGGATGAAGTCCGGACGGTCCTGGGGCAGCGGAGGCATTTCACCCGACATCAAGTAGTCGATGATGTCCCGTGCGATCGGCGCGGCTGCGAATGCGCCCTCGCCACCGTCGCGAACCAGGACGGCGAATGCGTATTCGGGCTTGCCTGCCGGGGCGTAGCCCGCAAACCACGCATGGCTGGGGAGCTTGCCTTGGGAGTCCCGCGTTCCACTGTATTCGGCGGTGCCGGTTTTTCCCGCCACGACGGCGAACTCCGAGCGTGCCCACTTGCCGGTGCCATTGCGACCGTTGACGGCCTCCAGAAGCGCATTGCGGATCAGGCGCAGGTGCTCATCCGAGACGGGCAATCGCCCACGCTCGCTGATGGGCAGGCGCTGGAGCACGTTGCCCTGCGTGTCGACGATGCGGTCCACCAGGCGCGGGCGCAGCAGGCGCCCGCCGTTGCCGACGGCCGCATACATCATGGCGATCTGCAGCGGCGTGACCTGCACCAGCCCCTGGCCAATGGCCGCGTGGTAGGTATCGCCCGTCACCCAAGACTGTCCCAGGTTGCCCTGCTTCCACTCGGCGGTTGGCACCAGTCCGGCCGCCTCGCCGGGAAGGTCAATTCCGCTGACTTCGCCGAACCCAAACCCTCGCTCGAACTCCACCAGCCGCCGATTGCCGAACCCGGTGAGATTGGTATATGGATTGCCCCCGGAGATGTTGTAGAAGTAGATGTTGCAGGACTCCGAAATGCCCCGGTGCAGGTCGACCATGCCGTGTCCGGTCGCCAGCCAGTCGTTGAAGGCCCAGCCGGTTGGCAGCACCAACTGACCGTCGCACCGGATCTTGGTTTGCGGTAAGACGATCCCCGTTTCGAGCGCCGCCGAGGCCGCAATGACCTTGTAGCTGGAGCCGGGCGGGTAGAGGCCGGCCACCGCATGATTGATGAGGGGGCGGCGCGAGTCCGTGACCAGCCGCGTCAGCACGCTGCGGTCTCCGCCCACTCCGAACGCGTTGTTGTCGTAGTCCGGCAGGCTGGCGAGCGCCACGACCGATCCGTCCTCCGGTCGAATGACGACGGCGACGCCGGCGCCGGAGTCACGGAGGGCCAGATGCCGCGCCAGAATCTCGCGGATGGCCCGCTGCTCGCGAACGGAGACCGTCAGCACGAGGTGCCGTCCCTCGACCGGCGCTTGGGATTCGATCTCGTTCAGCTCGCGCCCCAGCGCGTCGATCTGGACCTTCCGCGAGCCGTCGGCGCCGCGCAGCGCCCCCTGAAACTGGCGTTCCAAGCCGGCCAGCCCGACCGTCTCATCGAAGCCCACGCCAAGCGCCTGGTACTCCTCCAGCGCCTCGGCGGGGACGGGGCCGACGAATCCCAGCATGTGCCCAAAGACGTCGCCGTGGAGATAGTTCCGGCGAATCCCGGAACGAACCTGCACGCCGGGCAGGTCGTGGCGTCGCTCCTCGATCGCCAGCGCCGAATCCCGCTGCACGTCCGCCGCCACCTGCACCGGGCGACCCGGATCGTAGCGGGCCTGCGACAGCTTGAGGCGCACGTCGTCCGGTCGCTCGCCCGTGAGGGCGGCCAGGCTGGCGATGATTGAGCCTTCGCGAGACTTTGGCACGTCGGCCGGTGTGACCCACACGCCGAAAACGGGGATGTTGCGCACCAGGGGCTCGCGGTTGCGGTCAAAGACCAGACCGCGGATCGGCCGCACCGGTTCGGTTCGCAGGCGATTCCGCGCCGCTTGTTCCTGGTAGGCCTCGGTTTCAACGACCTGGAGCTGCCAGAGTCGTCCCGCCAGAGCCGTGTTGGCCGCCACCACGGCGCCTCCGAGGATCAGGCCGCGCCGGAGTTTGCGATTGGCGCTCGCGCCGCCGTCGCTCTTGGTTCCGGGCGCCCCCGCCGCCGATTGATCGCCCGGCCCGCTGTTCGCCGCCATAGCTTCTAGCGTACTCCTCGAAACGTCGGAATTGGGCGACCGTGCGTCCAGCGTTCGAGCACCCGCACGGGGTAGTAGAGCACCGCCGCGGCGCCCAGATTGACGACGATCGCCGGCCACAGGCGGGCGGGCAGATGGGCCTCCCACGCGACATCGAACCCCTGCAGCTGAAGGGCGAGCAGCACGCTTGGGTAGTAGGCGGCGGTTGCGAGCGCGACCGCGACGACCGGGATGAGCAGGTTCGCGCGGTCGACACCGCCAAAGCCCCCTCCGGCCACGTAGGCGATCAGCGTGAACAGCAGGGCGTTGGTTCCGAGGGGCGCGGCTGAAAACAGGTCGACCAGCAGCCCGCCGCCGAAGCCCCAGCCGAGGGCCCGCGTCCCCACCTGCATCGTGGCCAGAATCACGACGCTGACGAGGACCAGCGACGGTTGCGCGCCCATGATCTCGAAGTAGGGCAGCACCGAGGTTTGCACCAGGGCCAGCAGCGCCAGAAACAGCGCCGCCGCCAATGTGCCGGGCGATGGGAGCCAGCGCACACCGCGCGCGGCCGTGCCCAGATGCGAAACCATGCCTACGCCCCGGCGGTCTGCCCGAGGATGACCTGGACGACGTCCAAGTGCTCGGGCTGCACGAGCGGCGCCACGATCGCCTGGCGCAGCACGCTCGTGGGCGAGACCTCGATGGCCACGATCCGCCCCACCGGGATCCCGCGCGGGAGGCTGCCGCCAAGGCTGGAGGTCACGACCGGGTCGCCCACCATGATCGCGGCCTCGGCGTCAATGTGGCGCATCACCAGATCGGCGCCGTTGGTCCCGTCTAATGTGCCGTCCGCCGTGGCCTCGTCACCCTGAGCCAGCACGCTCACCGTGCTCTGCGGACTGTGCACGGGCAGGATGTCGGCGGTGGTGTCGGTCACCTTGGTCACGCGGCCCGCCAATCCCCCGTTGGCCACCACCGCCATACCCGCCCGGATGCCTGAGGACGCGCCGCGATCGATCACGATCGTGTCCAGCATGTCGAGGCTGTCGCGCCCGACAATGCGGGCGGTCACCAACTCCAGCTCGGGGTTTTCGTCCAGGTAGGTCAGGGCCTCTCGAAAGCGCTCGTTCTCGCGTTCGGCGTCGCTGAGGCGGGTGGCCTGCGCTCGAAGCTCGGCCACTTCAACCCGCAGCGCGGCATTCTCCTCGCGCATTTCGCCAAACCGCTCGAGGTCGGTCAGCGCTCGCGAGGCGCCGTTGGCGACCGTCGTGAAGGCGCTCCGCACGGGTTCCACCACCCGCAGGACGAGGCCCTCCACCGGAACGCTGGCGCCGGTGTTGTGCAGCATCGAGAGCACGACCGCCGCGACGATCAGCCCGATCAGCACGATCGCGGCTCGTTGCCCCCCCCGCATGCTCGTGACCACCTAGCCGTAGGGCGATCTGTTCTCGGCGACGAAGACTTCGCGGTACGCCTCGAGGTTGTGCAGGCACGCTCCCGTGCCCCGCACGACCGCCTCAAGCGGATTCTCCGAGACGTGTACCGGAATGTCGGCCTCCTGCTCGATGCGCTTGTCCAGATTGCGCAGCAACGCCCCACCGCCGGCGAGATAGATGCCGTGCTCCATGATGTCGGCCAGCAGCTCAGGGGGCGTGGCCTCGATGGCGAGCTTCACGTTGTCAACGATTTCGGTCACCGGCCCGCCAATCGCCTCGCGGATGTGCCCGGAGGTCAGCTCGGCCTGGCGCGGCAGCCCGCTCTGCAGGTCACGGCCGCGGACAAGCACGGTGTCTTCCTGCAAACCGGCGTAGGCCGATCCGACGGCGATCTTGCAAGCCTCCGCCGTGCGCTCGCCGATGAGCAGCATGTGCTCGTTGCGGCAGTACTCCACGATCTGCTCGTCGATCTCGTCGCCCGCCACGCGAATGCTGTGGCTCACCACCACGCCGCCCAGTGAAATCACGGCGACCTCGGTCGTGCCGCCGCCGATGTCCACGATCATGTTGCCCGTGGCCTCCTGAATCGGTTGTCCGGCGCCGATGGCGGCAGCCATCGGCTCCTCGATCAGGTACACCTCGCGGGCGCCGGCCTGCAGGCTCGCCTCGTGGACGGCGCGCTTCTCAACCTCGGTGACGCCGGAGGGCACGCCGACGATCACGCGGGGACGCGGCGCGAACGGCAGCTCATCGTGCACGCGGCTGATGAAGTACTGCAGCATGGTTTCCACAGTGTCGAAATCGGCGATCACGCCGTCGCGCAGCGGTCGCATGGCCGTGATGTTGGACGGAGTTCGGCCCACCATCTTCTTGGCCTCGGCGCCCACGGCCAGCACGCGCATCGTGTTCTGGTCGGTCGCGACCACCGACGGCTCGGACAGCACCACGCCGCGGTCTTTCGCATAGACCAGGGTGTTCGCCGTGCCAAGGTCGATGCCGAGGTCGCGCGAGAAGAGCCCGAGAAGCGTGTTGAACGGACCAAACATCAGACCGCTTGCTCAGCTCTTCCATTCCGCGGGCGGCGCCGCGGACGCGTAACGCAGAATAGCCACTCCCTTCGGTCGCCAGAGTCGCCCCTGGCGGCGGATCCCGCCGCGCTAGCCCACCAGAACGTGCGCGAGCGCCTCGTCAACCGTGGTCGCGAGGGCGAATTCGAGGCCTTGCCGGGTGTCCGCGTCCAGCTCGTCCAAGTCTTGCCGGTTGCCATGCGGCAGCACGAAGGTCTCAATGCCCGCGCGTTGGGCGGCGAGGACTTTCTCCTTGATTCCGCTGACCGGCAGCACGCGCCCGCGCAGCGTGATTTCTCCGGTCATGGCCGCGCTGCCGCGCACCTTGCGCCGGGCGAGGGCCGAGACCAGCGCGGCGGCGATGGCCACGCCCGACGCCGGGCCTTCCTTCGGCAGGGCGCCCTGGGGCACGTGCACGTGAATGTCCACGGCGTCGAAGTCGGACGCGCCATAGCCAAACTCGTCGGCGTGCGCCCGGGCATAGGTGATGGCGGCGTGGGCGGACTCCTGGATCACGTCGCCCAGGGAGCCCGTCAGCGTGACCTTGCCGGCGCCCTCGGCAATGGAGACCTCGATCGGCAACAAGTCTCCGCCCGCCGGCGTAGTGAACACCGCGGTCGCCACGGCGTGCGCGTCTTCGCTCTCCGCCTTTCCATAGCGATATTTCGGCGGGCCGAGGTATTCCGGTATGTCCGCGGGTCGAATCCGTTGCTGCGCCTCGCGCCCCTCGGCGCGGGCCAGGGCTTGCTTGCGGGCGATGGTGGCGATGGCGCGCTCAAGCTCGCGCACGCCGGCCTCGCGGGTGTAGGCCTGCACGATGCGCCGCAGGGTGTCCCGTTCGAACTCCAGCGCATCGGCGCTCAGCCCGTGCTCATGCAGCTGCCGGGCGACGAGGAAATGCTCTGCGATGGCCACCTTTTCGTCTTCGACGTAGCCCGGAAGCTCGATCACCTCCATGCGGTCGACCAGCGCGGGCGGCAGGCCGTGCAGCGTGTTAGCCGTGGCGATGAACATCACCTTGCTGAGGTCGAAGGGCAACTCCAGATAGTGATCGCTGAAGGTGTGGTTCTGCTCCGGGTCCAGCACTTCGAGCAGGGCGGCGGCGGGGTCGCCGCGAAAATCCAGCCCCAGCTTGTCGATCTCGTCGATCATGAAGACGGGATTGACGGTCCCGGCTTCTCGCATCTTCTGCAGGATGCGGCCGGGCATGGAGCCCACGTAGGTCATGCGATGGCCGCGAATCTCGGCCTCGTCGCGCACGCCGCCCAGCGACACGCGCACGAAGGTCCGGCCCAGGGCCTCGGCGATGGAGCGACCCAGGCTCGTCTTGCCGACTCCCGGCGGTCCCACGAAGCAGAGGATGGGGCTACGCGAGCGTCGCGCGAGGTGGCGCACCGCGATGTACTCCAGCAAGCGCTCCTTCACGTCCTTCAGGCCGTGGTGGTGCTGGTTGAGGATGTCCTCCGCCCGCGCCACGTCCGTCTTGTCCCTGGATCGGCGCCGCCAGGGCAATTCCGTGAGCCACTCCAGGTAGGTGCGCAGCACGCTGGTTTCGGGCGATCCGTGCGGCAGAGCGTTGAGGCGGTCGATCTCCTTGAGTCCACGCGCGACGACGGCCTCGGGGTATGCGCCGGACTCCAGCCGTTCGCGAATGGCGGCGATCTCGGCGTTCTGGGCGTTGGTTTCCCCGATTTCCTTGATGATCGCCCGCATCTGCTCGCGCAGGTAGAACTCGCGCTGCTTGATATCGACGTCGTTGCGGGTGCTTTCGCGGATCTCCTGCTCGAGCTTGAGCACGCGGATTTCCTCGTCCAGCAACGTGCGCACGCGATCCAGCCGCTCCGCCACGTCGCGCATTTCCAGCAGCGTCTGGTGATCGTCCAAGGAGAGGCTGAGCGACGCCGCCACCACGTCCGCCAGCAGCCCGGGTGTCTCGGCGTTCATGGCGCGAATCTGCGCCTCTTCCGAAATCGTGTCGCTGAGCCGGGCGACGCGCTGGAAGAGCTCCAGCACCTCCGGCATCGCCGCGCGTGAGGCCGCGGGGTCCTCGTCCAGGTCCTCCACGACCTGGCCCACGACCCGCACGATGGGGTACTCGCTGAGGACCGAGACGACGCGGACGCGCCGCACGCCGTGCACGAGCACGCTGGTCGTCCCGTCGGGCAACCGCAACATGCGGATGATCCGCGCCTCGGTCCCCATCTCGTGCAGGTCCTCGAAGCCGACTTCCTCCTTGTTGGGCTCGCGCTGGGCCACGGCCAGGATGCGCCGGTCGCGGGCCAACGCGTCTTCGATGGCCGACACGGAGCCCTCGCGTCCAACGAGAAACGGCGTCATGGTCTCGGGAATGGGGTAGAGCGATTCGGCGCGCAGGGGCAGCACCGGCAGCTCCACTCGCTCGGTCCCGGTTGCGTCCTGATCGTCGGGGTCGATGATCTCGAGTTCGGGCGGAATCGGCTCGTGCTCGAGGATGGTCACGGGACCGGGCTGATCTCTGGAACCGAGCGCCCAATTTGGCGCAGGAACTCCAGCGGGTTGTCCGCCACCACGGTCTCGGTTTCGTCGGCGTTCAAACCCGCCCCGCGCGCCACGCGTCGGGCCAAGGGCTCCGACAGCAGGTCACCCGGGGAATGCGCGTCGCTGTTCACCAGCAACCGCGCTCCCGACGCCCGGGCCAGCGCGGCCACGTGCCCGTTGGTGAGCGAGTGCCCGCGGCGCGCCGAGAGCTCCAACCACTTGCCGTTGCGCTGCGCCAACTGCGCCAGCTCCGGGCTCAGCAGACCCGGGTGCACCAGCGCGTGCACGTAGTCCGACTCCAGCGCGGCGCGATTGGTGCCGGCGGCGACCGGCTCGGCGATAGTCTCGCCGTGGACGCCCACGATCTCGGCCCCCGCTTCCGCCGCGCTTCGCGCCACCGCGTCGATCTCGCCCGGCGGCACGTGCGTGATCTCCACGCCCGGAATGGCCACGATGCCCCATGCCTCCTCCGCGATGCGGCAATCGCGGGCCAGGGCCGGCACGAGCGTGTGGACGTTGGCGGGACTGGCGTGATCCGTCACGGCCACGGCGGTGTAGCCCGCGACGTGGCAGCGCCGCAAGAGCTCGATCGGCGAAAGCTCGCCGTCGCTGAGAAACGTGTGCGTGTGAAAGTCGAAGAGCACGAAAGCCACGCCGAATGTCCGGGGAGGCTCCTGATTCTATGAGCCTGCATGCCGGGGACTCAATGCGCCGCGGTCTGAAGTCTGCCGGTGCCGTCTCCAGACGTGTCGGCGCTCATCACGCCGGTACTATGGCGCGATGAGCCCGATTCCCGCGCGCTACAACACCGGCTACAACGTCGGCGTGGGCGGCGCCGTCGTGGACGGTGACCGCGTCTTGCTCGTGCGCCGCGCCACCGACTACGGGCGCGGCAGCTGGCAGATTCCGGGCGGGTTCTGCGAGGCCGACGAGACGCTGCCCGAGGCCGCCGTCCGCGAGGTCCAGGAAGAAGCCGGTATCACGACCGAGGTCCAGGGGCTGCTGGCGGTGCGCTCGCGGCACGCCGAGGACCACTCCACCTACGTGGTGTTCCTGCTCCGGCGCGTCGCCGGCGAGCCCACGCCCGGCGACGAAGTCGACGCCGCCCGCTTCCTCACCATGGAGGAGATCGACGCGCTCGACAAGGTTCCCGAGATCAACCGCGCCATCGCCGCGCGCGCGCTCAGCCCCTCGCGTGAACTGCTCCAACGCGCCGCGGTCGAGTCGCCGATTCCAGGACCTTACGACCTCTTTCTGGGCTAGGCGCGGTCCGGGATAGCCGCAGGGGCGCCCTAAACCAGCGCCAGCGGGCGCACCGGCGAGCCCGTCGCGCCGACCAGCTTGAGCGGCGAGAGCACGAATCCAAACTCGTAGACGCCGTCGGCGGCCAGGGTTTCCAGGTCGGCCATTTCGAGGATGTGGATGCCGTTGCGCGCGAGGAAGATCAGGTGCACCGGCATGGCCGCGCCGGGGATGACCTGCTCGAACGCGGCCGTGTCCGACCCGCCCAGGAAGATTCCGCGCTCGACCAGCCACTCGGCGGCGTCGGCGTTGACGCCGGGCTGACCCTCGCTCTCGGCCAAGTACGCCGGCGGATCGTCCCAATGGCGCATCCACCCGGTGCGCACCAGCACGCAGTCGCCGGCCTGGATCTCCACGCCCTGGGCCTTGGAGACGCCCTGCAGGGTCTCGGCATCGGCCCCGTAATCCGGCGGCAGAATGTCCACGCCCTCCGCGCCCGCCACGTCGAGCAGCACGCCGCGCCGTACGACCGGCTCAATGGTGTCCACGCCTATCGATTTCATGCCCCGGCCGCCCTGCTGGTTGCAGCTCGCGTCCACGCCGCCGAAGAGCTGCCCGTGCTCGGAGACGTGCGCCAGGGAGTCGATGTGCGTGCCCGTGTGACCGCACATGACGATCAGCTCGTTGGATGAGCTGTAGCCGCCGGGCCGGAAGGTGTCGCCGTGGCGTCGCTGAAGCGTGAAGATGTACGGCGGGTGCGCCGGATGCACCGGCATGTCCATCTCGTAGCGCGTGCCGAGGTCGTACACGCGCGACGCCGTGAGCTGGTCGATCACTTCGGGATTCGCCGCCGTTGCCTGTGCCATTGGTGGATCCTCCGGTCAATGCCTAGCAGGGGGCCGTTCCCGCCATAGTGGCGCACCGCGCGGTCCCGGACCACCGGCCCGCGCGTAGAATCGCGCGTCCGCCCACGCCGAGCGATGCCATGGCCCCTGAAAGCGTCACGCTGCGGAACGGCGAGCGCATGCAGATTGTGCGCTTGCTCCCGCCGATGGACACGTTCGGCGGCCGCGTCCGCACCTGGGAGCCGCTGCAAGACGACCTGTTCGGCGGGGCGCTGGCCGAGACGCTTTACACGCCCTATTTCGTGGGAATCATCGACGGTGACTACGCCGGATCGCTGGGCTACTACGTCCCCGCCGACACGCGCGACGTCGGCATCGTGGAGTTCGTGGCGACCGAGGACCGGCACCGCCGCAAGGGCGTGGCCGACGCGCTGATGGGGCGCATGCTGCAAGAGTTCGTGGCGAACGGTGGCCAGGCGCTTCACCTGTGCACGACCAATCCGGTCGCCGGCCACCTCTATGAGAACCACGGCTTCTGGTATCGCGTCGGCGACGGCATGCGCTTCACGGTGGCGGACGCGGACGAATTCGACGCGACGTATTTGGCCTTCGACGGCGAGCCGGTGGTGCGGGACGCCGTCTGGGGCGATCTGCCGCGCGCCGCCATTCTCTACAACATGCGCGAGCCGGCCTGGCTGCTCAAGGAGGTCCTGGACGACTGTCTCCGCGACACCCGCTACGAGTACCACTTCGCGCGCCTGAAGCTCCGCGTCCAGGATTCAAAGGGCGCCATGCTGGTTCTAGCCACGCCGAAGAACCGCGTGGTCGGACAGACGGTCTTCGTGTGCCGCGACACGTTCTCGCAGCAGCACGTGGCCACGCTCTCATTGCGCGTGGCGCCGGCTTACATGGACCACGCCGTGACGTTGCTGCGGGCGGCGATCGACCGAGCCGGCGAAATCGGCGTGAGCGTGCTCGAGTTCCCGATCGCAGCCACCGACGAGGATCTCGCGGATATCGCACACGCCGCGGCCTTCACCGAGGCGGCGCGTCTGCCGAATCGCATCCGCGACGGAGACGCCTGGGTCGACCTGTGCCTGTTCGAGCTCGTGCTCGATCCGCCTGACCGCGCCTTGCACGAGTCGATGACCTACTACGCCAACCGCCACCCCTGGCACGTAGAGCGCATCGCCGAGGGACCGGGCTAGTCGGACTCGGCGCGCAGCCGACGACGGCCTTCTGGCCGTGAACTGAGTTAACGGTCGGGCGCCGCCCGGTCGTCGCCGGACCCGGCCGGCTCAGGGTCCGCAATTCCCGTGGCAAAGGCATGCCGAAGACCGCCGCCGACGAGATGAGCCGACAAGACCAAGAGAACGATCAGGATCGTAGGTATGACCCCTGTTGCAGTCGTCAAGAACGCGAGACCTCGCGATTGCCCGATCATCTGTCCCCAGGTCATTGGCGGGATGGAGCTGCCAAGGCCCAGAAGGCTCAACGCGGCTTCCGCCAAGAGCGCCGCGGCGAAACCGTAGGCGACGGCCACCATCAACGGGCCCGCCAGGTTGCCGGGCATTCGACGTTCCGATCCCTCTGAATCAGGGGCGGCACCCGCTTGACGCTGGATGAGGAGTTGCCGGCGGATGAGCCTGGCAAATCCGGGCCAGCTGACAATCCCAATCGTTATGGCCACCACGCTGCCTGGTCCGGCCACTCCGAATAGAAGCGGGATTACGAGGAACATCATGAGGAATAGTGCGGGAACGGTCGTGACGACGTCCGTGATCCGCATCAAGACTCCGTCGACCAAGCCCCCGCGACTCGCCGCCGGCACACCGACGGCCAAGCCGATCACGAGGCTGATGACCGCGGCCGCCGCTCCCACGCCGACCGACCCGCGGGCCCCGTGCAGAAGCAGGCTGAAGACATCCCGACCATAGCTGTCGGTCCCAAGCCAAGGGGAAGCGCTCGAATCACCAATCGACCGCAAGGCGACGACCTGGTGGAGGTCGAAGGGAGCCACGAACGGCCCAAGAATGGCAACGGCAAGGAAGGCAAGCAGCACGACAAGCCCGGCCATGGCCGACCACTGTGACCGGAAGCGGCGTCGCGCGGTACTCCATGGACGGTGCTCCAGCGGACGGTCGATCAGTTCCAGCGGCGGGCCGAGCTGTCGCGCGGTGGCGTCGCGGCCGGCCGCGGGATGCCCGCCGGGCGTTGGCGTCGACGTCCTGGGGGATTGGCGAGTGCTCGGGTCGAGCCAGCCGCAAATCACGTCGATCAGCAGCCTTGCCGCAATCACCGCGACCGCGCCGACGAGGATGACCGCCGTCACCACCGGGTATTCGCGCTGAAACAGCGACCGATACGCCACGTGCCCCAAGCCGCCCAAGGACAACAGCGACTCGACCACCAAGGCGCTGCCCACCAGGGGCGCCAGGGATAGGCTGAGGTTTCTCAGCAACGGCACACCGACAGTCGGCAGCAGGGACAACGAGCGCACGGCCGTCTCGCTCGCCGAGCTCTCTTCGGCTCCTGGTCCTGCCGGTTCGTCCACGGGCGCGTTCAACATCGCATGCCGCGCGTTGCGCATGTAGATGGCGATGAAGGGCAGAGCCAAGACCGCAGTCGGCAGGATGGCGTGGCGTACGAGATCGAGATTGAGCGTCTCCTCGGCGCCGGGCGTCCAGAGCCCCATTGCCGGCAGCCATCCCAGCCGAACGGCAAACAGGTAGATTCCCCAAATGGCCAGGAAGGCTGTCGGGATTGAAGCAAGGAAGATGGGAATGGCACCCAGGAAACGGCTCGGGGTTGAATGCGGCCATAGGATCAAGATCAGCGCGAATGCAATGCCGATAATCAAGGCGACGGCGAGGGAGACGGCGACTAGCCCGAGCGTAACCGGAAGCGCCTCGCGGACTACGTCCCCAACCGGGCGAGCCCACTGACCGACGTGGCCCAGATTCCCGGTCAATACCTCCTTCATCCAGAACAAGTACCGCACTGGTCCGGGAGTGTCGCCGCTGAAGCGAGCTTGTAGCTCGCCAGTGTCATGCCCATTACTCCATGCTTGGCCGTAGGGGCCGAAGAGATTTGTAATCGGGTCGCCGGGATACAAGCTGATCACAATGAATATGACGATCGATATCCCCAGGAAGAGCTGGACTGCAATGAATACTTGGCGAGCGGTATATCTAATCATCGACTAAGGCTCTATTCATGAATCTAATCGGTATCACAATGTTGCGGTCGAGTCATATATATAGGGTTGCGGTCGAGTCATATATATAGGCGAGCGTACACGGATGGTTCTTGTGATGGCAAGTCCCCTCGTGTTCCCCTCGCAATGCTCGCCGACTGGCGCCACGGCCGCGGGAACAATCTACTCCGACAGGTAGCCACGTCGAACGGCCTCTTCAATCAGCCCTCGCGCGAATTCCCAAAGCTCCGGCGCGCCGTCGGCGATGGTGGCGTTCACCGCCATGACCTGCGCCTGGCGCACGCCGTGCCTGCGCCAGGCGTGGCCCTGGGTGTGGAAGTTGAGCAGCAGCGGCTGCAGGCGATCCAGCGCGAAGGCGAACTTGGCTTCGGGCGTCTGCCGCGCTTCGAACTCCTCCCACGCCGTGCGCAGCGCGGCCGCCTGATCGGGCGGCAGCAGGCCGAAGATGCGGTCGGCCGCGGCGCGTTCCTTCACGGCTTTCTGTTCGCGGGCCACCGTGTCGTAGACGAACGTGTCACCGGCGTCGATCTCGACCAGGTCGTGGACCAGCAGCATCTCGATCACCCGATTGATGTCAATCTCCTCGCGCGCGTACTCGGCGAGCAGCCGGGCCATCAGCGCCAGATGCCAGGCGTGCTCCGCGTCGTTTTCGCGCCGGCCCTCCTCGATGACAAGGGAGTTCCGGAGGATGGACTTCGCCTTGTCGATCTCGACGATGAACGCAAGCTGATGCTGGAGGCGGTCGGCGGTCACGTAGCGTCCGGGGCGGCGTCTCGCAGAAGCTCGGCCAGGTGGACCGGGCGCGGGGCGTCGGGCGTCGCGCCGTTCGAGTCCAGGTGCAGCAGGCAGCCGGGATTGTCGCCGCAGACAAACCGGGCGCCGGTGGATTCGAAGGCGTCCAGCTTGCGTTGGCGCATGCGGCCGGCCACTTCGGGAAAGTCGAACGAGAACGACCCGCCAAACCCGCAGCACTCGCCGCTGTAGGGCGCCTCGCGCACGTCATAGCCCGCGGCTTCGAGCAGCCCGCGCGTGCCGTCCCCGAGGCCGAGCCCGTGACGCGACTGGCAGGCGTCGTGCACGGTCACAACTCCGCGCGGCTCCGGCATCGCGTCAGGCTTCGGCGCGTGCCTCTCGACGTAGGTGGCGAAATCGACCAGCCGACCAGCCGCCGCCTGAGCGCGTTCCCGCCACTCCGGCTCGTCGGCAAGCAGGCGCGGATAGTCGTCACGAATGGCGCCCAGGCAGCTGGTGGACGTGCTGACGACGGTCTCGACGCCGGCCTGTTCGATGGCCTCGATAGTCTGTTTGGCCATGCGCTGGGCAGGCTCGCGGTAGCCGGCGTTGATGGCCGGCAGCCCGCAGCAGGACTCGAAGACGACGGGCGCGACGGCGCCGGCGCCGAGCACCTGCACCGCCGCCTCGCCGGTTTCCGGCGCGAGCCAGTCGGTGAGGCAGCCGGGAAAGTAGGCCACCTGTGCCTGTTCGCCGTCCTCGGCGATCAGATTCGGAAGTCGATCGCGGAAGGGACGCGCCGCCACCGGCGGCAACGGACGCGCTCGCAGCGGCGATCCCGGCAGCCGGCGCGCCAGCGCCTGCGCCCCGGGAATCCGGGTGAAGGTGCGCAGGCCGCGCTCGAATGTCTGTGGGTTAGCCAGCAGGCCCAGCGCCAGGGATTTGAGCCGATTCTTCGCGGCGCCGTCGTCAACGGCGCGTGTCCGCACCTCTTGAATCAGTTGAGGAATCGGTATGCCGGCGGGACAAACCGTGGCGCAGGCGCCGCAGCCCGCGCAGAGCGACTGCGGCCCGGCCACGTTCTCCATGCCGTGATGGAACGACGTGAGCAGCAGGCCGATGGGACCGGTGTAGATGTGGCCCATGGCGTGGCCGCCGACCTGCTGATAGGTCGGGCAGACGTTCGAGCAGGCCCCGCAGCGCACGCACTGCAGCGCGGTCTGGAACATGGGGTCGCGCCGCATGGCCTCGCGACCGTTGTCGAGCAGCACGACGTGCACGTCGCGCGGTCCATGGACGCCCAGCGACAGGGACATCTCGATGTCGGCGCTGCGGCTGGGTCCGCTGATGAACGAGACGTAGCTGGACATCGTCTGTCCCGTGGCGCTCGCCGGCAGCATGTCCAGCGTGGCCGCCGCGTCCGTCATGGTGGCGACGAGCTTGTCCACGCCGGCGACCACGATGTGCAACGACGGCAGGCTGCTGCAGAGCCGCGCGTTGCCCTCGTTGCTCACCAGCATCACGCTGCCGGTGCTGGCCACCAGGGCGTTGGCGCCCGTGATGCCGGCGTCGGCAGTGATGAACTTGTCCCGCAGGTATTCGCGCGCCGCCCGAACCAGCGTGTCCGGATCCGGCGGCAGGTCTTGTCCCGTGACGCTGCCGATCAGCTCGGCGGCGCGTTCGCGGGTGATGTGCAGCGCTGGGGCGACAATGTGCGACGGCAGCTCGTCGGCGATCTGCACCAGGAACTCGCCCAGGTCGGTCTCGACCACTTCCACGCCATCGGCTTCGAGGGCCTGGTTCAGACCGATTTCCTCGGTGGCCATGGACTTGCTCTTGACCACCATGCGCGCCGACGCATTGCGCAGCAGCTCCGCCACGGTTTCGCGCACCGCGTCCGCGTCGGCCGGGGGATGCACCACCATGCCGGCCTTCTCGGCAACCGCGGTGAACTGCTCCAGCAGGCGGGGGCCGTCGGCGACGTCGCGCTTGCGGATCGCCGCTAGCCGCGCCTGCTCGGCGGGAAAGTCGCGTCCGTGGAACGCCTCGCGCCGGCGTCCGTCCAGCAGCGGCAGCACCCGTCCCAGCGCCATCGGCAGCGAGTCCGAGTCCAGGGCGTCCCTGAGCCGCTTTTTGAAAGGCGCAACCGCGTGGCTCACGTGGCCAACCATTCGCCGACGCGATGCAGCTTGAGCAGGTTGGTGCTGGCCTTGCCCACCGGCGACGCCGCCACGAGCACCACCGGAGTTCCCGTTGCCAGCCCGAAGTTGCGGCTCAGGCCGGCGTCCAGCATCCCGATCACGGCGTCCGTATCGGGCATGGGGTCGGTGAGCAGCGGATGCACGGCACGGTGCAGCGTCAGGCGGCGGGCAATGGCTTCGTCCGCGCAAAAGGCCGCGATGGGGACGCGCGGCCTGGCTGCCGCGAGCAACTCCGCGGTGGCGCCGGTCTTGGTGAAGCAGGCGATCGCGGCGATCTCTGAGTTGGCGGCCGTCACGTCCGCCGCCGCGCGGGCCACCGCCGCGGCTGAATCGCCGGGTTCCGGCTGCCGCGCCGGGGTCGAGAACTCGTCGCCGTGGCGCTCGGTTTCGGTGGCAATGCACGCGGCCGTTTGCACGGCGGCGACGGGATGCCGGCCGATCGCCGTCTCGGCCGACAGCATCACGGCGTCTGCGTCGTCGAGAACGGCGTTGGCGACGTCGCTCACCTCGGCGCGCGTGGGACGCGGTTCCTCAATCATGGACTCCAGCATATGTGTCGCGATGATCGCCGGAACGCCTAGCGCGACGGCCTGGCGGGTCAGGCGCTTCTGGATCAGGGGCACTCGTTCGAGCTCCACGTCCACGCCCAGGTCGCCGCGGGCGAGCATCACGGCGTCGGCCGCGTGCAGGATATCCGCTGCCGCCTCGACGGCGGCGCCGGTCTCGATCTTGGCGACGATGGGGATCTTCGGCTCGCCAAGCGCGGCGCGCAGGTCGTCCACGTCGGACGCCTGACGCACAAAGGACTGCGCGATGTAGTCGGCGCCGAGCGCGCGAGCTCGCACGAGGTCTTCGCGATCATGGTCCGTGATGGCCGGCAGCGAGAGCCTCACGGCGGGCACGTTGACGCCAGCGCGTGATCGCAGGACGCCGCCGGTCACGACCTCACACGCCACGTCGTCGCCGGTAGTCGTCACGCGCAGCTCAACCGCGCCGTCCGCCAGCGAAATCCGATCGCCCGGCTCCAGGTCGCGCGCCAGCCCGTGGTGATTGGATGACGCGCCCTGCGCATCGCCGATCGCCGTGCCGCGTCTCAGCGTGAAGGTCGCTCCTGTCGTGAGCGCCACTCCGCCGGGCGGCAGCCGGCCCAGCCGAACCTTTGGACCTGCCAGGTCCACCATCACGGCCACCGGCCGACCGGCGCGCGCGGCCGCGTCGCGCACCGCCCGCGCCGCAGCCTCGTGGTCGGCAGGCGTGCCGTGCGAAAAGTTGAGTCGCGCCACGTCCATGCCGGCCGCCACCAGCTCATCGACCCGGCCAACGCTGGCGGGACCGATCGAGGCGACAATCTTGGTGCGGCGCCGCGCCATGCCGTCGGCAGTCATGCGGCAATCCCGCGATTGGAGACGCTTGCGCCATCCCTCCAGTGGAGATCGGGGGACAGGTCCGGTCCCCTCTCCCTTGATGGGAGAGGGCTAGGGCGAGGGTGATCCGGGGCTTGGAGGTGGAATGTCGACCATCCAGACAAGCGTCTCCGGTCGCCGGTAGGTCGCCGCTCGCGATCCGGCATAGAATGGCCCGCCTGGCTCGCTGCCGAGGGACTTGCCGCATGGCGGTCACCGCCGATCGACCGTCCACCACCCGCGACGACATGGTCATCGTGGATGTCGACGTCCACGTCAACGACACGCCCGAGGCGTTGGCGCCCTACGTGGACCCGCCCTATCGCCGCGTGCTGGAGCACATCAGCACGTTGCCGCGCCGCTATTTGGACATTCCGGGATATGCGCTCCGGCTCGCGATCGATCTGCCCCTGCCCGACCGCGGGGCGGGTGCGCGGTCCGTGCACACGCCGCGGCAGATGCGCGAGGACCTGGACGCGCTGGCGGTCGATATCGGCATCTTGTTCCCGGACCACCTGCTCACGATGGCGGCGCTGCCCGACGACGTCTACGCGGCGGCGCTGGGCCGCGCCTACAACGCCTGGCTGGCCGAGGAGTGGGTGAGCCGCGCGGATGGTCTCTACGGGGCCGTGGTCGCCGCGCCGCAAGACCCGGAGAACGCCGCGCGCGAGATCCGCCGCTATGGGGCGCTCGACGAATTCGTCGGCGTCTACCTGCCGACGGCGGGCGTCAGTCCGCTGTGGGGCGCCCGGCGCTATACGCCGATCTTCGAGGCCGCCGCCGAGATGGGGCTGCCGGTGATGCTCCACAGCGTGGGCCTGATTCACGCCGCGTTCCCCTTCAACGTCGAGCAGTTCCGCACGATTCTGTTCCGCCACCCGATCCAGCACGAGTTTGCCCTGATGGCCAACATGTTCAGCATGCTCGAATCGGCCATACCGGCGCGATTTCCCGACCTGCGCATCGTCTTCACCGAGGGCGGCATCTCGTGGGTGCCATTTACGATGTGGCGGCTGGATAAGGAGTACCACGAATACCGCTCGCTGGCGCCCCTGCTGGAACATCCGCCGAGCCACTACATCCGGAAGTTCTACTTCTCGACCCAGCCGATCGAGGAGCCCGAGCGTCCCCAGGACCTGGTGACGATGCTCGACATGTTCGACGGTGCCGACCAAGTGCTGTTCGCGTCCGACTGGCCCCACCACGACTTCGATCATCCGCGCCAGGTGCTCAACATGCCGTTTTCGGTGGACGCGAAGCGGAAGATCATGGGCGGAAACGCGCTGGCGCTGTTCGGCATTGACGCGCCCGTGCGCGCCGCCTAGCCCCGATGGCGCGCATCCACGCCGGATCCGCCGACGCCTTGGCGCCCGGCGAGCGCACGTTCGTCAAGCACCGCAACTTCGAGATCGGCGTCTTCAACGTCAACGGCAAGTTCCGGGCCTATCGCAACCGCTGCCCGCACCAGCTCGGCCCCGCCTGCGAAGGCGCGATCAGCGGCACGCTGATGGGCTCGGCGGACACCGACTGGCAGCTGGAGTGGGTCCTCGACGGACGCGTGCTGCTCTGCCCCTGGCACCAGGTGGAGTTCGACCTCGACACCGGCGAGCGCATCCGCGGACTCGGCGAGCGGCTCCGGGCGTACACCGTCGAGGTGGACGACGGCGAGCTTTACGTCCACGTTTAGGCGGGGCCTTCCACCACAGTAGGCGCGGCGCCGCGGTTGGACGATGGCAGCGCAGCACCGTCCGTAGACTTGCGCAGGTGGGGCCTGTGCTCGGCAGCGTCTTGTGGTGTGCGGCATGCGGATATGCCTGATTGGTGACACGCACGGCTTCGTGCCGGGACTCGAAGCGGCGATCGAGGTATGCCGGCGCCATTCGCCGGATCGCATCGTGCATTGCGGCGACTTTCTTACTGCACCGTTTTCGCCCGACCCGCCCGGCGAGACGATGGATCTCCTGCGCGCGGAGGGCGTCGACGTCATCTATGGCAACAACGAGGCCTATCTGCGTGACTGGGGAACGCCCCGCTGGGAATCGACCGTCGCCGCCCGGCGGCGCCGGCCGGACTCGCCTGACTATTTCCTGTCCCACATCGAGCGAGGGCAGGCTGCGATCAATTCCTCGGACCTCGAATGGCTGCGGGCCTTGCCGGCCGAGCTGTCGCTCGCTGGGACGCGGGAAGGGGATGTGTTCGTGTGCCATGGCATGCCCGGCAATCCGCTCGTCGCGATCTGGGACTCTGGCCCGGCCTTCACTCCGGCTTTTTCCGATCAAGAGATCGACGCGGCGCTGTCCCGCGACGGCGTCGCATCGGCCGACCTGATCCTGTGCGGCCACACTCCGGGCCCCACGCTTCTGCGTATCGCGCTTCCAAATGGCCGGGCGGCGCTCGTGGTTCGCAGCTCCGGCTACCGGCCCGGCGACGGTCTGGGGCCGTGGTACCAGGGGATTTGCGTGCTTACGGATAGCGGCGGTCCGTTGACCGGATTCGCCCGCTGGCGCATTGCCTTCGAGTGGGCGCCCTTCGAGCCGCGTGACCCGAGCTGGACCGACCTGAGGGCTCTGAGGTGATGGCCGCGTACGACCCCATCGCCGATTGGTATGCAACCGAAGTTCGCTCGGGATCGCTGAGCGCCTTTCTCCACCACCTCGCCTCTCGTCTGCTGGAGATGGCGGGCGACGTGTCCGGCAAGCGGGTCTTGGACGCAGGCTGCGGTGAAGGTCACCTGGCCCGCCTGTTCGCGCGCCAAGGGGCCGACGTGGTGGCCGTCGACATCTCGCCGAATCTCCTGCACCTCGCGCGGGGCTTCGAGGAGCAGGATCAGCTTGCCATCGAGTACGTCGAGGCGGACCTGGCCGAGGGGTTGCCGTCCCACCGAGGGTCATTCGATCTGGCGACGGCGAATATGGTGCTCGAAGACTGCGAGGATCACGTCGGCGTTCTAGGCGCGATTGCCGATGCCCTCGAGCCCGGCGGTCGGTTTCTCCTTTCGCTCAACAACCCCTACGCGGTCGCGGCACGCGGCAAGGTGGACGACTACTTCGGATCAGGAGCGCTCGCGCAAACCTTTGGCACGGAGCAAGCGCGGTATGAAGTCCCGTTCTACTACCGATCGTTCGAGGACCTAATGACGGCGTATCGGCAGCAGGGATTCCTACTTCGGAGCCTGGTGGACGTCCCGCCCAACCCGTCCGATCCGCATTTGCCTGACGATCCGGTGCCCAAGATCATGCTGCTCGAACTGGTTCGGTCCGAATTGTGAAGGTGTGGCTCAGGTCAGGCACGGTCGAAGTGGACGACGGCGAGCTAGACGTCCACGTGTAGGCGTGGCGCCGCCCCGAGACGGCATTTCGGATCTGCGCCAGACTGCGCCCGGCCATAGTGGCGGAACATCGCTACCTTGCGGCGCCTGCTTGGCTCTTCAACGTCCCGCCTGGCTCGAAGTCATCGTCGAGCCAGCGTACGAAGTTTCGCGCATGCACTATGTACGTATCCCGCGTTGATCTCTTTAGGCAACTATCCTCGACTACTTTTTCGTACCTCTCGAGGGCCTCTTGGACTTGCCGCAATGCATCATTGGGAACGTGTGGCATGTGGTTCTTCCTTTCGCAATCCTCACGCCGTTGTCGCGAGAGGCTTCCGTTGCAAATCGGTCCGCCATTCCGGCGAAGGCCGGAATCCAGCCTGCGCCGACTGTGATCAGCACTACCGGGGTTTGCAAGCGTCTCCCAGAGCGAGAGTCTAGGATTGATCCGTGCGACGATCCCGAGGCCGTGCGTGGTGCGTCGGATCTCGCTTGATGGTGCCTCGCACCCCTACTCCGCGTCTTGGTCTTCCCCCGCGTCGACCTTGCCCAAGAAGACCTGGGTCAGGATGTCGGTCTCTTGGACCGATTGGGGCGTGCCGTCGTGGACGACGCGGCCCATGTCGAGGACGTAGGCGCGGTCGACGATGTCGAGCACGCCTTTGATGTTGTGCTCGACGACCATGATGGTGGTGTTGAGTCGCTCGCTGATCTCGGCGACTTTCTGAAACACCTCCTTGACCACGACTGGCGCCAGGCCCAGGGTCGGCTCGTCGAGCAGCAGCACGTCCGGGGCGGCCATGAGCCCGCGGCCCAGGGCCAGCATTTGCTGCTGCCCGCCGGACATCTGGCTGGCGTAGTCGCGGCGCTTCTCGTGCAGGATCGGGAAGAGCTCCAGGACTGAATCGAGGCGGCGGGCCTTCTCGGTGTCGTCGTTCAGATAGAGGCAGCCCATCTCCAGGTTCTCTTGAATGGTGAGATGGGTGAAGACGCGCCGGCCTTGCGGCACGAACGCGATGCCCTGTTTGACGATCTCGTGGGTCGCCGCATCTAGCGGTTCCTGACGCCAGTAGACTTCGCCGCCGACCACGGGCGCGAGGCCCATGATGGCCTTGAGCACGGTGGATTTTCCGGCCCCGTTGGGACCCATCACCGCGACGACTTCGCCCTTCCGGACCCCCAGCGACACGTCGGTCAGTGCGCGCACGGCCCCGTAGCGCACGGAGATGTCGACCATCTCGAGGAACATCGTTCCGGCATTGCCGTCCATAGCTAGTGGCCCAGGTAGGCGTCGATGACGGTGGACCTGCCGAGCACCTCGTCGACCTCTCCCACGGCAAGCAGGCTGCCGCTGTCCAGCACGAAAATGTGGTCGGACAGCTCGCGCACGATATCCATGTTGTGGGAGACGAAGATGACGGTGCGCTTCTGCCGGCGCATCTCCTTCAGGATGGCCTTGACGCGTTCCAGCATCCGGGGAAAGAGGCCGGCAAAGGGCTCGTCGAACAGATAGATGTTCACGTCCAGGGCCATCACGCGGCCGATCTCCAGCAGCTTGCGCTGGCCGTAGGACAAATCGCCGGCCATGGCGTCGCGCTTCTCCCACATCCCGACGCTCCGGAGAATCTCCTCGGCCTTCTCTTCGTGGCGGCGCTTCGTCCGCTCCAGGAGCGAGGGAAACAGGCGGCGTTCGGTGAGGCCGACCATGATGTTGTCCCACACGCTGATCTGGTCGAAGAGCCGCACTTCCTGGAAGGTCCTGGTGATCCCGTGATCCGGCGTCTCGTGCGCCTTCAGGACGCGGATTCCAACGGTGTCGATGACGACGATGCCTTCGTCAATGGGCAGCATCCCGCTCAACAGGTTGATCAAGGTCGACTTGCCCGAGCCGTTCGGACCCACGATGCAGGTGATCCACTCTCGGAAGATGGACATCGAGAGTTCGTCCACGGCGCGAACCGCGCCGAAGCTCTTGGAGATCGCCTTCGTCTCCAGGGCGAATACGCGGGGATCGACTTCGGTTTTCATAGCCTGAACTTCCCGACCAGGCCTTGCGGCCGGAACAACATCATCAGCACGAGCAAGATTCCCAGCACGACCTGCCGGGCCTGACCGATGTGCTCGTTGGGCAGAAACGGCAGGAAGCGCATGCCCTCTTCGAGCATCACGAAGGCCATGGCCCCCAGCAGCGATCCCCAGATCGTGGCCAGCCCGCCGAGGATGACGATGGAGACTAGGAGAATCGATTCCAGCAGGATGAACGAATTGGGATCGATGAAGCTGGTCTTGCTGGCGAGCAGCGCGCCCGCCAGTCCCGCCATCATCGCGGAGATCACCCAGACGGCGAGCTTGTAGTGGGCGGTCTGGTAGCCAAAGACCTCGATGGCTTGCTCATCCTCCCGGATGGCTTTGAGCACCCGTCCAAACGATGAGGTCACGATGAACCACGAAATCACTACGACGGTGGCGAGGAACACGAGCACCAGGACGAGAAACTCGAACGCGCCGTTGAGCGTCCACCCGCCGATCTCGGGCCTGGCGATCTCATGAATGCCAAAGGCCCCCCGGGTCAGCGCGCGCCAGTTCAAGAAGATATTGAAGGCGATGACGGCGAAACCGAAGGAGACGAGGACGTAAATGTCGTCTCGGAATCGGTTGAAGGCAACGCCCACCACGATCGCCACCAACCCGGCCAGGATCACGCTGACCGGCAGCGCGGCAAAGAAGGGCCAGCCGAAAGTGGGGATGGCTTCCGTGCGCAGCTGCTCGTATGAGGCGTCGGAGCTGAGGATCGCCATCGCATAGGCCCCGATGCCAAAGAATCCGACGTGTCCCACGGACAGCAGGCCGGTATAGCCCACCACCAGGTTCAGGCTGACCGCCAAGATCGCCCAGATGGCGAAGAACGTGCTCACGTTGATGGCGAAGCCGACGCCTTGCCACAGCATGAACCCCGCCGCCCAGGACAGGATGACCAGGTTGGCCCAGAGCTCGATGTTTCCCTTGCCAAATCGGGGGCGCCGCCGCAGATCGCGTGTCCGCCGCAGCAGATTGCCGATGGCCTGGGTACTCATTGCCACGGCGCTATCTCCGCGGCAAGAGGCCCTGAGGCCAGAACGACAGGAAAATGATGAGGACCACGAACGAAATGACGTCCTTCCACTCGCCGGCCAGATCCCAGATGCCGAACTGCTCGATCATGCCCAAGGCGAAGCCGCCGATGATGGCACCGTGCAGATTCCCGATGCCGCCGATCACAGAGGCGATCCAGCCTTTGAGGAGCAGCAGCAGGCCCATGCGGGGCTGGATGGCGGTGTCGTGGCCGCTGAGAATCCCGGCGAGGGCGGCGAACATCGCACCAATGAAGAAGACGACGGCAATGACGACCGTGGTGTTGATGCCCACGACCTTCGACACTTCTTCATCATCGCCGATGGCTCGTACCGCCGTCCCGAAGGCGGTCCGTTTGAGGAGGACCAGCAGGCCGGTGAAGCCGGCGAGCGCCACGCCGATCGCGAAGACGTTGAAACCCTTGATGTTCGCGCCGGCGATGGTCCACACGTCGCTGCCGAAGGCTTCCGGCAGGGGGCGCGGCGCGGCTCGGAAGACGATGGTGATGATGGCGGTGATCGCCAACAGGATCCCGAGCGAGGCAACCAGCATGATCAATGGCGACTTGGCCCTGAGGCGCATGTACACGTAGAGACCTCGGTAGAGAGCCAGGCTCACGGCCCCCGCCAGCAGGCAGGACACGCCCCAGCTCAAGTAGAGCTTGGATTCGGGGGTAACCGCCACGAGGAAGCCGCAGTAGGCCCCGAGGGCCGTCGCGGCTGGGACAAGAGCAACGATGGCCGACCGGCCCCTGCCGAATGACAGGCGCCGGTAGGCCCGCTGCAACGCCCAGAGCGCCACCGTCGCGACGGACACGCCGATGACCGGGCTGAGCAGGCCGTTGAGGTTGCTTGGATTGGCAAGGACCAGCCACATATAGATGCCAACCGCCCCGGTGAGCAGGGCGCCAACCCCGAGCAGCACGTTCGGTCTGACGCGGCTCCGCAGACGGCTGTGGAAGTTTTCGTGGAGCGCCCATGCGACGACCCCGGCAACCACGGCTGCAAACGCGATATTGACGAAATGATTGTTGACGTCGTAGCGACCGCCCAGAAAGTCCTGCGACCGCAAATAGAAGACGCCGTAGGCGCCGAGCGCGGCGGCCGCGCCGTAGTACAGATCGAAGAACCAGACCGTGCTGTAGACGAGGGTGAATCCCAGCGCCAGCAACGCATAGACGGCGCCCACCGGCAGGCCGTTGAAGGCGAACTGCAACGCTTGCTCGGGCGACTGGACGATCTTCCAGCCGACGTAGGCGATGACCGCCGTGGACAGCGTGGTCGCCAACGCCCGGTTGTGGTGCTCGCGAATGCGCAGCGCGCTGGACAGCGCGGCCACCTTGAGTTGCGCCAAACTCATTGGGCAACAGGGCGTGGGCGTCGCCTCGCTAGCGCTCCGGGTGCGGAAGAGTGGCGGCCCACGGCTTCAGCTGAGGCGACCGTGGGGCGGCCCACCAAAGCTGGGCCGCCCCCTCGGATCTGCCGACGATGCGGACGGGCTCACCCGGTCGGTGCGGCGCCCAGGACCTTGTAGCCCCCGTTCTCCTCGGTGCGCTCGGCTACCGGCAGCACCTCCAGCACCGCATTGGACAGGCCGACGACTTCGCCTTTCTCGTCGAAGCTGTAGTTGTCGCCGATCGTCCCGCTCCAGGTGATCTCGTAGAGGCAGTCGCGGAACCCATCGGCATCCTGGTCGTCGCCGGTCTTCTTGAGGCACTCGGCGGCGATGTAGACGTTGTCATACGCCGAGCCGAGGAACCAGGGCAGCGTGACGTAGTCATAGCGGTCCTTGAAGTTCGCCAGCACTTCCTGCGCTTTGGCGTTGGCCGGGTCGAGGTCCGGCGTGATGGCCTTCACGCCCGTCGCGGCTTCGCCCGCGATTTCCAGGGCCGTCGTCCCGATCGGCACCACGTCGGCGTAGATCGGACCGTCGTAGCCCAGTTCTCGGAGCTGTTTGATGACGGTTCCGCCGGTGAACTCGGACTGGGCGGCGATGTGCACGGCGTCCGGGTTCGCGCCGAGCAGCTTCTCCAACTGGGTGCGGAAGTCGGTGGTGTCGGAGGCGTAGCGCTCCTCACCCACAACCTCACCGCCCAGGCTCTGGAAGTGTTCAGCCGTGGTCCGCCGGACGCCCTCGGCGTAGTCGGTCGACTCGCTGATGGTCGCCAGCCGGCGAATCCCGTCGGCCCAGAGCACGTTGCCCGTGTCGACGCCCACGGTCGCGTCGCTCAACGAGGTGCGGAAGATGTAGTCGCCGGCCTCCGCGATGTCCGGGTTGGTCGCCAATCCGGAGAACATGACGACGCCATCCGCTTCGGCCAGGGGCGCGGCGCCGAGCATTGCGCCGCTGCACGACGTGCCGAGGATGATCTTCACCCCGTCCACGTCGGTGAGCTTGGTGTAGGCCGTGATGGCGTCCTGGGCGTTGCACTTCGAGTCTTCGACGACGAGCTCAAGCATGCGCCCGTTGATGCCGCCCGCGGCGTTGATCTCGGCCACGGCCATTTCCTTGGACTGCACCGCCACGGTGCCGTAGGTCTCGCCGGGGCCCGTGACGGACTCCATCACGCCGATCCGAAACGGCTCGTCGCTGCCGGCCTCACCGCATCCCACGGCGGCCACCACGAGCACGGCCAGCAGCCCCAGGGAGACGGTTCGCTTCCATGAAAAGACGTTCACGAGATTCCCTCCTCGGACCGAGGCCAGCCAGGCCCGCCCGTAACTCTTACCGCACTCAATCAAGTTCGCGTTGGAAGTGTAGGAGCCGGTCTCGCGGGTAGGCAAACCTTGGGACGAAGTCGCGGTCTAGGGGGCGGAGGCATCCACTCCTGATGATGCCGCTTGCTCGCGGATCCCTAGGGCTCTGACCAGGGAATCGGCGGCTCGCCTTCGAGATACGTGGTGTGCACGTCCGTGAGGGCGTCGGGCACGGGAAACACGGTCAGAATTTCCGCCGGTCCGTCACCTGCACCCGTGAAGCCGTGCGGCGCGCCCGCCGGAAACACGCACACCGCCCCCGGCCCCACCGCGTGCCACGCGTCGTCGAGGAATACTCGAATGCAGCCGCTCAGCGGCAGCAGAGCCTCGTCCACGTCGTGAAAGTGCAGCGGCGTCTCGGCCCCGGGCTCGACCGTGAAGTGCTGCATGGACAGCGAGGCGGAGTCCTGCGCGGCGCCGATCACCTGGCGCAGAGACTGTCCGGGCCGCCACGCGGCCGCGGGCTGGTCGGCAATGCGCACGATGGGCACGAGGCAGTCCTCCTACGAACCCTCACGGCGTCCGGTCCCCTCTCCCTCGATGGGAGAGGGTTAGGGTGAGGGTGAGATCCAGGAGCACTTCCGTCGGCCACATGCCGCGGAAGCAATATGACCCACGACTTCAGTTCCGCCCGGGGAACGTCAGCTCCGCGACGCCCGACTTGTCCAGCTCACCCTTGCCCACGGCGATCATCTTGTCGTACTGCGCTTTCGTGGCCTTCGCCAGCGGCAGGTCCAGACCGGCGTCGTCGGCCAGCGACAGGGCAATGCCCGAGTCCTTGGCCGCGTGCGACGACGAGAAGTAGGTTTCGTGGTCGCGGATGACCATGTCCTCGCCGTCGGTTTCGAGCACCCGCGAGTTGGCCCCGGTCTGCGAGAACACCTCTTGGAGCACATCCAGGTCCAGTCCCAGCGCCGACCCAAGGCCCAAGCCCTCGGCCAGTCCGGCGGTGTTGATGTTCATCACCATGTTGACCAGCGCCTTCACCTGCGCCGCCGTCCCCGCCGGCCCGATGTAGCGCCGCGAGATGCTCAGGGTCTCCAGCAGCGGCTCGACCTGCTGGTAGACGGCTTCGCGCCCGCCACACATCAGATAGAGGGTGCCGTCACGCGCCTGCGTGATGCTGCTGGCCATGCAGGCTTCCAGGCTGCTCGCCCCAGCGCCTTCCGCCAGCGCTTCCACGTCCACGTGGACCTGCGGCGTGATGGTGGCGCAGTTGACAAACACGCGGCCCTCGGCGCCGGTGAGCAGGCTGTCGCCGCTCTCGCTGAAGATCTCTCCCATGGAGGCGTCGTCGGTGACCACGGTGATGATGACGTCGGCGGCCGCCGTCACGCCGGCAAGCGTGTCCGGGGCATCGCACCCAAGCTCACCGGCCAGCGACTCAGCCAGCCCGCGGTGGGCGTCGTATACGGCGGAAACCGTATAGCCCTCGTCGTTCAGGTGGCGCGCCATGTTGGCGCCCATGCGCCCCACGCCCACAAATCCAATCCGCTGCGCCATGTCCGCCATCGCTAGACCCCCTTAAGTGATGCGGGGTACGGACAAGCCGCAAAGGACTGCCCGCACCCCGTCTTCCATAGCTGGTTCATAGTGGGTTGAATTGCGAAACGGCAGACCGCTTTCCGGCCCTCGCCGCTCGTCCGATCCCCTCTCCCCGCCGAGGGAGAGGGTTAGGGTGAGGGGGAAATCGATCTCGCGCTATTCGGACCAAAGCGACCCACTACTCGCTGTCTGGACGCTACCCCGACAGCGAAGCGTGGAAGTCGCTCCAGTCCTCGAGCGCGTTCAGCGTCACGGCGTCCTTGATGGCGTGGTCCGCGTTGGTCCCCGCGCCCTCGGAAATCGCCGCCACGATGTCGTCGCCGTGCTCGTAGCCCGCGATCGCCGCGTTCGAGGCGTCGATCACCGACTGGTCGATGCTGCCGCCGTTCTGGTCGACGACCCACTGCTCGAACTGCGGGTACGTCGGCCGGCTGCTCGAAATGAAGTCCACCGCCGCGTCGCGGTCCACGCCCAGGCCGTCCAGCACCATCTGGTCGAACCCGGCGCCGCAGGCGTCGTATTCGTCGTTGAGCGCGTCGGCGGCCGACAGCGTCACTTTGAGCCACAGCCTTGGCAGGTGGATCGCCCCCAGCGGTCCGGCTTCGCTTGATCCAATCATCGGAATCATCTTCGCCATCTGCTCGCTCCTCCGGTCGCCCCCGGCAGCCTCAAACGGTGTCTAGACGATACCAACAAACCATTCCGGACGTGAAGCATCGGGGCCGCATCGGTCGTCGACAGCCCTCCCTCTTTTGCGGTCAGATGCCTCCGTAGTCGTGCTGAGCGCGTCGACCACGACGGAAGTACCCACTGTTCAGCTCCCCTGTCTCTTGCCGTCAATCCCCCGATTCGCGTCTCGCCTTCCCGAACAGCCGGAAATCCCGGGACTCCGAGCTTCCTGCCCAGGCCGGTGCATCGGCGCACACGGCGATAGCCGTGAATTGCGTTACCTGTCTCCCGATCGGTATTTCAGAGCGTCTAACAAAGCCCTCCTGCACATGCTCCGCACCGCCAATGTCCATACCGGGGACCCATTTGAGGTCAAGCCCGCAGTCGAGCTTGGTGCTATTTATCAAGTTCAAAACTAAGCTGACCTGCACCAGGATGATCCGTAGGCCCGGGCCTCTTTGTCACTTCTCTGTACGCTCGATGCATCAGCCCTGAAGCGGCATTGTGATCAGTCGCATGTACCATATAGTACATTACGCGCTTGCTGGCATATTCTTGAAATATTGGCCATCTATAGGCATGTCTATAACCGAGCTCATGAAGGAAGCGTTGACAGAACTCCTCTGCGATCTCGTCAGCGCTCAAGCTTTGAAGATGATGCCAATTCTCGTTGCCCCACCAACGCGCCATTATAGTCTCCGGATTTCTAAGACCACTTATTGATCTGGCAAGCCATCCAGTTGGAACGAAATAGAATATCTCGATCTTCATTTGTGATTTATGACCGGCGATCTTCTTTACAGTCTCCCAATTACATTCGAACGTTCTTTGATCAAGCAGGCAGAATGTAGCTGTTCTCTCCCCGATCACACCTGTTCCGAGAACCCTGTCAACATAGAGGTTGAAGTCTTCATGCTCGACGTTGATAGTCCTTCCTCTGACGTATGGTTGTGAGTCGCGCAATTCATTAAGGGCTCTTGCCTGCATTGCATTCTTGTCGCAAAGAAAAAAGCTTCGCATCCACTTTGGATCGCTCTCAAGAACTAGATTTGCCGCCCAGCGATCGGGCTGATCGGGATACTGTGGACCGGCAAAACCATCGATATATACTCCATGCCTAGTGATGAGAACAAATAGGCGCAAATAACTACTGATGAGTTTGGCCTTTTGCTCGGTCCATAGCGCCTGTTCTAGTCTTGTGAACGTCGGCTGCGAATGCTGATTGGCTGCTATGTCTGAAATGTCAAACATTTCAGTCTGACAATCAGAGGGATTGTTGGAAGGGCTATTCACTGGAGCATCAAATTGATGGACAAGTGGACTAAGCTTATAGTCTCAGTGGACCAAGCTTATAGGCTCATCGAGGCAACGGGCATTTCATCCCACGTACGACCTGCAAATTCGCGCCCCGTGCGCTTCTTGTTGGTTCCGCCCCATTGCTTGAAGAAGAAGGCGACGTGCTGCTTCTTGCATTGTCGGTGAATCAGCGAGATCCAATGGTCCTCGATGGGTCGGGCTCTAGGTCCGCTTTCGCCGCCAACAATCGCCCAATGGATACCGGCAAGGTTGACATGCGCGATGGGGCCGAGTAGTGGCTCAAATGAGGCGAAGCGAATCGCTGCACGCGTGGCGCGAAGTTCGGCGAGTCGCCACAGGTACTTTGAAGTCTCCACGCTTGTACCCAGCCAAACATTTGGTAGGACATCGACAGCGCTGGTGAATTGCCGCATTCGAGTGGGACGTTTAGTTAGAATCTGAAATGTATGCTGCTTGGCTTGTGCCATGGTGTTCCACACCTTATGGATAAAATGATCAGGTACGTCGTCGTGAAAGAGGTCGCTCATCGAGTTGACAAATACAAGGCGCGGCTTACGCCATCGGAGGGGAATCTCAAGGCTCGCCTCGTCGCATCGTACGGATCCGTTCCAGACTTGGCGTCTGCCACTTTGGCGCGTGAGACCCTGATACTTGGTCTGGCCCATCAGGTCCAGGCGTGCCGCCATGCGCATTGCGTAACAGTTGGTGCAGCCCGGTGATACAACCGTGCAGCCAGCAACTGGGTTCCAAGTTGCGTCGGTCCACTCAATGGTTGAGTCGGCCATGTCGGTCTCTCCTTGCCGAGTCACTCACGCGTAGTCGGCCGGTGAGCTCGTGCCGATTGTAGAGCGACTTGGACGGATGCTTCAGGGTTTGGCAGTACCCGGCGCAATCAGGTCTAGGTTGGCAACTCTGGTTTCTTCGCCCCGTGAATGGACGGATCGCTGGCGAGGAGCGTGCGTAGCCGGGCAATGATGGCGAGGGCCTCGTCGTCGAGGCCGAGCAGGTCGGTGATGAGGCGTTGGTCGAGGTCGATGCGTGCGGGGTCGACGGCGCATTGGTGGAAGGACTCGAAAGTCCGGCCCCGAAAGTCGCGCCAGATGGCTTGAGCTTCGTCGAGTTGCCAGGGCTGAAGGCCGCGCACGTCAAGTGTGGCGAGAGTCTCCAGCATGCCCTTGTTTCCTATGCCCCTGCCGTACTGGACGCTATTGGCGTGATTGGCCTGAAGAAGCATGCCGAACGTGGAATTGCACCAGAGGGCCAGGACGATTTCTTGCCTGGTCCTCTGGGCGGGGTTGTCCTCGTGGACTTGCAGACTAAACCAAGTATTCACACCTAGCGCCCGCACGATCGTGCGCGTTGCCATGATGCGCTGGGAGTTATAGCGAATCGTCGGTGTGATCTGGAGCATGCCAGCCCCCGACCAGATCGGCCCGTGGTCGCGGCCGGCCTGGGGATACAACCGCGCATTTGGCTCCGCGACCAGTCCCTGATGCACTTTCTGCGAGTGTGCCCAGAGCGCGGGGAACTGCGCTTGTTCATCCCAGCCGTGGTAGCCGTCGAACACGCCCAGGGAGCCACGAATTCGCCGATGCTGCGGACCCACTTTGCAGACGTCTTGCATGGACGCGATTGGAAGCTGCGCCACTACCCGCGATCCGTCGTCAGTCCATAGCTCGCCGCGTTCCAGGGCGGCGGCAAACTGGCCGGTCTGGCCCTGCCGCCAGCGGGCGGGTTTCCAGGCTCCGGCGGCCACCGGGCCGTCCAGCAATTCGCCCCACTGCTCACCGCCGACGAACAAGGGAATGCCGCCTATGGGCGGCCCATCGGAGCGGTGCAGGGGTGCCGCGGCGGTGGCATTGATGGCGGTGACCAGCGCCAACGCGTCGGCTTCGCGGTAGGCCGCCCGCCAGAGGTTGACGAAGCAACCACGCCTGGACGGCGACTCGTCCTCACCGAGCCGCCTCGCAATTAGCAGCGCCTCCGCAATTTCGGTGTCGTAGGACATGGAGCGGAGTTCGGGGTCGTGGGAGGAAACCACAAATTCGATCTCGTAGCGGGAGGCGAGCATCTGGCGCACGTCCCGCCAAGACTCGCCGGCGAGCGCGGTCACCGGCAGCACCAAGGCGACACGGCCGCCGGGAACCACCAGCCGGTCGGCCAGCACGGTGAACGAGGCGCCGTGACCCGCCGTCAGGTTGGCCGGTGTACCGTTCAGCAGCTCTGAGGTGCGCTTGGCCACGGCTTTCCTTGCTTCATCATCGTCTTCCGGCAGCGCCATCACTCGAGCCAATGCCTCGCCCTTGCCGCCATCGCTGCCTCGCCGGGTGTACGGCGGGTTGCTGATGACGAGGTCGGCCTGCGGGATCGGGACCTCTCGAATTGCGCTGCCAGTAGCACCGATCTGCTCGTGTGCCTCCTGGTACGACGACTGGAGAGCGGGCCCCTTCAGCCAATCCAACGACCCTAGGCGGATTGCGATTCGGCCCACAAAGGGTGCTGAATCTGGCTCGACGCCAGCCGCCGCGAAGAGTTGCTCCGTGGCATCGAACACAAACGCTCCCTGCCGCATGCCCATGCGCAGGCTGTAAAGCTGCATCTGAGTGAAGCCCACCGACGGCGACATCGCAGCCAGCGTGGCGGCAGTCAGATGAATGGCGGCCTGCACGACGTCGGCACCAAACAATGTCTGCTCCACTAGCGCTTGATGCAGCGCTGGGTCATCCAGTGCCCCACTAAGGTCATCGTTTGATGCCGAATGGTCCTGGACGATCTGCTGGTAGGCCGCCATGAGCAGGGTGCCAGTGCCACACGACGGGTCGACCACGCGCAGTTGACGCAGGTTGGCGGGATCGCTCCAGTTCACCTGGCGCCAGCAGTTTGGCTCCAGCGCCAAGCCTGCGAGCAGATTGGCGGCGGGGATGCTGGTGTAGAAGGCGGCCAGCAGCTTGCGATCGGTGACCAGGCGGTTAAAGATGCGCCCGGCCAAATCATGGCGACCGACAGTTTCCATACTCAGCAGCCGTGCGGCTGTACGTGCGCATTCGTCCAACACACTGGCCGCCTCGACATCCGATAGCTCCGCCACTACGTCACGAGCCAGTTTGAAGATGGGGTAATAGTCGATGTCGAGGATCGCGTCCCATACGCCGAGCAGTCGCAAGCGCGAGAAGATGCCGTTGTGGCGAGAGGCGTTGGTCGGTTGAATGGCTGCGTCAGCACTGGCTAGCCGCTCCTGGAACACCATTGCGTTGGTGACGACCAGCGCGGCCATGTGGGCCGCCTCGTCGCTCGGCGGCGCGTTGAAGATGGTGGCCACTCGGGCCAGCGTGCCGGGTGAGCTATAGAGCCGGGATCCTGCTCGGCGGACCCCTTTGTCTAGGGCATCGACCGCTTGCTCCAGATTGCCAGCCGGTGGGGCAGCCCGCGCCGCCGCGTTGCCATGGTCAGTGACACCGCCGCTGAGCTGTGGTCCCGAAGTTCCGTCTAGCCGCCATTCGCGCCAGGTGAAGGTCGCGCTCGCCATGCGCTCGAAGAGGTGTTTCTGATCGATGGCGCGCAATCGCGCCGGGACGGTGACGGCGAAGGCGATCTGCACGGTCTGGCCGTCGATCTCCAAGCCCAGGCGAGATAGCGCATCGGCGTCCACCGTGGCCGCCGGTTCCAACTCGATTTCGAGCACGACCGGGCCTTCGGGCCTGCGCACGACGATGTCCGGTCGCACGCGGCCGTGCATGACCTCGGCGGCTGTCGACATGCCGAGGCGCTCCCGCAAGAGTCGCGCCAGGTTCTCGTTGATGACGCTCTCGTGCGTGCGCGTGCTGCCGGAGGCGGTGGTCATGCCCTGGCGGTTTCCATGCTTGGCGATCCGCAAGAGGGTAGTACGCCCACGCGTACATAGGGGCATTGGCCCGGGCAGCCACGAGGGCTGCCCCTACCCGGACATGGCGAGAGGCTGAGGGTTGGGCCGCTGCATCGACTGAACCAATCCACGCTTACGGTGTAGATTCAGGTATGAGTGCCTGCGACACGCGCGCGACGAGCGTCCGATGAAGTTCTGGTCGGCGGCGTCGTTGGAGCATGCGCCCGAGGCCATCGCGGCGGACCTGCGGGACCAGGTGCCGGGCGCGGACGGGGCGCTGGACCTGGCCGTGGCGTTTGTGCGGCCGCCGGACAACACCGAAATCGGCCCCGTCATCGAGGCGGTGCGCGAGGCGCTGCCGGCGCGGCACTTCCTGGCGTGCACCGCCGAGAGCGTGGTGGCCGCCGGGCGTGAGATCGAGGACGAGCCGGCCACGGCGCTGCTGGTGGGCTCGTTGCCGGGTGTCCAGATCGATCCGCTGCCGGACCTCGCGGCATTACTGCAAGACGGCGAGGCGGCCTCGGCGCAGCTGCGAGGCGCGGCGGCGGTGGTGGCGCTGGTGGACCCCTTCTCGGTGCACACGGAACAGCTCGTCGAGGGCATGAACGAGCTTGCGCCCGGCGTGCCGCTCATCGGCGGTATCGCCAGTTGGGGACGCGCGGCCGGCGGCAATCGCATGGCCTACAACGAGAGCATTTCCGACCGGGGCGCCGTCGCCGTGGCGCTGCGGGGCGCGGTGGACGTGAGCATCGTGGTCTCACAGGGATGCCGGCCCGTCGGCTCGCCGCGCACGGTCACCGGCGCGAAGGGCAACATCATCACCGCGCTCGACGGGCAGTCGCCGATGGATGCGCTGCGGCAGGTATTTGCCGAGGCCGCGGAGAAAGACCAGGAGCTGATGCGCGTGGGGGTGATGCTGGGCCACGCAATCTCGCCCGACGCCGACGATTGGGGCCGGGGCGGGTTTCTCATTCGCGGTCTGATGGGCGCCGACGCCGGGTCCGGCGCGCTGGCCGTGACGGGCATCGTGAGCGAGCGGGACACGGTGCAGTTTCACGTGCGCGACGCGGCGACGGCCCAGGAAGACCTGGAGCTGCTGCTGACGCCGCAGGCGTTCGAGCCCGAGGCCGCCGGCGCGCTGCTGTTCACCTGCAACGGACGCGGCGCGCGGATGTATGGCCGGCCCGATGGGGACATCTCGCTGGTGCGGCAGGCGCTTGGCAACGAGGTGCCGGTGAGCGGCTTCTTCTGCGGTGGGGAGCTGGGGCCGATCGGCGGGGCCAACTTCGTGCACGGGTTCACCGCTAGCCTGGCGATCTTTCGACCGAAGGCGGGCTGACCGGGGGCGCCCACTAGGGACGCCCCTACGCGGATTCAGGCCCGCGGCCGCGGACCCCTCACCCCGACCCTCTCCCGCGGGGAGAGGGCGCCGGACGGGGCCCGTTCACGGATGCCGGACTCGGGCGCCCACTAGGGACGCCCCTACGCGGATTCAGGCCCGCGGCCGCGGACCCCTCACCCCGACCCTCTCCCGCGGGGAGAGGGCGCCGGACGGGGCCCGTTCACGGATGCCGGACTCGGGCGCCCACTAGGGACGCCCCTACGCGGATTCAGGCCCGCGGCCGCGGACCCCTCACCCCGACCCTCTCCCGCGGGGAGAGGGAGCCGGACGGGGCCCGCGAATGGCCATCGGGCAAGGGCGCCCACAAGGGATGCCCCTACACCGACCTCCCATGCTCGCCGGCTCTAGCGCCCCTACACGGGCGAGTCGCGTAGGGCCGGGATTCGAATCCGCCCCTGCCTTCTAGCGGCTCGCGCTCTAGCCCATCAGGTCCGTGCGGTAGAGATAGCGGATATCCCACAGCCCATACAGCGTGGGCGTGGTGTTGCCGAAGACGTTGCGCACCGCGGTCAGCCGTTCCGAGAGCGTCGTGTAGATCACCGGCACGTTCTTCGCGGCGATGGCCTGCGCGCGGTGGTAGTAGGCCACGCGCTGGTCGCGATCCAACTCCTGGCTGGCCTTGATGTACAGCTCATCGATCTCCGCTTCCCACGCCGTCGCGGGCTCCGGTTGGTTCGGATACCAGAGATGCAGCGCCTCGCTCGTGTGCCAGAAGCCGATGCCGCTGTGCGGGTCGGACCCGCCGGTGAAGCCGATGATCATGGCTTCCCAGTCATAGGTGCTCACCAGTTGGCCGACGAGCACGCCGAAATCGATCAGCTGATAGTCCACCTGAAGGCCAATCGCCGTCATGCCCTGGTGGATGATCTCGCCGGCGCTGCTGCGCACGGTGTTGCCGGTGTTGGTCACCAGCGTGAACGAGATCGGGTTGCCGGCGTCGTCCTCGCGAATGCCGTCGCCGTCGGTGTCCACCCACCCAAGGTCGTCCAGAATCCGATTGGCCCGAGCAATGTCGTAGGGATAGCGGCGCACGTCGGGATTGTGGAAGTCGCCGGCCGCGGGGCTGACGGACGACCACTGCGGATAGCCCAGCCCGTGCAGCACGCCCTCGATGATCGCGTCCTTGTCGATGCTGTGGGCGACGGCCTGGCGGAATTGCACGTTCTGGAACCACTTCAGCTTCTCCGACGCGAGAAGTGGCGCGCCGGTGTCGGGGTTGGTTCCGGGGTTCATGTTGAATCCCAGGAAGGTGGTGCCGAACGCCGGTCCGCGCCGGTGGATGGTGAAGTTGCCGTCCGCCTGCAGCGGCTCCAGGTCGGCGAACTCTTCGCCCAGCACGCCGTGAATGTCGGCCTCGCCCGCCAGGAACCTGGCGAGCTCCGATTCGAGGTCCTCGACGATCGTGTACTCGATCGTCTCCAGGTACGGCAGGGTGTTTCCGGCGGCGTCCCTGAGCCAGTAGCTCGGGTTGCGCCGCAGCACAATCTCCTCGCCCGGGACGTAGCTGGCGATGGTGAAGGGCCCGGTGCCGATGATCTCGGCCGGGTCGGTGTCGATAGCCCACACCTCGGCGAACGTGCCGTTGTCCACGTGTGGCTCGAGGATGTGCTTGGGGTAGATTGCGGTTCCCATGGAGCGTAGGAAGGTGGCGAACGGAACCGGCAGCACGCACTGGACCGTGTAGTCGTCCAGTGCCGTCACCGTCATCGGCGACTCTTGCCAGGTGCCGGACTCGTCGTCAAAGACTCGGAAGTGGAACGACGCGCGGCCGCTGGCGGCGATGTCGTCGTTGTAGATGAGCCGGTTGAAGGTGAAGTCGACATCGTGGGCGGTGAAGGGTTGCCCGTCGTGCCAGGTGACGTCTCGGCGGAGGTGGAAGGTCCAGGTCAGGCCGTCCTCCGAGTGTTCCCACGACTCCGCCAGCGACGGCTCGACCTCGTCCGTGAGCCAGGAAGTCTCCGTGAGGCCGTCGTACAAGTAGCCCAAGATGCCCGACGACGAGGCGTCGTTGGCGAGGGCCAGGTTGAAGGTGAGCGGCTCCGAAATGGTCGCAACATTCAACGATCCGCCGGGTTGGCCGACGGCGTACTCGAAACTGGAGGCATTCAGGCGGAGTTGGGCGATGCGTTCCCAGTCGAGCAGCTCGGTGTCGAGGCGGGATTGCAGACCCTCAGGCCCGTGAATCCAGATGCGCTGCCCGTCGCTGAATCCGGTCCAGTTGTCGGCCTTGCGCCACACCATCAGCCCGCCGGTGGTGCGCTGGTGCGCCTCGCCTATTTCTGGGTTGAAGCCCTCGTTTTCCACACAGTCGCCGACGACGTCTGGTCCCTCGGCGGCGTCGATCAGCGATTTGAGGCTGGCGAACCCGAGGACGAACTTGCAGTCCTGGGTGGCTCCCACCGGTGCGGCGAGCGCCATCAGGAGCCCGACCACGAGGACTGCCATCAGCCTGTTTCGCATGATGCCTCTCCCGGTGTTGGGGCCGACGGGCCACCGGTCGGCCACCCCCTCAGCCATCGTTGACACAGGTTCGCAGCTTATCGCGGCGACTGTCCATCGGTGACTGCAATCTGGGACCGGATGCACGGGTTCGGGAGGATGCGAGGCGTGAGAGGTGTGCTTGGACAGCGGATACGCCGCCGGATACCAGCAGCGGCCAATGGACCAGCCGAATTCGCTACAGTGGCGGCGCTCCTGGGTGAGATTGCGTGGATTCGCCTGCTTCTGAGTGCGGGGCGGTTGTCGTAGTTCAACGAACGGCGAGGATGGCGAAGCGGGAGGACCGACGATGGGACGACCCTACAAGATCCTCATGGTCGACGACGAGGCTGATCTCGAGCCGCTGGTGCTGCAGCGCATGCGGCGCAAGATTCGGGCTGGAGACTACAGTTTTGTCTTCGCCAACAACGGCGTCGATGCGCTTGACATGCTGCAAAACGACCAGGACATCGATATCGTCATCTCCGATATCAACATGCCGCTCATGGATGGCCTGACGCTGCTGGAGCAGATACCGAGAGTCGATCCCTCTGTCCGCGCCGTCATCCTTTCGGCGTATGGCGACATGAAGAACATCCGCACGGCGATGCGACGGGGCGCGTTCGATTTCATCACGAAGCCGATCGACTTCGACGACCTGCAGGAGACCATCGAGCGCACGCGGCACCATCTCGACGCTTGGCGGATGGCCCTCTCGTCGCGCGACGCTCTAGTTACGGCGCAAGTCGAAACCGACCCTCGGCCGGACCCAGACCATGGAGCGGCGAACTGAGATGGTGACATGACTGTCGACACTAGCGCGATGAATCGGCCCTACAACATTCTCGTCGTCGACGATGAGCCGGACCTGGAACCGCTGATCATGCAGCGCATGCGGCGCCGGATTCGCCGAGGCACGCATAGCTTCGAATTCGCTCAAGATGGCATCGAGGCGCTTGAAAAACTCGACGCGAATCCCGATATCGATATGGTCATCACGGACATCAACATGCCGCGCATGGACGGGCTCACGCTGCTCGATCAGATACCGAATGTCACCGATATCGATGTCAGATGCATCGTCGTCTCGGCCTACGGCGATATGCAGAACATTCGCACGGCGATGAACCGGGGGGCGTTCGATTTCGTCACCAAGCCGCTCGACTTCGAAGATCTGCAGATCACCATGGAGCGGGCGCTGCGCCACCTGGAAGAGTGGCGATCCGCGCTTTCCTCGCGCGACGCGCTGGTCGCCCTGCAAAACGAGCTCGAAGTGGCGAGCAGCACCCAGCAGTCGATCCTGCCCAAGACGTTTCCCAAGAGTGAGGAATACCAGGTCTTCGCCAACATGGAGCCGGCGCGAAACGTCGGCGGCGACTTCTACGACGTGATTCGCCTGGAAGATCGCAAGGTTGGATTGGCCATTGCCGATGTCTCCGACAAGGGCGTTCCGGCCGCCCTGTTCATGATGTCCAGCCGCACCCTGCTCAAGGGCGCGGCAATCGGCCTCGGGGACCCGGGCGAGGCCCTGCGCGAAGTGAATGAGCTGCTCTACGAAGAAAACGAAACCATGATGTTCGTGACGGTGCTGTACTCCATCTACGATCCGGCGGCCGGCACGCTGACCTACTCCAACGGCGGGCACGACGCGCCGGTGCTGGTTCGAGCGGGCGGCGGAGCGGAGCTCCTGTCGCTGACCGGCGGGGTTGCGCTTGGCGTGGCACCGGACATCAACTTCCCAAGCCAGACCGTCCAGCTCGAACCCGGCGACGCCATCGTGCTCTATACGGACGGCGTCACCGAAGCCATGAACGGCGACGGTGAGCAGTTTGGCGTCGACCGCATTCAGCAAGTCTTCGAGGCGAATCCGCCCACCGACTCCGAGCAGGCCACGCACGCGCTGTTCGAGGCGGTGCGGGAATTCGTGGGCGATACGCCGCAGTCCGACGACATCACCTGCCTGGTGCTCCGGCGCGCCGAGGACGGCTCCTAGGCTCGAGCGCGTCGCCGGTGGGGCGCCGACGCTTGGGCCCCAAAATCCGGCAGCGCCGCTGCCGCTTTGGTAGCTTGCGCGGGCAAGCCTTGAGGAGGCCACCATGAGCCTGAGCACATATCTGCACTTCAACGGCAACTGCCGCGAGGCGTTCGAGTTCTACCGGGCGGCCTTTGGCGGCGATTACCTCGTCCTGCAGACGTTTGGCGACGGTCCCGCCGATATGCAGATTCCCGACGACGAGCGGAACAACATCATGCACGCCTCGCTTCCCGTCGGAACGAGCGTGCTGATGGGCAGCGACGTGCCAACCACGTTCGGTCAACCAGCGCCAGCTGACAGCAATGTTTCGATTTCCTACGCCGCGCAGAGCCGGGAAGAGACCGACGCATTGTTCGCGAAGCTCTCGGACGGCGGCACCGTCACGATGCCGCTCCAGGACATGTTCTGGGGCGCCTACTTCGGCGCCTGCATCGACAGATTCGGCGTCAACTGGATGTTTAACTGCGAGGAGCCGCAGGGCTAGCTGGACCGTCGATCGCCTCAGCGTCGGCCCGCACGCGCGTCCGAGCCCGCCTCCTGCAGATCGGGACCCTTGCGCAACCCCTCCGTCATTCCGGCGGAGGCCGGAATCCAGTCCGGTCGAACCTGGAGGCGTGCCGGAGGCTCGGCGTCGGGCGGGTCTGAGACCCGCCCCTACCTCTTAGTTCAAAGGTCTCCAGGCGCGAGGCTCCCATTAGCACCGGATGGGCGGAGCCCACGCGGGTGACGTATCCTCGCCACGCCACTGGCGGAAGGGGTATCCGGTCATGATCGAGTGGCTTGGGATCGAACACCTGTTCGAGCTTTCCCCACCCGAAGCGATCCTCGGATTCTTTACCCCGCTGATAATATTCGCGATATTCTTCGCCGTTCAGCTCATCTTGCCGGGTCGCCGCGTGCCCGGGTACGTCGTCGATCCCCAGACCGGCGAGCCTCGCAGCTATCGGCTCAACGGACTGTTGGTGTACGTAGTCGCCGTGGTCGTGTGGGCGACCGAAGTCACCGGAATGCCGCGTGACTGGTTCTATCGGTCGGCGATCTTTGCGTTTGCCGGCGGCACGGTTACGGTCACTGTATTCACGTTGATCGCGGTATTTACCCAGCCGCAAGACGAAACCAGGAACCCGATTGCAGCCTTCTGGCTTGGGCGAATCCAGGAGCTGTCGTTTCTGAAGGAACGCATTGATCTCAAGATGTACTTTTACGTCGTCGGCGGGACCATGTTCTCACTCAATGCCCTGTCCGGAGCCGCGTGGAACGTCGAGCACTTTGGGGAGAACTTCAATCCTGGAGTGTTCCTGTGCGCGGCAATATATACCTTCTACGTCGTGGACTACTTCATCTTCGAGCGAGTTCAGCTTTACACCTTCGACGTGATATATGAAAAGCTTGGCTTCAAGATGTTCTGGGGCGGTTTGATGGTCTACGGCTGGCTCTACATCCTCCCGTGGTGGGGGATGGCCGCGCAGCCGTCGCCTGGGTTTTCGACGGCAGCAACATATGGTTGGCTCATCGGCACCGCCGTGGTGTTCCTGGCCGGATGGGCTATCTCCCGTGGCGCCAACATGCAGAAATACATCTTCAAACGGTGGCCCGACCGCAAGTTCCTCGGACTCATCGAACCGGAATACATCCAGGCCGGTGACCGCAAGATCCTGGTGAGCGGATTCTGGGGAAGGGCCCGCCACATGAACTATATGGGCGAATGGTTCGTGTCGGCGGCCATCGCGCTGGCGTTCGGTCACTTCACGAATCTGTGGGCCTGGACCTGCTTCATCTGGATCGTTGCGCTGTTCGTTGTGCGCCAGCGCGAGGACGATCACTACTGCGCCGAGAAGTACGGGCCGGAGAAGTGGGCCGAGTACCAGGCCCGCGTGAAGTACCGCATCTGCCCCTGGCTCTACTGAACCGTCGGCCGGCTATCGGCGTCGATCCACTTCACGCGCCTGGATTCGACTGTGTTTCAGTTCCCGGTGCGTGATTGACCGACCTCTGTCTGGTGCCCATAATCACCGCACGATTAGGAGCCGGGGGATTCGCCCATGATTGAATGGCTTGGAATCGAGCACCTATTCGAGCTCTCCGGCGCGGAAGCCCTTTGGGGGTTTTTCACCCCGCTGATTATCTTCGCCGTGTTTTTCGTGGCGCAGATCGTCCTGCCCGCCCGGCGGGTTCCCGGCTATGTCATCAACCCGGAGACCGGTGAACCGCGCAACTATCGACTCAACGGCCTCCTGGTATTCGCCGTCGCGATAGCCGTGTGGGCGACCGAAGTCACCGGAATGCCGCGTGACTGGTTCTACCGGTCCGCGGTGTACGCGGTGGCTGGAGGAACCGTAGTTTCGGCGCTCATCGCGCTCGTGGCCATGCTGAGCCAGCTGCAAGGTGAGATCAAGAATCCGTTCCACGCCTTCTGGACTGGGCGATCCCTGGAGCACTCGCTTTTCAACGAACGATTCGACCTCAAGATGTATCTGTACGTTGTCGGCGGGACCATGCTGACGCTCAACGCCCTGTCAGGCGCCGCTTGGCACGTCCAACAATTCGGAGATAACGTCAATCCCGGCGTGTTTCTGTATGCGGGGTTTTTCGGGCTCTACATCATGGACTACTTTATCTTCGAGCGCGTTCAGCTCTACACGTATGATCTGATTCACGAAAAGCTGGGGTTCAAGCTGATCTGGGGCGGGCTAATCATCTATGGCTGGCTGTACATTCTCCCGCTGTGGGGAATGGCAGCCTATCCACACCCAGGGTTTTCGGAGCCTTGGACATACGTGTGGCTGATCGGATTAGGCTTGATGCTCTTCTTCGGCTGGACCATCACGCGCGGGGGCAACTGGCAGAAGTACACCTTCAAGCGCTGGCCAGACCGGAAGTTCCTGGGAATCATCGAGCCCGAATACATCCAGGCCGGCGACCGAAAGATTCTCTGCAGCGGATTCTGGGGCGCGGCCCGCCACTTCAACTACATGGGCGAGGGCATCATTTGCACCGCCATCGCCCTGTCGTTTGGTCACTTCGGGAATCCCTGGGCCTGGACGTACTTCATCTTCATCGTCTCCCTCTTCACCTGGCGTCAACGGGACGACGAGGAGCATTGCGTCGAGAAGTACGGTGAGGAGAAGTGGGCGGAATACAAGGCGCGAGTTAAGTACCGGATCTGCCCGTGGGTCTACTGATCCGGCGTTACGTCGGCCACCCTTAGATGCGGTAGACCTCCTCGGCAGTCCCGGAAAAGAGCCGGGCCTGCTCCTCCCGGCTGAAATCCGCGATGATCTCGGTGTAGGCGTCGATCAACTCGTCGTACGTACTCCATAGCCAGTCCACCGGCCAGTTCGTCCCAAAGAAGCAGCGCTCGACGCCGAAAGTCTCGATGGACGTCAGCACGAACGGCCGGATGCTGTCGACCGTCCAGTCGTTGTCGCCCATGCCAAGGCCCGAGATCTTCCAGCGGATGTTGTCGCAACTGGCCGCGGTGGCCACCCCGCGTTTCCAGTTCGCGAAATACTCATTCGTCCGCTCCTCCGGCCATCCCGTGTGATCCACCACGATCGTGATGTTCGGAAACTTGTGCGCCAGGTCCCGCACCTTCTCCATCTCATGCCATTGAACCGACAGGCTCGACACCAGGCTGAACGTCTCCAGCAGCGCGAAGCCCCGGTGGAAGTCCGGCTCCACCAGGTAGTCACCGCAGGAAAAGTCTCGGATTCCCCGCATGTTGGGCGACTCGGCGTGACGCTCCAGCACGGCCCGCACGCCCGGGTCCCGCAGGTCCGCATGGGCCACGATCCCGTGCGGAAACCCCGTGCGGTCCGCTGCCTCCTGCAGCCACTCCGTCTCGGTTACCGGATCCGGGCTGCCGATGGCCGCCTGCACGTGCACCGACTTGGTAACGTTCGCGTTCCGAGTCTCGGCGATATAATCCTCGGCCAGGTAGCTCCGCTCGGCGAGCTTTTGCAACCTCCACCCCATCGTCGGGTGCGGAACCCCCGGCTGCCAGTGCTCGTACACCAGCTCCGGATGCTGTAGGTCGTAGTAGTGAACGTGCGTATCAACGAATGCCAGCTTGTCCATGAGCGAGCCTCCTACCTCTTGCGATGTCTCGGCACTGCCGCAGCATCGACACCGGCGGCGTCGAGGGACGTGACGCCGTGATCCCGGCGAACAATCCAGCAACCGACTACCGAGCGCTGGTGACACGAGGATATGACGCCTGCGCGCAGGCCTATCACGAGTCGCGAAAAGTCCAGGCGGCAGCCGAGATTCGGGGACTCTTGGATCGACTGGACGACGGCAGCGCGGTGCTCGACGTGGGCTGTGGGGCCGGCGTCCCGATTGCCGAATCGCTGGCGGACTGTCACCGCGTCACCGGAGTGGATGTCTCGCGCGAAATGGTCCGTCTCGCACGGCGCCACGTTCCAACCGGCGAGTTTATGTGCGCCGACGTCATGTCGATCAGCTTTAAGCCGTCCAGCTTCGACGCGATCGTCGCCCTGTACTCCATCTTCCACCTTCCGCGAGAGGTGCAGCCGGCTCTGTTTCAGCGGTTTCACCGTTGGCTCAGGCCGGGCGGATACCTGCTGTGCACCTTGAGCCACCAGAGCGAGCCGGGATACACCGAAGACGACTTCCATGGAGTGACGATGTACTGGAGCAACTTCGGCCTCCGCGAATACCTCGGGACCCTGGCTGATTCCGGGTTCGTGGTGCTTGAGACGTCTTCGACGGCGTGCGGCTGCGACGAGACGGACCTGGGGACCATTGAGGACCACCCCTTGGTCCTTGCGCAACGGCATTGATGAGGTTGCTCAGGGACTCCCAAACCGGGTCTCGTGAACGACGACGAATCCGACCTCACAGCGTGTCGAACCCGTCCCAGCCGGGCAACGCGGCCGACTGCCGCACCCACTCCGTCATCTGCGCCTCGTCAAACCCGTCTTCGTAGACGTCCAGCCAGCGCGCGTCGGGGTCCTTGCCCGAGCCGGGTGGCTCTGGTTGCAGCGACGCACCGTTGAGGAATGTCACCTTCACGTAGCGGCTGAAGACGTGGGTGCTCAGGAACCATCCCTGCCCCTCGATGCCGTACCAGGGCGAGTTCCACCTCACGGCCTTGCGCACGTTGGGCACGGTGCGCACGATCAGCTCGTCCAGGCGGCGCCCGACGTCGCTCTTCCAGCCCGGCATCGCGGCGATGTAGGCCTGCACGGGCGCATCGCCGTCGGCCTTGGCGATTTGGGGGTTGCCGCCCGAAAGTAGAACCACCCTCCCGTCGCCTCCCTCGGCGGCGGGTTTCGTTGTCCCGCTCGATGCCCTCCTGGACCTGCTGCCCGCCATTGCGCTTGCCCCCTTCCGCGCTGCGCTCGGCGAGTCTGGCTCCGATCGGCTCTGAGAGTCGAACCTCCGTGGGCCGAATGGGACTCGGACTCGCGAACGCCTCATCAGGTCACCGGCTCGCCTCCCGCGTAGGTCGGACACGGCTGCGGCGGGGCGGCGATTGCGGCTATGATATCGGGGCGGGCCACGATTTCTGAAAGTCCGCGCCAGTCGCCGAAGACTTCAAAGGACGGACCAACGATGACTTCCAATCAATACTGGTGGCCGGATCAGTTGAACCTGAAGGTTCTGCGGCATAACTCTCCGCTATCTGATCCGATGGACAAAGACTTCAACTATGCCAATGCGGTTAAGACTATTGACGTCGATGAGCTGAAGCAAGATGTCGAACAAGTTATGATGACATCGCAGGATTGGTGGCCGGCCGACTATGGCCACTATGGTCCGCTTTTCATTCGCATGACGTGGCATGCCGCGGGCACTTATCGCATCAGCGACGGCCGCGGCGGCGGCGGCTCGGGCCACCAGCGCTTCGCGCCGCTCAACAGCTGGCCGGACAACGCCAGCCTCGACAAGGCGCGCCGCCTGCTCTGGCCGATCAAGCAGAAGTACGGCCGGCGGCTCTCCTGGGCCGACCTCATCATCTTCGCCGGCAACTGCGCGCTGGAGTCCATGGGGTTCAAGACCTTTGGCTTCGCCTTCGGCCGCGAGGACGTCTGGGAGGCCGACGAGACCGACTGGGGGTCTGAGGAGACGTGGCTTGCCGACGAGCGCCACAGCGACGACGGCGAAATCGAGGGACCCTACGGCGCCGACCACATGGGACTCATCTACGTGAATCCGGAAGGGCCGAACGGCAACCCCGATCCGCTCGCGGCGGCCAACTACATCCGCAACACGTTCAAGCGCATGGCGATGAACGATGAGGAAACCGTTGCGCTGATCGCCGGCGGGCACACCTTTGGCAAGGCGCACGGCGCCGCCTCTGAGAGTCATGTCGGACCGGAGCCCGAGGGAGCCTCGCTGGAGGAGCAAGGGTTCGGTTGGAAGAACAGCTACGGCAGCGGCAAGGCCGGCGATACGTTCACCAGCGGCCTGGAAGGCGCGTGGACCAACGACCCCGTGAAGTGGGACAACAACTTCTTCGAGAACCTGCACAACCACGAGTGGGAACTGACGAACAGCCCCGCCGGCAAATCGCAATACGAACCCACGAATGCCGCGTCGGTGGCCACCGTGCCCGATGCGCACGATCCCGCCAAGAAGCACGCCCCCATGATGCTGACGACGGATCTCTCGCTGCGGGAGGACCCGGTGTACGGGCCGATCGCGAAGCGCTTCCTCGAGAACTTCGAGGAGTTCGAGGACGCCTTCGCCAGGGCGTGGTTCAAGCTGATTCACCGCGACATGGGGCCCCGCGCCCGTTATCTCGGGCCGCTGGTTCCCACCGAGCCGCTGTTGTGGCAGGACCCGGTTCCCGCCGTCAATCACGAGTTGATCGGGGAGCCGGAAGTCGCCGAACTCAAGGCAAAGATCCTCGCCTCGGGCCTGCCCGTTTCCCAGCTGGTCTCGACGGCGTGGGCGTCGGCCGCGTCGTTCCGCGGCACCGACAAGCGCGGCGGAGCGAACGGGGCGCGCATCCGGCTTGCGCCGCAGAGGGATTGGGAAGTGAACGATCCAGCCGGCCTCAGCCAAGCGCTGGGAGCGCTGGAGCAGATCCAGGCCGAGTTCAACGGCTCGCAGAACGGCGGTGCCAGGGTTTCCCTGGCCGACCTGATCGTCTTGGCCGGATGCGCGGGTGTTGAGCAGGCGGCCCGAAGCGCCGGTCATGACGTGGCAGTCCCGTTTGCGCCGGGGCGCACGGACGCGTCGCAGGAGTGGACCGACGAGGAGTCGTTCGCCGTGCTCGAACCCACCGCGGACGGTTTCCGCAACTACCTCCAGGCGGGGCAGGACGGCGCCCCGGAGGACCTGCTGGTCGAGCGGGCCTACATGCTCACGCTGACGGCTCCCGAGATGACGGTGCTCGTCGGCGGCTTGCGCGCCCTGGATGCGAACACCGGGCAATCCCAGCACGGAGTCCTCACCGATCGACCCGGCGCGTTGACCACCGACTTCTTCGTCAACCTGCTCGACATGAGCACCGAGTGGACCGAGGCCTCCGAGTCTGACGGCGTGTTCGAAGGACGCGATGGCCAGACCGGCGAGCTCAAGTGGACCGGCACGCGAGTGGACCTGGTCTTCGGTTCAAACTCCGAGCTTCGAGCGCTCGCCGAGGTCCACGCCTGCGACGACGCGCAGGAGACCTTCGTGCGCGACTTCGTGAGCGCCTGGAACAAGGTTATGAATCTGGACCGCTACGACCTCGCCTAATCTCGGCGGGCGGCCCGCACGGCGGGCGCCCGATCGCCAGCCATGCCGCTGTGGGTAGAGTTAGAAGCAGCGAACTAAGGGCGATTGGCTCGCGCTAAGCGTTCAATGGCTTCCGGCGGTAAGAACCGACGAATACTCGGATGGCGGGAGTGGGCATCCTTGCCGGGCCTCGGCATTGCCGCCATCAAGGCCAAGCTCGATACCGGCGCGAAGACCTCCGCCTTGCACGCGTGGGACCTCAGTCTTCGCACGGTCGAAGGTCGGCAGTGGATACGGTTTCGCGTCCATCCCATGCAGCGTGACAAGGTCACGTCCGTGGTCTGCGAGGCGCCCGTCAGCGATCGCCGATGGGTCACGAACTCGAGCGGATCCCGCGAGCGCCGGTACATCATCAGTACGAGCCTTCAGATAGGCTCCGGCAGTTGGCCGATCGAATTGAGCCTGGCCAATCGCGACGCCATGGGCTTTCCGATGATCATCGGCCGCGAGGCCATGCGGGACCGCGTGATTGTCGATCCTCACGCCTCATACCGCGCAGGCAGGAAGCCAAGAAAAGCTGTCGACGGTCCATTGAAGGATCGAGGCGGCCTCGAGGGTGGAGGGGTGGACTCGTGAGAATCGCAATGCTGGCGCGCAATCCTGGCCTCTATAGCCATAAGCGCCTCGTGGAAGCCGCCGAGGCCAAGGGGCACCGCATCGACATCATCAATACGACCCAGTGCTACGCCAACATCACATCCGAGCGACCGCAAGTGCTGTACCGAGGCGCCGTCCTTTCCGGCTATGACGCCGTGATTCCCCGCATCGGCGCCTCGATCACCTTTTACGGTCTGGCGGTGTTGCGCCAGTTCGAGACGATGGGCGTATGGTCGCTCAACGAGTCCGAGGCCATCGGTCGCGCCCGAGACAAGCTCTGGGCGCTCCAGATCATGTCTCAACTCGGGATTGGGTTGCCGGTCACCGGATTCGCAAACTCCGCGCGGCGAGCCGAGGACCTGATCCGCATGGTCGGCGGCCCACCCGTCGTCATCAAGCTGGTGGAAGGGACCCAGGGCTTGGGCGTGGTGCTTGGCGAAACCATGCCGTCGGCCAAGAGCACGTTCGAGGCGTTCCGTAAGGCCAATATCAACATCCTGGTTCAGGAATATGTGAAGGAAGCGGGAGGGGCGGACATTCGGGCGTTCGTCATCGGCGACCGCGTGGTTGGCGCCATGAAGCGCCAGAGCGGACCCGGCGAGTTTCGATCCAACCTGCATCGTGGCGGCACTGCGGAGAAGCTGGAAATCACGCCCGAAGAAGGATCGGTCGCACTGCGCGCCTGTCGGGCATTGGGACTCAACGTGGCCGGCGTGGACATGCTCCGATCCAGTCGCGGGCCGGTGCTCATCGAAGTGAACTCAACCCCAGGTCTGAAGGGAATCGAAGAGGCGACCGGGACCGATATCGCCGATCAGATCATCGCCTTCCTGGAATCGCACGCCAAACCCGCGCCTATCGAGACGGTGGGGTAGAGACCCAGTGATGAACACCCCCGCCAGTGGGTCATCCGATCCCATCAGCATTGGCGATGTAGACGTCGCCCCTGGGTATCGGACCCAGGTGGACCTGCCGATCGCCGATCTGTCGATTCACGTCCCCCTGGCGATGCCGGTGCACGTCATCAACGGCGCCGAGGATGGGCCGGTGCTGTTCGTCTCGGCCGCCATACACGGCGACGAGCTCAACGGGGTCGAGATCATCCGGCGTATCATCAAGCTGGCCGCCTTGCGGCGCCTCAAGGGAGCGCTGATCGCCGTTCCAATCGTGAACGTGCCCGGCTTTCTGAATCTCAGCCGATACCTTCCCGACCGGCGCGACCTCAACCGCTCCTTCCCGGGGTCCGCCAAGGGCTCGCTGGCTGCCCGCCTCGCCGAGATGTTCGTCGACCAGATCCTCTCGAACGCCACGCATGGCATCGATCTCCACACCGGCGCCGTGCACCGGGAGAACGTTCCGCAAATCCGCGTCGATCTGGACAATCCCGCGGCCGAGCCCATGGCGCGCGCCTTTGGCGCCCCGCTGGTCGTGAACTCCGCCTCCAGGGACGGAAGCCTGCGCGAGGCCGCCGACAAGCGCGACGTTCCCGTCATCGTCTACGAGGCCGGCGAAGCGCTCCGCTTCGATGAAACGGCGATACGCACCGGCCTATGGGGCGTGATCGGGGTCATGGAGCATCTGGGCATGTTGCCCACGCAAAAGCGGGGCAGTGAATCGAAAGCCCCCGTGATCCTGCGCGACAGCAGCTGGGTGAGGGCGCCGGCCAGCGGCGTGGTCAGGATGAGACAGCCAATCGGTGCGGAGGTCGTGGACGGCGAGCTGCTGGCCATCGTTTCCGATCCGCTGGGCGAGTCGGAAACCGAAATCAAGTCGCCCATGGACGGCGTGATCGTCGGCCGCACGAACCTCCCCCTCGCCCACGAAGGCGACGCGCTCTTCCATATCGGCTTCACGGGAGAAACCGAGCAAGAGAAAGCGTCCAAGCCCTTCCACCACCTGTTCGAGTGACCGATGGGGGCTCATTCCCCCACGAGTAGGGGCGGTTCGCAAACCGCCCGTCCTCCCGAATTCAACGGTCTACGAAAGGCGACCCTTGCGCCGCCCCTTCGTCATTCCGGCGGAAGCCGGAATCCAGTCCGGTCGAGTCCAAAGCTGCGCCGGATGCCTCACGTAGGGGCGGGTTTCAAACTCGCCCATCCCCCAAAGTCCAAAGGCTGCCCCAAGCGGGATATCCGCTGGGCGAACATCTCGGCCGCGACGACGTCTACTGCGTAGCGTCCAGCCGGCTCACGTGCCCCGGCCAATCGAGGATCCGCTGGTCGGCGGTCACCAGTCGATGCCCCTCCAACGCGGTAGCCACGATCAAGCGGTCGGCTGGGTCGGCGTGAAAGTCCGGGAGCGTCGCCGCGCGGATTCCGATCTCGCCGTCCATCGGAATCTCGACGAGCCCCTCATCGAGCAGCGCCTGACGCCACGAGGCCACGCTGCGCAGCAGCGTGAGTCTGCCCTTGTCGTGCAGCATGGCCACTTCCCAGAACGAGATTGCCGACACCGCGATGTTGCCTTCACGCAAGGCTCGTTCGATCTGGCTGCGGGCTCGCCGACCAAAACGGGCGTCTCCGAACCGTGACCAGAGCAGGACCTGTGTGTCGAGCAGGATCACGGATTCAGCACGCGGTCCGGGTCGGACTGGGCCTCCCATTCAACGTCGATCGGTTCGGTGATGTCGCCGTGAATCTGAATGATGTCCCGATCTCGGCCAAACCAGCTCGTTGGCCGCTCCCGGTAGGGCGTCAGCCGCGACACCGGGCGGCCGTTCTTGGTGATGACGATCTCCTCGCCGCTCTCCGCCACCTCGTCCATGAGCTTGAGGCACTTGGCCTTGAACTCGGACGCCATGATCGTCCGCGGCCCGGGCTTCCTAGGGGCTTCCGTCGTCATCGCCCTCTTCTCGACTGGATAGGCGAGCACTATCCTACCATGGTCATGACCATGGTCATATTTTCCGGAGTTGGCGCAATATCTGAGATCCGAGGACGACCCGTCGAATGTGTTCGCCGCAAAGGCGCACCATCTCTTCGGCCTCCTGAATCAGGCTGAGAGTCATAATCTGAGGAGACTCGCCACGATCGTTGGTGCCCTGCAAGGCCCGGGTGGGCTTTGGCAGCCAAGGCACAGGGAAGGTGCATGCTGATTCCTAAGCGACCGAGAGTTGCCGCAATCGGCCTCAACGAGACTGAGGTGGCGTCAATTGCACCGCTCTGCGGAACACTAAGGGCAGCGGAGTCGCTTGACGAGTTCCTAGCCGGCTACGATTGGACGGAGACGGACATAGTCGTTTCGGGCGATCTCCATAGCTATCGCGTTCATGTTGACAAGAGAGTCAATATCATGGTGGTCGGGCCCACAAGCCTCTATTGGTCGGACCAATTCTCGCCCCCATTCGGGACGCGGATTCAGCACTATGCAAAGACCAATTACGAAAACACAGAGCGGGAGCTGACGACTACTCCCCACATCCCGAAGCCGTATGCGGCGCTAGCTGACGAACTATCCAAGGTGCTGGGCCGAGCCGCGAGACCGCCAACCATCATTGACACTTCGCGAAGAGACCGGGCCGCGCTGATTGAGACGACATCGGGCCATCCAGTCGCTTTGCGAATCGTCCTTCCGCCCCGATCCGACTCGGCCGAAGATGAGGCGTCAACGCCCATTGCACTCCTGCTCCCCAAAGCCGCCAATCTCGCGGCATGGTTCAGGGCCTTTCTCTGCGAGATCCATGTATCAGATCCGACCCGAGTGCCATACGCGCCACCCCGCTTGAGCCAGCCTGCGGATTGGTACACCCCAGAGGAACAGTCGCTCGCAGATCAGATTTCACAGATTGAATGTGAGATTGAGCGCCTGACCAAAGAACGAGATCAGCGTGAGGCGGAGTTAACCGCTGAAGGAGAGAGAGCCGATCAAGGGATCCGACGAATCCTTTGGGCCGACGGTACTGAGTTGGTTGACGCGGCTCATCAAGTGCTTGCGGAATTCGGATTCAAGGTCCGCGACATGGACGCAACGTTGTCGCACGGCGAGCCCAAGCGTGAAGACCTTCGGCTCACACGTGAAGGAGTCGACGACTGGGAAGCAACGGTCGAGGTCAAGGGCTATCCCGGCGGGACGAAGACCAACGACTCCCAACAGATTCGTCAGCACCGCGAGCGATTCGTCAAGGAGTACAGCCGACTTCCCGACCTTACGATGTGGCTCGCCAACCCACATCGCCGGATGGACCCGTCCTCAAGGCCTGCACCTGACCCGAATGTGCATGATGTCGCCGACGCCGTCGGAGCTGTCCATGTGCTTGCGACAGACCTTTACAGGCAATGGGCGTTGGTCGCGATGGGCAGCCTCCAAGCGGAGACTGTAGTGTAGAGCTTGATCAAAGCCGATCCCGGACTGTGGACGCCACCTGAATCAGGCTCCGGTACCTAGCGCAAGATACAGCGCGCATGGGAGGAATCTGTTCAGCGCCTTGCCTCGGTGGGCGATGCAGTATGACCATAGGTAAGGCTCGCTCGTTCGCTGCGAATAGATAACGTGAAATACCTCAAGCGTTTGACTGACAAGCAACTCGGCGGCTGGTCGTTGCTGCTGGGGATGGTGTTGGTGGGGGTGGGCTATGCGCTCTCGCCGGGCCGTGGGGTGGTGGACACGGTGCCCAGCACGAGCCTCAGCGACCTCACGCTGGCGATGGCGCGCAACGCGACGCTGTCTTACACCGTGCCGGTGGTGATCATTTGCGGCGCTCTGCTGATGCTGCATGGACTCCTGACCCTGCGGCGGTATGCCGGCCCCGTGGCGCGGCTCGGCCTGCTGGGGATGGTCATCGCCGCGATCCTGCAGATGGTCATGCGGGGCCTTGACTACATGATCGTCGGCATGGGACTGGCCGCACTGGAGAGCGAGGCGGCGAAGTCGCAGGAGTGGCTCGATTCGGCGCTGGCCATGCAGCGGTTGGTGTGGGGCTTCCACTTCACTTCCGGCGTCGCCGGCTCGGTCGGGACGGCGATCTTCGCGCTGGGCCTGGCTGCCCGGCCGGAACCCATGCGTCTGCCCCCGGTCCTGCACCCCATCGTGGCAGTGCTGGCCGTGGCCTCGCTGGTGGTGTTCATCTCCGCCTGGCATTCAAACGCCTTGGAGCTGGCGCTCGCGCCCGTGTTTGCCCTGATGTCCGTCGCCGGACTCGTCTACATGGGTCTGCTGGGCTGGGGACTCGCACGATCGACCGACGACGGGGCGAGCCAACCGTAAGCGGACGTCCGGCCTAGCTGGTGCGAGACGCTAAGCGATCCGCGACCTCGATTGCGGCGCTCTGGCCGCTGGAAAGCGCGCCGTTGACCGACGGCACGCCCATGTAGTCACCCGCCAGGACCAGGTTGTCGATGCGCCCGGCAAGCTGCTCCGGGATCTGCGCCACCGCGGCCAGCATGCCGGGCGTCCCCATGCACAGCGCCTCTTCCCAGCGGTAGACGCGGTGGAACAGCCCCTCGTCGTCGCCGGGGAGCGCGGAGCCCGGCGGCGCGTTCCGGCGCGCGGCGCCCAGCATCTCGCGCTTGATCTCCTCGTCGTCGAGCGGGATGAGTTCCTTGGCGCGGTCGCGCCCGATCATCAGGTCGAGAATGCTCTTCCCCGGCGGCGCGCAGGCGGGCAGGAAGGCCGACCTGTTCAGCAGCAGCGGCGTGTCGTCGTCCTCCGGGAAGAGCGCGCCGTGCCAGCCCGGAGGGAGCGGGGAATGGTCGAGGCCGATCACCACGCGGCAACCGGTTGAGTAGCTAATCGTGCCGAGGGCGCGGCGAGTTGCTTCCGGCAGCTCGAGAACCAGGTCCGCAACCTTCGTGCCGGGGACGGCGCAAATGACCGCGTCCGCCTCGATCGTCTCGCCGTCCGTGACCACGCCGGCGGCCGCCCCGTTCGCGACGACGATTTTCCTGACGGGGGTCGATACCTGAATCGCATCGGCGCAGGTGTCGGCAAGCGCCCGGCTCAGAGAGCCGATGCCGCGCTCGGGCATGGAGACCCTACCGTCGTGCAGCATCGTTTCTCCGATGTACGCCCGCATCAGCGCCTGTCCCGCGGGTTCCGGATCGCCCAGGATCATATCGAGGGGCGCTCGGAGCGTCAGCTGCAGGTTCTCGGGCACGTTGAGCCGCTTCATGTATTCGCCGAAGGACTCGTCGTCGTCGATATCGGCGATGGGACTGTCGCTGGCGAAACTCATGTGCGGAGCCTGCCGACGGATCTCCCGCATCACCCTGAAGCCGGCCCGCATGCCCGCGGGTGAGAGGAAGCCCATGGTGACGGCCGTCCGCAGGTGACGGATGAAGTTCCAGAGCGATTGGTCCGGCGTCGTGGTCACCCACCGCCCGTTGCGGTGGTGGCCGAATTTCATCTGCGACGGCGCCAGCGGCAGGCCCAGCTCCTCGCACAGGCGGAAGGCGGTGTCGTAGGTGGACGTGAAGACGAAGGCGCCCATGTCCAGGGAGAACCCATCCACCCGCTCGCCGCTGCCGCGTCCGCCCACGTGGTCCTGCGCCTCGAGCAGCAGGGGCGTGACGCCCCGCTGCATCAGCGTGTAGGCGGCGCTGAGCCCCGCGAAGCCCCCGCCAACGATGACGACCCGCCCCGTGCTCATATGCGCGGCTCCCGTCTCGCCACCCGCCGTCTATCGTGCGGGCGTCAGCCTCGGGGGCGCAAGCCCCTTCTCCGCCGGCCCCCAAGCTAAAGGCCGATTCTGTCTAACGTGTACGTTGATGGGACAAGGGATACCGATTTGCGAGTTCTCCGGTAGGGGCTGGAGCTGCAGGGCGTGTACGCCGCGTCCCCGTCGGCAGGGCCTCGAATGGTGGCGCGGCGAGAGGGATCACGGCACGAGTTCTTGCCGTTCCCGGTACATGCCGTACCCGATGACTATCAGGGCAAGTGAAAGCACGTAGAGGACGGAGTTGTTAATCATAAGCATGGTCAAGAGGCCAAAGTCCGGAGCATTCATAGCAATCAGGAAGATGAGGAGTCCCAACACTCCACCAGCCACCATAACGTAGCTGGACGCTTTGTAAATGTTCATCGAGTTGAACCGTTTGGACAGCCCGATGCCCAAGAGGATGGTTGCCATTGGGAACAACGCATATAACGCCAACCCGATTCCCGTCATGTTGGTATGCACGGCCAGAGCCACGGCCTGAAATTCCGCCGCAGTCAGAATCTCGTTGGCGGTCAGGTCACTGCGTTGCATCAGGTGGATGACGAAGTGCCTCATGCCGGCGACGATGATGAGTATGGTCCACTCAATGACTGAAATGAATATGCCGAACTGCAGCAGCCTGCCGGCAAGCCCAGCCTGCCGGCTTGCCGCGGGATAGAGGCCGAATAGTCCGAAGGACATGAGCAACAGTGAAACTATGGTCAGGAACGTCATCCAGTGCGCCAGGATCGGCGAGTCGCCCAATGCGTCCCGGGCTGCCACGAAATCGGTCTGGTCCACGGCGCCAACGAGCACGTTGCCCGGCAGGAGCATGGTGGACAACATGATCAGGATCATTCCGGCCATCAAAGCGAAGCCTGCGTATTTGGTTGCCACGAATAACTCCTCCGACAATCTCTATTCGCGTCGCCTCACGGATGTCCAAGCGATGTAGTTCGACGAGCGCTAAGGAAACAATCCGCGATCCAGTGTACTCATACTTTCCCGAGGAGGCATCCGCGCCAGGTCTGCGGCGGGGCGCGGGGACACCCGCCGCCTGTATCGGCGCTGAGCCCGGCGAAGCCTCCACCGACGATGACGACCCGCCTCGTGCTCATATGCACTGCTCCCGTCTCGCCACCCGCCCTCTATCGCGCAGGCGTCAGGCGCGGCCGCGATAGCGCCTGGCTAGCTCGCTAATCCTTTTATGGCAGTTGGTAATTCTCTAAACGTAGCGACCTTGGCAGTTGCTTGGGACAAGTCGTGAGATGCAGTGAACTCGTTCGCAACCACGATGCAGTCAATTCCCGCCGCTATTGCCGACGCTAAGCCTCTCGACGAGTCTTCAACGACCACCGCTTCAGTAGCAGTGGCGCCAAAGCGTTCGAGTCCTTTCAGATAGGGTTCGGGATGTGGTTTGGCTCTCTCGTAGTCATCCCTGGCCAAATAGAAGTCCATATAGTCCAGGATGGAGCGACGTTTGTGAATCAAGGCGAAATCATCCGGTTTGGAGGTGGTGATTATGCCCATCCTGTACTCATCGGCAAGTACGTCCAGCGTTTCTAGGACACCCTCGATCTCAATGTCTTCGGTTCGAAGATATTCCTGATTGTAGGCATTGCGGATCTCGCGCTGCCTGCCGATGGTCTGTTCATCAATACCTGCCGCGACGGCTTGGGCCCAGGTGGCATTTCCCTGGATCATGTCTCGGAGGTATTGGTCTCGATCCATGGTGAACCCGATGTCGGCGAGGGCGCGCTCTCCGGCTTTGAAATACCAGAATTCGGTATCCACCAGAACCCCATCATGGTCAAAGAGAATGAATTTCTTCACCGGTGGTCGCTATCGCCCGGCGTACACCTTCATGTGTTTCCTTGAAGGTTGCTTGCCAAACGCGACTCGATGGGTTGGTCCGCCCCTGGAAACTCGAAAGAGCGACCGGTGATCTTCTCGTAGAGGTAGATGTAGCGTCGTGAGAGTTCGATGACAAGGTCGTCCGGCGCCGGTGGGAGGACCTCATCCTCGTAGGGGTTGCAGTTCTCCGTGAACCAGAGCCGGAGGAATTCCTTGTCGACGTTGTCGGGTTCCCGGCCCTCGCGCATGCGCTGTTGATACGAGTCGGCGATCCAGTAGCGACTCGAGTCGGGGGTGTGGATCTCGTCGATCAGAAGGATCTCGCCGTTCTCGTCACGGCCCATCTCATATTTTGTATCCACGAGAATCAGGCCATGCTCGGCTGCCTTGGCTTGACCGAATGCGAAAAGTTGCTGCGCGATGTGGCTGCATTGTTCCCAATCGGCGGCCGTCATCCAGTTTTCGGATACGATCTCGTCGGGGCTGATCGGACGGTCGTGATCCTCCGACTTGGTGGTCGGTGTGAGGTAGTTCGTCGGGAGTTTTTCGTTTTTCACCAGGCCGCGGGGCAGATCGATGCCGCAGTATTCACGCTGACCACTCTGGTAGACCGTCCAGAGGGCGGTGCTCGTGGTTCCGGTGATGTATCCACGCACCACGAACTCAATCGGGAAGACGATGCATTGCTTGGCAATCGTGACGTTTGGATCGGGGACGGATAGCACGTGATTTGGCACGATATGTCGGGTCTGTTCGAACCACCATGCGCTCGTCAGGTTGAGGACCTGCCCTTTGAAAGGGATAGCGGCGAGCACCCGGTCGAAGGCACTCTGACGGTCGGTGGTGATGAGGGCCAAACGGTCTCCAAGATCGTATCGATCCCGTACTTTGCCTATAAACTTCTCACCATGAGAAAGATTCGTCTCAGTGAGACAGTTTCCGAGCTCTTGTCGTATTCGATCCGTATAGCCCTCTGGGGTGTAAATGTCATTCTCCATCTACTGTTGCCTCCGCGAGATCAAGCGCCTATACGAGATGGCCCGATTGCCCAATATACTACCGGCCTGACGGATGTCTCCCGTCCCGTAGGAGGAGCTTGAAATTTGCCAAATGTCGGCTTCTTGAAATGGCTTATTCAAGTCGTGATGGTGGACCGAATGGGACTCGCAGCCACGACTTCCGCAATGCGAGTGCGGCGCTCTTCCGACCGAGCCGTCGGGCCTGAGGCTGTTCACGTGACCTTCTCGGGGCTGACTCGCCGAGCATCAGAACAATTCACTGAGCGACTCCTGCGGGCTGATTGCACGGATGGGGGAGCGTTGGTAGTCCCTGACATTCCTCGTGACGATATGGCGAGCCCCGCAAGCACGGGCGGCGGCTACCTGGATGGCGTCCTCGAAATCGGCCATTGGCAGCGCCGTGGCATACCGGACACTCTCCGTGTCGGTGGTAGCCACCGATACAAAGCGGGTTAGTTCGGCAATGAACTCGCGGGTGCTTGTGCCTCCGAGCACCGGCGAGACGATGTAGTAGAAATTCGACGCGGAGTGCCACGCGATGTAGGCGGCCTCCGCGCCATGCTCGATCCGATCCAGAAGTTCGGAAGCCGGGTCCGAGTGTGGAGTCCTGTCCAGCGCGACGTCGATGAGCACGTCGGTGTCGAGGAGAATCATTGGAGGAACTTCTTGGCCAATGCGTCGTAGCGCGGGTCATCTTGACGCTCCGCTGCCCGAAACTTGCCTCGCCAACGCGTGGAGAACGACTGCATGTTCCCGCCGGCCATTTCCCGGAGCGATTGCTCGACCAGCGACGAGAGGGACACGCCGCGGGAGCGGGCATACCGTTTGGCCGCTGGGAGCAGCTCGGCGTCTACCGTGATGGTGAGCTTTTGCTTCATCGGGAATCGGCGCCTAATGCACGTATACGGTGCTCTAAGTCAAGTATACGTATAACGGCTGTGGGACTCCAGCGGTCCATGACCACTTGGAATGCACGCCATCGAGGGTGGACCGAATGGGACTCGAACCCACGACCTCCGCAATGCGAGTGCGGCGCTCTTCCGACTGAGCTATCGGCCCTGAGGCTGTAGTTTAGGCCGCGTCCGCCACGCGCACGCGGGTGCGCCCGCGCATGCGCTCGAAGACGACGTGGCCTTCGATCAGCGAGAAGAGCGTGTGATCGCGGCCGACGCCGATGTTGGGTCCGGGCAGCAGCTTGGTGCCGCGCTGCCGCACGATGATCTCGCCGGGACGCACGAATTCGCCGTCCGAGCGCTTGACGCCCAGCATCTTGGGGTTGCTGTCGCGGCCGTTGCGGCTGCTGCCGAGGCCTTTCTTATGTGCCATGAGTCTCTCTGCCTCTCTGTCTACTCGTCGCTCGCCGCCGACCGGTCGATGCCGTCGATGCGAACCCGCGTGTAGCGTTGCCGGTGGCCCATGCGCCGCCGGTGTCGCTTCTTGGCGTGGTAGGTGAAGATCCGCACCTTGCGCCCCTTGACCTCGCCCAACGCCGTGCCGCGGACGGTCGCGCCGTCCAGCGTGGGCGTGCCCACGTGCCGGCCGTCGTCGTCATTGATCAGCAGCACGTCCTCGAAGGCCACCGGTCCGGACGACTCGTCCCGCAGCTCCACGTCGATCACGTCGCCGGGCTGCACGCGGAACTGCTGGCCACCCGAGCGGATCACCGCGAACGACATAGGACTCCTCGTGGATGCGTGGGGCGGGCGCCGGATTTCGGGCACGGCGCACCGCTCACATGGTATCAGCCGCGGTTGACCCGCGCCGGTGCTGGGCGCATGCTTCGCACGAATCGGGTCGGCGAAAGGGTGTGGGCGTGCGGTACCGCGAGATGGGAACGCCGGAGCTTCGCGTGAGCGTGGTCGGGTTTGGCGGCTGGCCCATGGGCGGGCGCTTCTACGGCGCGGACATGGACGCCGAGGCCACGGCCACCATTCATGCCGCGATCGACCAGGGCATCAACCTGTTCGACACAGCCGCCGGCTACGGCATGGGGCACTCCGAGGCGCTGATGGGCGCGGCGCTGCGCGGGCGGCGCGACGAGGTGATCGTGGTCACCAAGTTCGGCATCGACCGGGACGAATCCGTCCACGCCTACCGGCGCGACGGGCGCCCTTCGGCGGTGCGCCGGGGCTGCGAAAGCAGCCTGCGGCACCTGGGCATAGACCACATCGACGTGTTCCTGCACCACTGGCCGGACCCCGACACGCCCATCGCCGACACCATGGGCGCCGCCAAGGAGCTGGTCGACGAGGGCAAGGTGCGGTTCATCGGCGTCTCCAACTACACGCCGGCACAGATGGCCGAGGCGTCGGCGGTTCTGCCGATCGTCGCCAACCAGGTCGGTTATCACATGCTCGACCGGCGCCACGCCGAGCGGATCTTCCCGTCGTGCGAGGAGCACGGAGTGGGGGTGATGGCCTACGGCTCGCTGGCGCACGGCGTCCTGGCCGGGCAGTTCACGCTCGACACCCAGCTCAACGACGACGACTGGCGTGCCACGGGCTATGCCTTCGGCCTGCCGATCTTTCACGCCGATCACCTACCGCGGAATCTCGAGGTCGTGGACCAGGTGCGAGCGCTGGCGAAACAGGCGGATCTGGACCTGCCGCAGCTGGCGCTGCGCTGGGTCATCGAAAACCCGACCGTCTCGACCGCGCTGGTGGGATTCCGCAATCCGGACGAAGTCGCCGCGGCGGTGTCCGCGGCCGATGCGGACGTCCCTGCTGCCGTCATGCACGAGGCTGAGGACGTTACCCGCGCGGCTTACGAGCGCATGCGGGCCGACGAGCAGCCGCCGGCCGAGGTCGGTCCGCTGCGACGGGAGGCCTAGGAGCGGGCGTGCAATACCGCGAGCTGGGGACGCCGGAGCTCCGCGTGAGCGTGGTTGGATTCGGCGGCTGGCCCATGGGTGGACGCTTCTACGGCGCGGCCATGGACGACGAGGCCACGGCCACGATCCACGCCGCGCTCGATCAGGGCATCAATCTGTTCGACACCGCCGCCGGCTACGGCTTCGGGCACTCCGAGGTGCTTTTGGGCGCGGCCCTTCAGGGGCGACGCGATGAAGCGATCGTGGTCACCAAGTTCGGCATCGAGCACGACGAATCCGTGCAGGCCAACCGGCTGGACGCCCGGCCCGCGACGCTTCGCCGCAGCTGCGAGCGCAGCCTGCGGAATCTCGGCATGGACCATGTCGACGTGTTTCTGCACCACTGGCCGGACCCCGACACGCCCATCGCCGACACCATGGGCGCCGCCCAGGAGCTGGTCGACGAGGGCAAGGTCCGGTTCGTCGGCGTCTCCAACTACACGCCCGAGCAGATGGTCGAAGCCGCAGCCGTCCTGCCCATGGTCGCCAACCAGGTCGGTTATCACATGCTCGACCGGCGCCACGCCGAGCGCAGATTTCCCGCCTGCGAGGAGCACGGCGTGGGCGTGATGGCCTACGGCTCGCTCGCGCACGGCGTCCTGGCCGGGCAGTTGACGGCGGACACCAAGCTCGACGAGGAGGATTGGCGGGGCACCGGGTATGCCTTCGGCCTGCCGCTGTTTCGCGCCGATCACCTGCCGCGGAACCTGGAGGTCGTCGACCAGGTGCGAGCGCTGGCGCAGCAGGCCGGACTGGACCTGCCGCAGCTCGCGCTGCGCTGGGTCATTGAGAATCAGACCGTCTCAACGGCTCTCGTGGGATTCCGCAATCCAGACGAGGTCGCCGTGGCGGTGGCCGCGGCCGAGGCCGACATTCCCGCCGCCGTCATGCAGGAAGCCGACGCCGCCACCCGCGCGGCCTACGCGCGCATGCTGGCGGATGAGCTGCCGCCGGCCGATCTCGGTCCGCTGCGCCGGAACGCCTAGGAGCGGCGCAGCGCCACGCCGAGCAGCCGCGCGCCGGCCTCGCGGAGCACCCTGGCGGCCTGCACCGTGGAATCGCGGCGCGAGGTCCGCTGTGAGGCCAGGAGCACGGTGGCGGTGCACGCCGCGGTTACGGCGCGCGTCTCGGCCACGTCGAGCACCGGCGGACACGCCACCACCACCAGGTCATTGGCGTCGGCGGTGTCGGCCAGCAGGTCCCGAAAGGCCTCGGCCACGAGCAGCGCCGGATTCGACTCGGAGACGGCCGGCGCGGTTGTGGTTGCGGTGCTCGAGGGCGCCGCCGATTCGTCGCGCGGCTCGGACACGTCCGCGTCGACCAGCGCCACCCGACGTCCGGTTTGCTCCACCGATTCCGCCAGCGCCGCCGCCACGTCCAACCGCCGCGTATCGGTGCGGGGGCTGGTCACGGCCACCAGCGAATGCGGCGCGTCGGCCAGGGCCACGAGCACGTTGGTGCGCAGCTCGTCGATGCCGGGCATCTCCGCGTTACCGGCGCCGCTTTGGCCCATCAGGCGTCGCCCTCGTTTCGCGCGGGCGGCATCGTCGGTGTGATCAGCCAGGCCACGGCGGCGCCGACCACGGCGCCCACGATGGCCGCGACTGGGATCACCACCTCGCCCCGCGGCCACGTCGGTGCGCCGGGCGCTTTCGCGGCATCGATGACCGCAATCTCGAGTCCCTTCTCCGGGTCGTTCAGGCGGGCCGGCGTGGCCACCTCGGCGACCAGCGCATCCGCCAGCCCGTTCACCACCGCCGCCGCGCGGTCGGCGTCCTCGTCCTCGGCTTGGATCGTCACCACCAGCCGGTCGGAGTCGCCGTTCGTCCGCACGCGCTTGACGATCTCGGCATCGGACAGGCCGCCGCGGACCTCCGGGCCTAGCCGCGCGGCGTAGTCCTCCGAGTCGACCCAGACGGCGTAGTTGCGGATCAGGCGCGACGCGGCTTCCGAGGCGCCCAGGTCGGCGATCCGCGGTCGGATCGAGACGTCGGTCGACGCGCGGTAGACGGGCTCGGCCACAGCCACCACGATGGCGCTCACGATCACGGCGATCACCGCCGCCGCCGCGCCCGCGATGACGAGTGATTGCCAGCGCATGAACGGCCCGGTCACGGCAGGCGGCCGATCACCGGCGCGTCGATCAGGTCGGTCACATCGGACTCATGCAGCCGGTTGAGCCGCCAATCCGCCAAGAGCGCCACGGCAACGGCCAGGATCAGCGCCACCGCGGACTTGAGCACCACGTCCAGCGCCGCCAGCGCCCGCGGCGGACGCTCGGGCTCGTCGGTCTTGTCGATCAGCCGCAGCGTGCCGATCTCACCGAGGGTGGGGTAGTAGGAATTCTGGTTGTCGATCAGCAGCATCACGATGCTGTCGATCAGCGCTTGCGCCGCCGGTCCGTCGCCCCAATCCAGCTCGATGCGCAGCCCGCGCGAGAGCGGGTAGACGTCGATGGTCTCGAACATGGTGCGAAAGTCCATGGTGTGGCCGGCGTCGAGCACCTCCGCGTGCGCCAGCCGCAGCAACTCACGGCCGCGCGTGAGGCGCGCCAGGTCCTCGATCACGATTCCCGCCGCCTGCGCCCGGCTGCTTTCGGCGCCGTACTGCAGCCGCTGGCTTTCCTCCGGCAGGTTCAGCGTCAGGACCAACTCAGCCTCGGCGCGCAGCCCCACCGGCCCGATGAGTTGCCACAGGACGGCGGCGACGATCGTGGCGCCGGTGACGGCGGCGATGAATACCCACCATCGCCGCACCACTTGCGCGAAGCGTGCCGACGACACCTAGCCCGCCGCCTCGGGCGCGCGCGCCCGCTCGATGGTGAAGTCGATTGCCCGTCGCAGCTTCGCCTGAAACACGGAGGCGTCGAATTGCGCGGCATGCCGCACGAGGTGGGCGGAATCGATTGTCATGTCGGTGACGCGCTCCAGGGCCTGCCGCAGGCTGGGCACGGTCGGTTCGGGAAACAGCACGCCGGTCTCGCCGTCGCGCACGGTCTCCAGCGCGCCGCCGGCGGCGTATGCCACCACCGGGCGGCCGGCGGCCTGGGCCTCTACCGGAGCGATGCCGAAATCCTCCTCACCGGGGAACACGAACGCGCGGCAGCGCGCCATGTGCCGTCGCACCTCGTCGTCGGACACGCGGCCGGCAAACGTGACGGTCGGCCCGGCCATCCGACGCAGGGAGTGTAGGTCGCGGCCGTCGCCCACGACCAGAAGCGGCAGCGACGCCTCCGTGCACGCGCGCACGGCCAGGTCGATGCGTTTATAGGGAATCAACCGCGACACGACGAGAAAGTAGTCGTCCACCTCCGTCGTGGGCGCAAACCGCGTCGTATGCACGGGCGGGTGCACCACCAGGGCCTCGCGTCCGTAGAAGCGCCGGATGCGCTCGGCCACGGCCTGCGAGATGGCGACGAACTGCGTCACGTTCTGCGCCGCCGCGCGGTCCCACCGCCGCATCCACCAGAGCAGCGGCGCCAGCGCGCGGGGCAGCCAGGCGGGATAGCCCTCGCGCAGCAGATACGCCTCCGGCATCCACACGAATCGCGTTGGCGTGAGGCAGTAGCACACGTGGACCGCTCCCGGCGGGGTTTGGACGCCCTTGCAAAACGCGCTGACGTTGCTTACCACCACTTCGGCGTCTCGGACCCGCATCGACTGGAACGCGAGCGGATACAGCGCGAGAAAGGCTTGATGCCGCGTGCGCCAGCCGGGCAGGCGTTGCAGCCAGCTGGTGCGAACGTCCAGTCGGCGAAAGGCGGGGTCCACGAGGTCCGGGGCATAGAACGACGTGTAGACGGGGGCGTCCGGATACATCGCGTGCAGTTGTTCCAGCACCACTTCGGCGCCGCCCTGCTGATTGAGCCAGTCGTGGACGAGGGCGACGCTCATTCCGGCACTCCGGCGGCTCGGCGCGATCTCAGAATGCGCCGCGTCCGGACAGCACGGCCGGAATTGTCTTCACCAGGATCTTCAGGTCGAGGCCAAGCGACCAGTTGGCGACGTAGTACGTGTCGAGCATCACCATTTCCTCGAAGGGGAGGTCGCTGCGTCCGCTGACCTGCCAAAGTCCGGTGAGGCCGGGATGCACACGCAGGCGGTGCCGCGCCCACTCGTCGTACTGGGCCACCTCGTCGGATACCTGCGCCCGCGGTCCGATCAGGCTCATGCTGCCGGTGAGGACGTTGAAGAGCTGCGGCAGCTCGTCGAAGCTCATGCGGCGCAGAACGCGTCCGACCCGGGTGCGCCGCGAGTCGTCGCGTATCTTGAAGAGCGCGGGGTGCGGGCCGCCGGCGATCATCTGACGCTTCAGGGCCTCCGCGTCCACCACCATCGACCGGAACTTGAACAGGGTGAACTCGGCGCCGTCTTTGCCGATGCGCGTCTGGCGAAACAGGACGGGGCCGCGCGAATCCACCCGAATGGCAATCGCGATCACGAGACACAGCGGCGCGCTGAGAATAAGCCCGAGCAGGCTCACCACGACGTCCAGCGCGCGCTTTTGCACGAATTTGAAGCCGACGATGGCATTGTCGCTCAGGGTGACCAGGGGGATTCCCGCCAACGGGTGGATCTCCATGCGGCCAAACTGCGCTTCCAGCAGATCGGGCACCGCCCGGAACCGCACGCCGTGGACCCGGCAGCGCTCGATGAGCGGCTGCAAGTTGTGCTGGGTCGTTCCGGACAGCGCGATATACACCACGTCGATCGTCTCGGTTCGAATCAGCACTTCCAGGTCGTTGAGGTCGCCCAGCCGCTGAAAGCGGCCGAATCCCGTGCCATTGGCCTGGTCGTCGCTCTCTTCCAGGTAGCCGATCACCCGGTTGCCCGAGGCCGGCGACGCGGTCAATTGCTGCATCAGGTACTTGGCCACCACCCCGCTGCCCACGACCAGGATGCGCTGGTTGTCGAAGCCGGCCCGGCGCACCACCTGCACCAGGCTCAGCCGCAATCCCAGCCACACCAGCGTGCACACGGCGCCGGCCGCCCCGAGATACATGAACATCAGACGCGAGAAAAACAGCGGCCGAGAGACGAAGAACACGAAGACTACCGCCGCGGTGCCGATCACCACGCCCGCCGCAATCCGCGGCAGCTCGTCCAGGACGGACACGCTGCGCCGCCGCGAATAGCGCCCCAGCACATAGAAGCTCAGCACCGTGACGGGGATGAAGAGCCCGGCGACGACCCAATAGGCGTCGATGGGCGTGAACTGAAACTCGTTGAGCTCCGGACCCAGGCGCCAGACGTAGCGCAGGGCGTAAGCGAACACGAAGGCGCCGAACAGCACGGCCACATCGCCCAGGGCGGTCAGCCACGGTGAGGTGAGCACGCGCCACGGCGTCCTGCGGGCGCGGCCCACAGACTGGGGTGGGGGCGCCGGTGTGGTTAGCGCGATTTCAGGACGCTCTGATACGCGTTGAGACATGTCTCTGCTGCCGATTCCCAACTGAATCGCTGGGCTTGGGCGAGGCCCCGCGAGCGCATGGCCTCGCGGCGTTCGGGTGACTCCAGGACTCGGGCCATGGCGTCGATCAGGGCGGCTTCATCCCGTGGCTCGACAGTGATCCCGGCGTCTCCCACGACTTCGGGCAACGACGACCGGTTGGATGTAATCACAGGCGTGCCGCTGGCCATGGCTTCAAGCGGTGGCATGCCGAACCCCTCATAACTGGAGGGGTACACCAGCAAGTCGGCTGCACTGTACCAAAAGGGAAGCTCCCATTGATCGACGTAACCGAGCCATCGCGCGTGATCGACCACCTGTGCCGTTTGGATGAGGTCGGGCACATTCACGCCCATCCATCCACGTCCTCCAACGATGACCAGCGAGCCCGCGTAACGGCCCTCGCGTCGCAAACGGGCGAACGCGCGTATCAGCACGTCGACGTTCTTGCGGGGCTCGATGGTCCCCACGCTGAGGACGAATGGCCGCCGCACGCCGTGCGCCGCGCAGAATGCCTCGACCTCGGCCTCGGGGCGCGGATGGAACTGCGGTTCCACACCGGCGTAGACCACCGAAATCTTGTCCGGCGGCACGCCGAACAGCTCGATGAGATCGCGGCGCGTCGACTTGGAGTCCGCCAGCACGGCGCTCGCTCGCCGGGCGGACAACCGGGTAGCGGCATGCAGATACCACCGCCGGTGGGCCGGGTGTGTCTCGGGCGCCCGCAGGAATGACAGGTCGTGAACCACCACCACATGCCGTCCCGGCGCGGCCAGCGGCGTCACATTCAGAAATGAGTGCACGATGTCGGCGCCGGCCAGGGCGAGGTGCCCCGGCGCCACCAGGTGCTCCCAGAGAATTCGCACCCAGGTGCGCGACGTTGGGAGCCGTGTGCGCCGCAGACGGACGTCGGGCCCGGTGCGAAACGGCGGCTCGCCCACGCTGTCGTTGAGGAAGACCGAGTATCGGTGCGTGGCGTCGGCCTCGAGCACGGCATCGATAAGGCGCGCGCTGAAGCGGCTCACGCCGGCGTTGCGGAATGTGGCTTCGGTGAATACCGGCAGCGCGTTGAGGGCGATGTGAGCCATCCCGAGTGACTACCCTACAACGCCGGGCCCGTGACGCGTGTGTGTCACGGGTGACGGATGTAACGTTTCGGCAGCGCCCTAAGCTGCGGCGCCAGGTCCGGGGGGCTCGCCGGGACCCATCGCGGCGGACACCGCCGAGCCGAATGCCGCGCCGGCCAGGAAGATCATGCTGCTGAAGTAGATCCAGATCAGCAGCAAGACAACCGTCGCAATCGGGCCGTAAATCGCGTTGAACGAGCCGAAGTTGGCCGTGTACCAGACGAAGGCGTTCTTCCCAATCTCGAAGCCGACGGCTCCTACCAGTCCGCCCGCCAGCGCCGGGCGCCAGGCCAGGCGCTCGGCCGGCACCAGGTGATACATCAACCCGAACACGCCGGTGGCGAAAAGGATCGGGAGCAGCACGCCAAGCCAGCGCAGCAACCACCCGAGCCAGGCGAATGGCGAGTCGCCCCCAAGTAGCTCAGATTGCTGCAAGAACGTCAGTACGGCCGTGGCGGTCACGGAAAGGGCGAGCAACCCGCCGGTGGCCATCGTCGTGGCGAGATCCAGCGCTCGGCCCTGCACAAAAGTCCGCCGCCGGGTCGCGCCCGTTGCCGCGTCGAGGCCGCGGCGCAGCGCGCCAAACAGATTGCTGCCGGTCCACAGGAGCGCGATGAGCGAGATGACGCCCACGCTTTCGCGGACGGCGGCCATCGACGGCAGCGTGCTTTCCAGGAAGTCCTCCGCCCCGGGGGCCAGGTCTCCGGATTGGTCCGCGACGAATTGCACCATTACTTCGGGCTCCACCAGAAACGCCGCGATGGCCGTGATGAAGCCAATCAGCGGAAACAGGGAGATAAAGGTCTGAAAGCTGATGGCGGCGGCGAACGTGGGGAGCTGCTGGGTGCCAAACCGGTCCGCCGTCAGGTAAAGCACGCGGAGCTGGGGAGTGGCTTCGATCCACGCCATCGTTGCGCGGGTGATCGACTCAGCGGTTCCGCCGACGTGATCCTGGGCGCGGCGCGCCGTGTCCGCGATGCTCCGCGACAGGGATCGCGCCGCCCGAGCCAGCCCGCCCACCCGTCGTCGGAAACCGCGCTGCTTCACGGGTGCGTCGCCATCCATGATCTGCGACCAAGAGTGCCAGAGTTGCGGGCGTGCGGCGGCGCGTCACGCTGGGCGTGCGCCGACGTTTGTTCACCGGTGCCGCAGCCGTTCCGATGCTAGGCTAATCGCCTGTGAAATCCCCCCGCACTCGGTCCGCCATGCGCCGTGTGGCCGTGGCCCTGATCCTCGCCCTGGCACTGGCCGCGCTGCCTGTGCCGCTGGCGGCGGAAGTGCCAGAGGTGCCATTCGGCACCGCCTGCGGTTTCGGGCCCGACTTTCCGATCAACGGCGGACGCTTCTTTACCCAGACGGGCAGCGACACCGGCGGCGGCTACCCCGTGCGGGATGACGAGGCCGCCAAGTTCTGGACGGCGTTTCAGGAACTCGGCGGCATCCACGTGGTCGGCTACCCGATCTCGCACCGCTTCGTTTTGCACGGCTTTCTCGTGCAGGCATTCCAGAAGATGGTGCTGCAGTGGGACCCGTCCAAAGATGGCGTCAACGTGGCCAACACCATGGACGTCATGAATCGGGAGGGCCACGACGATTGGCTCGAATCGTTCCGGCAAGTCCCCCGGCACGCCACTCTGCCTGAGGATGCCGGCGTGCCGTTCTCCCAGATCATGGAAAACCACCTGGCCCTGCTGGACCAGAATCCGGCCATTCGCGACGCCTACTTCGCCGTGCCCAGCTGGCTCACGCGGCTCGGGCTGCCCATCGCCTACGGCGACTTCGGCAGCATGGTGGCAATGCGGACGCAGCGAGCCGTGCTGCAACAGTGGCTCGTGGACGTGCCGTGGGCTCGCGCCGGGCAGGTCGTCTTCGCCAATTCGGGTGATTTGGCCAAGGAAGCCGGCCTGTTTCCGGCGGCGGCAATCACGCCCTTCGACCCTCACGCACCGCCGGCCGACGCCGACTTGGTGACGATCGACTCCGAGATGCCGCAGCCGGGCGATGCGATTGGCATTCAAGTACACACGGCGGCCGCCGGCGTGTCGGTGACCTGGAATGGGCAAGCCGCGCCGCTGCTCTGCCGAGAAGGCACCTGGCACGCCGTGATTGGGACTGCCTCCACGGCCATGGCCGGTCCGCAGGACCTGCGGGTGAGCGTCGGCGAGCGCATGGTCGACATATCCGTCGAGCTTGCTGAGCGCCAGTACCCCTCCGCGGAGTTCCACATACCCGCAAGCCACGAAGACCTGCTCGACGAGGCGGTCGCGCAGGAAGAGCGCGAGTTTCTCCACACCATCGTCCAGCGCGTGAGTGGGGGACCGCTGTGGACCGGGCCGTTCCAGCCGCCGAGCAGGGGGCGGGTCACCTCGCCGTATGGCGAGCGCCGCACCCTGCAGCCGGGATCATTCATGTCGGTGCACGAGGGCGTCGACTACGCGGCGCCGACCGGAGCTCCCATCCCGGCGCCCAACCGGGGGCGCGTCGCCTTTGTCGGGCCGCTCACGATCCGCGGCAACACGGTCATTCTGGATCATGGCTTTGGCGTGTTTACGCTCTTCTATCACCTGCACGACTTTTCGGTGCTGCTGGGTCAGGTGGTCGAGCGCGGCGCCACGGTCGGCCTGGTGGGCTCAACCGGACGCTCAACCGGTCCCCACGTCCACTGGGAGATGTACGTCGGGGGCGCCGCCGTCGATCCCGTCCGGTGGGTCGAAGGCCCGTTCGAAATCCTGGGCGACGCTGAATCCTATGTCCCGGCCCGAGTCGGCGAGGAACCCGTCGCCGGATAGCGCGCTGGCCAGAGTCCGAGTTCGCCGGCGCGCTCGCGCATCTCGCTAGAATCGTCACGCCGCCATGCGCCCGTAGCTCAGCGGATTAGAGCACTGGTCTTCGGAACCAGGGGTCGGGGGTTCGAATCCCTCCGGGCGTGCCACCCTCCCACTCAGGAGCAATCAGCGTGCGGCTGATCGGCGGGTTGCGACGACCGTGCGCTCGGGGAAAGATGGCGCGCCAGGACCGACCGTGGGGTGACATCGCCCTGACGTCCCACACGCGAGCGCCGAGTCAGAGCTGGGCCGGCAAGGTCGCCATGCGGCGGAACGATCGGCGGCGCTAAACGATGCATCGGTCGCAGGATCGCTGGACGATCGTTGCGAACGGGCGCGCTGGCCGCGGCCGTGCCCTGGCGCGGGCGATGAGTCTATCGTCCAGGTTGGACGCGCAGGGCGCGGAGGCCAAAGTGCGCGCCACCGACGCGCCGGGAGCGGCCGCGAGGCTCGCCCAGGAAGCCGTCGAGGCGGGCTCGACGCGGATTGTGGCGTCTGGCGGCGACGGGACCGTGCACGAGGTCGTGAACGGCATCATGGCGGTGCCCGCGTGGCGTCGGCAGGAGCTCGAGTTGGGCATCCTGCCCGCCGGTCGCTGCAACGATCTGGCACACGCGCTGGGCCTGCCGGCAAGGCCGGACGCGGCGATCAGGGGCCTCCTGCACCACCAGACCCGGACGCTGGACCTGGGCCATGTGTTGGGCCGCGATGCGGTGGGCGAGGCACGGAGGGGTGCGTATTTCATCACGGTCGCGACATTTGGATTCGACAGCGAGGTCGCGGAGTTTGTGGCGGATGGGCGGGCGCCAGCCATCCTGGGCGCGTCAGGCGCGTATCTCTACGGCGCAGCCGTCACACTTCGGACCTACGCCTGGCCCGACGCCACGGTGCGGGGCGACTTCGGCAGTTTTCGCGGGCAACTCCTCTTGGCGGCCGTGGGCAACACGAGCCGCTATGGCGGGCGGATACGGATCGCGCCGGACGCGCGACCGGACGACGGTTGCCTGGATCTCTGTCTGGTTCGGCGCCTGCCCAAGTGGGAGGTCCTGCGAATGCTGCCGCGCGCACTCGCCGGCTCGCACGTGGGGCATCCCGCGGTGGCCTATCACCGGGTCCGGCAGGTGCAGCTGGCGGCTGACCGGAACGTGGGGGTCTGGGCCGACGGCGAATTCGTTGCGCGCCCGCCGGTCACGATCACGGTCGTGCCTCAGGCCCTGCGCGTGATGCGGCCCGACCGCTAGCCGGCGTACGGCCCATCGCACGTCGGGTCGGCCAAGCGCATGCCCGCGACGCCGCGGTCGGTCCCAGCCGAGGGGGCATTCCTCGGCAGGGGGTGGGCGTGGGGCCGAATGTGGGTGAAAGCGCAGCGAGCGAAACTCGAGGCCGGGAAGTCTCAGATTCCCCCTTCCCGCGCTAGTCTCCCAGCGCTGCGCTGGCGATGGCAGACCAGTGCTGAGGCGCTCGCAGAGCGCCGATCTTCTGGAAGCGAGCCGGCGGAGATCCCCCGGGGTTTTGCGTTAGTTTTGGATCGACTGTGGTCGGACGAGGTTCCACGCCATCGGACGAACGATCCCCGCTCACAGGTTTGAACCGATCCACATCGGGTCCAGTCGGGCCTACCAAGCTGGACAAAATCAAGAACCTTCACGCTGAGGTTCGTTCTGAACCTGTAGGGAACGGTTCACCCCCACGCGCGTGGGGATCACATGGCCAGGGCCGTGCCAGCCAGGTTGGCCCACGGTTCACCCCCACGCGCGTGGGGATCACGACCAGCTGATGCCGGGCACCTACAGCCACTACGGTTCACCCCCACGCGCGTGGGGATCACGAGCTGATCATCACCGGCGTCAGCGGCAACGACGGTTCACCCCCACGCGCGTGGGGATCACGTGACTATTTTCGAGTGGTTCACGTCTCTCCTCGGTTCACCCCCACGCGCGTGGGGATCACGTGATGGCCGCCACCGAGGCTGCTAGCGCTGTCGGTTCACCCCCACGCGCGTGGGGATCACCTGGTCACCCTGGACACGAACTACGACGCCCGCGGTTCACCCCCACGCGCGTGGGGATCACGCAGGTGTCGCGTCGTGTGCGAAGTTGATTGTCGGTTCACCCCCACGCGCGTGGGGATCACATGCGCGAGCCCACGCGGTAGATGGCCTTTGCCGGTTCACCCCCACGCGCGTGGGGATCACAAGATTTGGACCCTTGGGCATCGTGAGGTAGACGGTTCACCCCCACGCGCGTGGGGATCACGTGACCCTCGCCGGCTCGTTGATGCAGCAGATCGGTTCACCCCCACGCGCGTGGGGATCACTAGTTGCGCCGCATAATGGCGGAACGTGGACGCGGTTCACCCCCACGCGCGTGGGGATCACACTATGACGCGCGGGCATTCGTGGCGCAGCTACGGTTCACCCCCACGCGCGTGGGGATCACGTGTCGTTGGCTGGCAGTCTGGCCCAACAAATCGGTTCACCCCCACGCGCGTGGGGATCACGCGCGCCGCCGGCGGGCCGCCTACAGCGTCGGAGGTTCACCCCCACGCGCGTGGGGATCACCCAACCCGATCACGTACGCGGTGCGCCAGGTCCGGTTCACCCCCACGCGCGTGGGGATCACGCCGCCGCTGCGCTGGTCGTCCACACGGACTTCCGGTTCACCCCCACGCGCGTGGGGATCACGCGTCCAGGACCAGGTAGAACTGGTCGCGCCGCACGGTTCACCCCCACGCGCGTGGGGATCACGTTGCGGCCGCATGAGCAGTGATGCGGGCGTCCGGTTCACCCCCACGCGCGTGGGGATCACTTCACCTGGCGCTTCCGCGCCACCGTCGGTCCGCGGTTCACCCCCACGCGCGTGGGGATCACGGGTGGGGCCGGGCAGGAGGTTGACCACCGTCGCGGTTCACCCCCACGCGCGTGGGGATCACGTTGCCCGCGGGCAGCGGCTTGTGCCGGACGCGCGGTTCACCCCCACGCGCGTGGGGATCACACTGGAATCGACGCGCCATTCCTACGGCATCAAAGGTGTTAGCGCGGTTCCAGCACGAGCTGCAAACCCTCGAAGTCTCGCACCACTCGGCCTGGGGACCCGCAGAACTGCAACGCGAAGCCCTGCTCGTTGTCGGCGCTGTGGACCAGCATGCCTCCGCCATCACCCATCGAAGCGCAGGCCTTGGCCCAGAGGCGTTCCCGGACCATCGCCGAGACGCGACCGACGAAGACCCCGGCTTTCAGTTCCAGTAGCCACTTCGTCAAGTCACCGCGGAGACTTGGCGACACTCGCTCCAGCAGCATGACCGTCATGTTGTCCCTCCAACAGCTCGGCATAGTTGACGCCGCCCTCGACCGCCCCGGCTTCCGGGTCCCAGATACCGCCAGGCAGCGCGAGGTCCGAGTCGAGGGGCGTGTGGGGTTCACCGACTGGCACGGCGAGCACCCGCTCGATATCCGCCACGATCCGAGACATGAGCTTGCGCGCATGGAAGTAATCGCGGCAGCGCCGGCGCACCGTGCCCTCAAGATCGGCAACGCCTTCCGCCACGGCGTTGAATGCCGCCGGGATCGAAGTCTCCGTCTTGTACAGGTCGGCAACGTCATAGACGAAAGAGCGCATCTTGCCGGTGTGAATGAACCCGAGAGCCGGAGAGTATCCCGCCGACACGATGGCGGCGTGACAGACGCCGTAGAGACAGCTATTGGCCGCCGAGAGCGCTCGATTGATGGGATCGCTCGCTCCCCAGCGACCCCGCCGGTAGGAACGCCCCTTCCAGACGACGCCGGTCTCGCGGCTGAGTCTGGCGTAGGTCTCGCGCACCCGAATACCCTCCTTGCCGCGAACCTGGCGCAGCGTGGTCGATGGGTCCAGAGCCTCGTCGAACCGCATCTGATACATCCGAAAGACGACGCGCAGTCGGCTCTTGGGGTCCGCCCAGAGCTTGGCTTGGGTCAATAGTCGACGAGACGAGCGAGTCTCGCCGAGTCCCTGGGCGTAGAACCGCACGCCTTCTTCTCCGGTCCACACCACCAAACACCCGCAGTCGGCCAGCGTCTTGATGGCGGCGTGCGTGATGGAGGTCCCGGGCCCCAACATCAGCGTGGTTAACGCGGCGCAGGGGATGGCCGTCTTGCCGTTGGCGTCGTGGAGAGCGATGGCCTTGGCGTCCTGGTCAATGCGACCGTGCTCGACGTAGAGATAACTCCAGCTATCGCGGACTTTGGGAAGCTCGTGCAGGTCCGTGAGTCTCATGCGTGCCTCCGGTAGGGAGCGACGGACATGAGTCCGCAGCCAAAGGCCTTGCCCGGTCCAATGCCTTCCTCAAGCGCACGGCGAAAGCGGTCCAGGTCTTCGATCTGGAGCAGCCCCTCGAAGCGCACGCCGACCAGGGTCAACCGGCGACCCTTGCCCAGCAGCTTCTCGCCAGCGCCGACCCGCACGGCTGGAACGTCACTGTCGGAGAGAACGGGAAGGAGACCAAAGCCCGCCCGTTCGGCTCGCCGCGCCAACCAGTCGATTTGCTGCGCTTCGGTGCGCAGGTCCACCCGCCGGCCATGGCGCCGGCGTCCGTCGGGCCCGGACTTGGTGTCGATCTTCTTCGTGGGATTGGCGCGCAGGCGGAAGCGCAGGGTCTGTCCCGCACGCAGTGCAGCCCAGGCCGCGGCCACGGACTTGGTGGCCGGGTTGCTCAACTCGCCGACGCCGTCGGCGAGATAGCCCGCGGGTAGGCAGTCCCAGTCAGGCTTCAATTTGGACTGCACCAAGAGGACAACTCGTCCTGTTCGCCTGTCCGCGTCCACGCGATACAAGACGGCCAGTCGCGTCCGCGCCTGGCCCGGCTCCTCGACCTGCGGGAACGCGGACATGATGGTCCGATGCATCTGGTACACATCCGCGAGATCGCGGCGAACTCCACGATCTCGCGGATCAAGCGCCAGCCGCGACAGGTACACCCACATCCTCCTCGGCGTCCTGGCGTATTGGAACTTCGCCATCGCCCGGTCCCAATGCGACAAAGTAGTTGCGCACGCGGCGGGGCAGAAAGCGGCGCGTCTGGAACGAATCGCCGTGGGGCTGGTCCATCCGCACCTCATGTCCCTCCGGATCCTCAACCGTCAGGCGCAATTGATCGGGATGGCGCCTCCGCGGCGGGACGTCCATGTCGAGCCTGGGCCAGGGGTAGCTTGTCAGCGCGTGCTCCAGCCGCTCGCCCTCACGAAGCCCGCCGGGAACGTAGACCGGAACGCCAGGCACGAACGCCTTGCGGCCCAGGTAGAGTTGCCACACAGGCTCACGCAGGGCGGCGTGCAGGCGGCGCAGCAGGTCGTCATCTTCGCCGTCCAGCCCCACCAGAAAGTCGGCGTCGGCCAGGTAGTAGCGGTTAGACAGCACGGTATCGCCGGCCGCGCCGCTGGCCTTGCGTACGCCGTAGCGGCTGCCGTCGGGAAGCGTTCCCCCGCCCGCCGTGTGGTAGTCCACTTGCATGACACCGGGCCAATCCACGCGCACTCCCAAGCGCAGGGCCGCGAGATCATCCACCGGCTCACGTCGCGGCCGTCCCAAAGCGGCGCCGAGCAGGCCGATGACGCCGCTCTTGGAAGGCTCCAAGCCGGTGTCCCGCATCGTGAAGCGGCTCTGCGTGCCCCAAGACTGCATTGGCCCCGCCAGACGCAGCAGCAGCGTGCCCACGCTCAGCCCGCGTTGCCGGCGTCGGGCGCAGCGTGGGCGAGAACGCCGCAGACCAAGTCGTCGAAGGTGGGAACCAGGCTGTCCTTGAGGTGGGTAACGCCGTCGTCTTCGAGCGAGACGGCCCAGGCACCAACAATGGAATCGTCGCCGTAGATCGCGGACAGCTTTCCCAAGTAGCGGTCCAGGGCCTCCACGGAGCAAGCCGCGAGGTCCTGGCCTTCGCGAGGCCTCACCGGTTTGAGGAACGCGTTGGCCAGGTTCCAAAGCGACGACTTGCGCACGACGGCCAAGACAAAGGAGGGCGGGTTGTGGGCGGCCATGCTGTTCTGCTTGCCCGTGGGCACAGCGCTCACCGAGGCGCGGAGGAAGGCTTCCAAGGTCTGGCGCACCAGTTCCTCGTCTCCCTGGAGATTGGACGTGAGCTGGCGCATGTCGACGTTCGAATAGCGATAGAAGCAACCGGAGTTGAAGCCGACAGCCCCGATCATGTCAGCGCCCGCCGTGTCCTCGGGCTTGAGGTCGTCGACGGCGGTGTAGTAGTCCAGCTCCATGCTGATGCGGTTGGTTGAGATGGCGTGCGCCACCTGGGAAGCGGCGTCTGTGTTCTTGTCCGGTAGGTCTGCCAACATGCGGCCAAAGAGGGCTAGGTCGGCGGCCTTGCCGCCGTCAAGGATGGCGTCAGCGGCATCGCGAACTTCCTTGGGAACTGCGTCTTTGCCAACTTTCTTTGCCCTCCGCCGTGTCGTTCCTCCCTGATCCGGTGTCGCGTCGGGGGCAGCGCTGACAAGCTGATCCCAGTGCGCAACACACAGATCCGTCAGGTTGCTGATCTCTTGGCTGCCGAGGAACAGCAGGTATTGAGTCTTGCCATCGTCGTTGACGGTGAGCTCTACTCCACCAAGGGCAGATTTGACCACGTCTTGCGCCGCTTGCGCGTCCTTCCCTTGTGCCTGGAGTCGTTCGACAAGCTCGCCGACCAGCCGCTTCGTGCGAACGGCGAGGAATTGCGGCTCTATGAGGCCCGCATCGAATTCTTGCCTCACCGCCCGCTTGAAGCACTGGCTGGAGATACGGGCGCGGCGGTAGCCGCCGAACTCGCAGTCCTTGGGCATGCCGGTGTCGTCACGGTTGAGATTGGCGGGCGCGAAGTTCTGCAGGATGTGAAGCTCAACCAACATGGGCGTATCGTCCTTTCCCGGACTTGCGACTCATCGGCGTTCGCGCCGGTGGCGTCATCTTCCCCGGTTTGCGGCTAGGGCGTCTGTCCCCAGAAGGCCTTGGCCCAGCGCCGTTGCACGCTTCGGTCATCGTTTCCCCACCAGCGCAGGTCGCTGAGCAGTCGGACCCAATCCACGGGGACATCTTTGGACTTGAGCAAGCTGACGGCATGGCGCAGTTGGACGTGCAAGTCTTCCTGGTGGGTGCTTAGCAAGACGGTGAAGCGGCGCTCGACGGCTTCAACCGAACCTCCATCTGACCGAGATAGCCGGGCAAAGGACGCGCCGAGGTTTGGGTCCTTGTCCTCGGTATCCTCAGGCCAATTCGTGGGATGGAACGCGAACATGGACGCCACCAAGTAGAACACGTCCTCTCGCCACCCCTTCTCGTCACCGAGCCAGGGAACCACGTATTTGTGCATCGCCGGCTCGTTGCCGGGCGCTCTGCGCAGCCCCCGCCGCAGCATGGCCAACGCGCCGCGGTCGTCCTCCGTCACCAAGCGCTGCAACCGGGCAACAAATGCTCGATCCCTTCCGCCATGCACCGATCCGTACCCCTGCGACATGCCTCAGGCCTCTTCCTGCACCGATAAGTACTCTCGCGTTCTAGCCGCTAGCCGCCGCTCGGCGACGGCCACCGCCTTGAACGTGCGCGGCGAGCGCTCCAGTCCGCGCGTGGCCTCATGGAAAGCATCCCAAAGCGTGCGACGAAGCCTATCGCGCCACTTGGGAAGCTGCCTGCCGCCATAATCGCCATCCGCGTCAAGATCAGCGGGCAGATCCGTCATGAGCTGTTTGAAAGGCTCCTCCAGACGCGGCCAGTAGGCCCGTTCCGCACCAAGGTAGTTGACAAAGTTCTCCACGGCGTTCCGCTCAGGATTCCCCTCTTGGCTTGCTGCAAGAATCCTCACAGCCATTGTCCAGAGAACTGAATTCAAGCCTCGGGCAACGCCTTCCGCCAAGTCCCGGGCGTCCCCTAGCTTGTCGACCAGGTCGTTATTGTCCAGGTACGCAAGAGGCAACGGCAGCCGCTCATGCCGCCAGAATTCAATCTTTGCACGGTTGCTCCCAAGGCCAAGAAGATCTACTGGAATTGTCGTGGATCGGGAAATGATGCCTTCGCTCACCAGGTCAGACAGCCAGTCAAGGACTTGCGGTCGATCTGAATTGACACTCCTCATATAAAACAGCGCAAGACTGTCACGCCACAACGCCCTGCCTTCCTTCAAGGTCACGGCAGGCCACGGGTCCTGCTTCCCCGTGGCTCTTGGATTCTCCTGGAAGGCCAACATTGTCTCCTTACCTCGAATGGTGTAGCCCTCAGAAGGCTGAAATCCCTTCATGATAACAACGTTCTTAACGATTGTGCTTCCGTCTTCATCCAACTGCGGCTGGAGGCGAATGCGGCGGCTCTGCCAAGTGAGCAGGTCGAGGTAACCATCGGGCCTTCTGTCGGCCGGTCGGGTCTCTTCACTCCGCTCCCACGCTGGAATATCGTTCTCGCTGTCAAAGTCCCATGGCTCACCATCTTCGGGATCATACCGGCATAGATTCAGCATGAGAGTCTTGAACAAGGTCTCGCCTTTAACAAGCACGACCGCGCCCTTGTTCAGCATCGCGGCCTTGGCCGATTGCCGACCGCGTTCAGATGTCTTGAGTCCACCAACATCAAACGCCATGAATCCCATAAGTAGACGAACAGATTCCGCTGGTGTAAGTCTCGGCGGTTCAGATGCAGACAAGTGCGTGAACAACGTGGCATTATTGTCCTGGTGAAATAATAGCCGAGCTGAAGAGGATCCCTTATCCCAATCGAGGCCGGACACTTGATAGAAGGGCTTATCTTCGTCGAACAGATCAAAGCGACAGCGCCATTGCTCGAAATATGCATCAAGGTGGCATGCGTCCCACTCTCCTCGCTCCCAAAGAGATCGCCAGTCTTCTGTCGACTGCACACTAAAGTTTCGGTAGAGCACTGCAAGAAGCAACCGGTGGAGTGCGGCAATCACCAGCGGTGATTCCCCATTGATCTCGGCTATGTCGTGCGCGCGCGCCAGCACGTCGCGCAAACCCAAGGTTTGGCGCGACCCGTCGAGCATGGCGCAGGGAACCCAAGGCTCATCTATCAGGTTGAATGACGCCGTCACAGGCATTCCTCGCTCGTGCTTACCACCCTCGCGCCAGTCTCACCATCCAGCACAATCCTATAGGAACCGATTTCATCGGAAACGCCAGCACTATTCAGGAAGACTGCTCGGTGATTCCTTAGCAACGCCATCCGGCGCCAGTTTGCCGGCGGTGATTGTTCAAGGAGCTGAAACACCACGCGCTTGTCGGAAATTGACACTGACCGTCTTAGGAAGCGTACAACCGAATCACCCGCCGGTACGACATCCATATCCACGGATTCGCTGTGGTCTGCGTCCCAAAATGCGGCGTCCCGGCTCCCAAAAAGCAGGACCACCGACGCGCTGGGAGGAGCAAGCCGCGTCAGGGCCTGATAAGCCTGATGAAAGTCTGGGGAATCCTCCTCATGTGGATCTGCTGCCAGCCGCCAGAGTTGTCCGCTATATGCAGGAGCTTTGATCCAACGGTTTCTTGCCTCCTCGCGCTCCTTTTCAATTGCCTCCTCTAAATCGTTCCGTGTGTCTTGCCATTCTTCCCGAAGCCGCTCGGACAAGTCGACAGGCGAACGGTCGTCGTACACGTTCTCGATCATCTCCTCCACGTCGTCGGGCACGCGGATGGTCTGGCGATCGCGAAGGGCTAGCCAAGAGCGCAGCAGCACATGTTGGTCATAGACGGCTTTCGTGCCCGCCTCAAACTGAGGCACGCCGTCGCTCGGCTCCGGGCGGCAAACCAGTAGACGCGGATGCTCCACGCCGTGGGAGCGGGAACGCTGGTGCCGGTGGAGCCGGCCGGTGCGCTGGAGCAACAAGTCGGCGGGGGCCATGTCCGACACCATCAGATCGAAGTCCAGGTCCAGACTCTGCTCGATGACCTGCGTGGACACTAGGACGGCGCTGGACGGACGCTGGACCGCGCGCTCCTTGCCGGTGGCATCTGTCACGGTTCCGTCTGGCTTACCGAAACGGGCAAGCGCGCGCTGCTCGCGTGCCTCCCGGTCCTCGAAGAGATAGCGGGCGTGCAGCAGGTCCAACTCGGGACAGCCATCGTCGGCAATATTCGGGAAGTAGGGCTTGAGGGCGAGGTAGATATCCTGGGCACGGCGTACGGTGTTGCAGATGACGGCGGCGCATCCGCCCTGCGCCAAGGCGCGTTTTAGGCGCTCACCCAAGGGAAACGACGCGACGTCGTGGTCGGGTAGGGCACCATCTGTCCACTCCAAGGCGATCGTCTTCGCGCCGCGCGAGGCCTGCACCGTCTGAGCCCCGCGAGGTGAGCTGGCCGACGCCCAGGAGATACGCGGATATGTCGTCTGGAGCGCCGCCGTTTCAGGTCCAGCTTCATTGCCGAGGCCCTTCAGGTACGCCGCGAGCAGCGCCTCACGCCGGTTGCGAGGAAGGGTCGCGGAGAGTAGCACCACCGGCGAGCCGAGGGCCGCCAGCCATTCCAGCAACCGCTCCAGCAGCGTGAGCATATAGGCGTCGTAGGCGTGGACCTCATCCACGATGACGGTCTTCCACGCCAAGCCAAACAGCCGGACAAAGACGTGCTTGGTCTGGAGCGCCGCCAGCAGCACCTGGTCGATGGTGCCCACGCCGAACGGTGCCAGCAGCCCGCGTTTGCGGTGTGTGAACCACTCTGCTGCAATCACTCCAGCGTCGTTGGTGTCCCGTGCATTGGCGTCCTGGTCAATCCCGGTGGGTGTAAAGGTCCGGTGGTTGCGACGCAGCACCTGGAACTCCGCGGACAGCGAGGCATGGCCATGGAGCAACTGCAGCTGAACCTGGTCGCCGGTATATTGTCCGTACAGAAAATCCCGAACCCTGCCAAACATCTGATTGCTGGTCGCCTGGGTCGGCAAGGCGAAATAGCACCCGTGCCGGCCCGCGGACTCAGCCCAATAGTCGGCCAGATACATCGAGGCTTCGGTCTTACCCTCGCCCATGGGCGACTCGATGATGACCAAACCGGGTGCATCGATCTCTCGCACACACAATGCGACCGTCCGTTGCAGCTCGTTGGGTACCGCTATGTGAGGGAATAGCTTCTTGAATTCCTGGACGCCGCGTGGTCGCGGCTGGTGGACCCAGCCCAGATCGTCGAGCGCTTGCCGAGCGATATCGGCCGCGCCGCGCGCGTATGCGCTCAGGTCAGATGGGCAAGCGTAGTCAAAGTAATCGGTGTTGGAGCCTATCCAGTCCGCGATGCTCACGAATCCGGCCAGAGCCATCGCCGTAGCATTGCTGATGTCGCCAGGGATACGGTCACGGGGAACATCCAGGACTTCAGCCAGCCACTTGACAATATCTCTCCTGAGAACATCCCATTCACGCGTCCCTAGGGCAGTACTTCGGACATTATTGATGTCGGATGTACGAGGTAGAACACCGTGATGCCCGCCAACAACTACCGCAATACGTTTGGATCCTTGCGCGTTCAGGCCAAATTCGTTTTCTAGTATATTGGGCAGAGTGGCAGCAGTTATCGTTCCGTGCAGAGGCGGATTGATCGGAATCTGTCCCCACCGTAGTCCGACACTATACAGACGTTCTGCAACTTTGCTGCGTACGCGTCCTACCTGGAGCTGAAACGATGGCGAGGCCTTGCCTAGGTCATGGAGTCCGGCAAACAACGCGAACCAACGCCCAGCAGCCTCATCATCACTGCCGAATCCCAGGGTTATTGCTGCCTCACTCCGCTGCCCGGGTGAGAGCGCAGAGGTCCACATTTCTCGCGCCACCATTGAGACGTCGATCATGTGACACAGCAGCGGGTGATAGGTAGGCGAATCGTAGTTCCGACTCATCTTGGCCCAGAGGGAGAGCAATCGATGACATTCAGACGTCTGCATTGGAGCTTATACTTGTGAGTGATCGCGGGCGCTTCGGCCCGTTTTATTCAGCGTCGGGTTTGCGAACATTCACGGTGGCTGTGGTTAGCGCCTCGCGCCGGACCTACGTCGCGGCCACGTAGCGCTCGGCCCGTATGATTCTATTCAGATTGATTGAGACATTCCACCTTGTCCAACAGAGTCAGGCTGTAGTGCCGGCGGCAAAGACTCCATTATCCCTTGCAAGGGAAATACCAAGATTGGCAACTACGCTAGGTCGAGTAAAACAGGAAGGGCATCCCTGATTTCGTTCTCTGTGCAGGCAAGGTACTGAGCTGCCGTATCGTGTGTAATTAGCCTTTTTTCAACCGCTTCCGCCGCCAGAAAGGCGAAGCGACCACGCCGCTGCTCAGGCGTGACAATCGGTTGGAAGTAGTCCAGCGCAAAGTTTTCGGCCGCTTTCTGGTCATCTGTAGGCGTCGTCTGAATAGCTGACTCGACAGGTAACTCGGCCTCTCCCCACCAGGCGTTCCCCACGTGGAAGCGTGCTGCGGCTCTGCCAATTCCGAAGTCCGACATCACCCGCTCAACACTTACTGCGCTCACTTGCGCAGGGCTCGGCACGAGTTGCCTCACAGCTTCCCGTGGAGCGAGGAACTCAACTGCAAAGGCGTTGGCTCGTTGTTCCACATAGTCCGGCAACTGGCTGTCGTGCTCGGCGTCGCGCGCGATTTGCTCGTAGCTGTCGACACGGACATTTGCAAGTTGCTCTTCGGGATCAAAGAGGATATGCCCCAGTTCATGCGCGAGCGTCGTTCGGCGAATCCACACATTCTCGTTCCGTCCATCCACGTTGAGCACGATGCCTCGCTGACCCTGCGACGAGATTGTGGCACCCGCAATCTCCGGTGGGAGTGGAACCTGAATGATCGGGATGCCAAGGCGGCCCTCGACTAGGTCCCGCATCGACTCGATTGGTTCAAGACCGATCCCCAACCGATCCCGTGCCTGTCCGGCAAGCGCATATCCCGCCCGCCAAGCCGGAGGACCGTAGTTGGGCGAGGCCTCAAATCTCGCCGCCTCGCTTTGCTTTCCCAACCAACGCTGAAGCAGAAGCTGCGACCTGATAATCGAAGCGGCTTCTGAGAAGCGCAACACGGTCCGGGCGCTGAGCCGAGCACTGGTGGGAGTTGCGACGCGCTCGATCTCTAGGACGCGCAGCCTGACGCCCAAATCAGGATCCGAACCCGCGCGCTCGTCAATGCTCAGCTTGGCGGGATCGAGGCCAAGTACGAATGCCAAGTGCTCAAGGTCCCTCAACTCGAGCTGTTCGGTGTCAGTCTCTGCTCGATCAATGATTTCACGGTCGACATTCGCGGCGCGTGCGAGCTCAGCGCGTGTCACGCCCAACGCATCGCGCTGTTCGCGAATCGCATGTTCGATTGCGCCGGCGCGCGCTAGCAGCACGGCAGACAACTGGTCATCAATCTCGGCAAATACCCGGGGGCCGTATGCCTCAAGAACCTCACGCTCAGTCAGGCGACGGCCCGTCGCGGAACTTCCCAGCTCGTATCGGGCGAGTTGGTACTTACCTCTTACGAACAGCGTCGTGGTGGCTTCGTTCACTCCCCTACCGCCAATCACCGTTCGAGCCAGACACGCTGGGGTCTGTCGGTCTCTGGATCCCAGCCCAGCGAGTGCACATCAAAGCCTACAGCACGAAAGAGGCGTTCGGCACCCCCTAGGTGGTCTCGTCCCGTAGGCGGATATCGACCGGATGAGCCGGATAGGTATACGAAGGGCAGCGTCCCGAACCAGATTTCTCCCCCAATCGACGCCTTGCCTCCACCCGTCAGGTTTGTGTGATGAAGCTTGCCGGGGCCTAGCCGACTCAGAGGCTCTTGCGATATGCACGGCCGTCCGCGCTCGTCGATAACCCACAAATGACAATTCTGGCCATCATCCGTGTGGGATCGCCGTGGGCTCCCCTGTGGCATCTGCGCCGGCACCTCGTTCAGGTACAGGAGACCATCAGCATTCGTCACCGTCGCCAGTTCGGCAGCGGGATAGTTGGCTGCGCCTCTGCGTCGATACGGGCGCGGAGGGTAGCGTTCCAGGAAGTCGCACAGGGTTTCTTCAGCGTCTGCGGACGTCACGCGACGACTGGTGCCAATCTGCGGGATGCGGTTGGCGCAAGCCGTGAACCGCGAACGTGAATCTGAGGCCCTCCCGAGTAGCGCCGTCCAGGGCGACCCCATTGGGGGCACGCAAGAATGCTGCGGGAAAATACTCCAACGCCCAAAGCGCCGCAAGCGCGCGATGCGCCGGATGCGCCCGTCCTGTGTGGGCGGTGGACCACTGTCCACGGATGCCCTTGCTCCCAACGCCAAATCTGGGTCTCCCACAGGCTCCCACCGCCTATTGACCTATGGAGAGTGACGACCAAGCCCCTTTCGTAGTGTGGCAAGCCTTTCGCATATGGCCGGATCTGAGCCTGCCATTAGTATTCATACAGTGTACGATAGTGTTGCGTTGCATCAACCTGTTTTCCACAGTGCTCCCTGTTTCGAAAATCTGCCTCGCTGCCTTCTGCCAGTGAGCGCTACTTCTTCGCCAGCAGAATCGCCTCGACCCGCCGCACCACCTCACTGAAGTACCCCACCTCCTCCACCTTCAGCGCGCGCCCTAACACCTTCCGCTCCCGATACGACAACCACTTCTTCAGCACCTGGTAGCCGCCCAGCCGGTAGTTCCACACGTTCGCTGGCACATTCCGCCAGTAGGCGTTGTCGTTCAGATGGATGTCGTAGGTCGTCTCGCCTAGGGTGTCCGGGGCGT